>DXDU01000062.1 GCA_019115285.1 Candidatus Acutalibacter pullistercoris
GGCCGCCCTTAAAAAAAGGGGGTTCTCAAAGGGGGGCCGCCAGGTCCCCCTTTGGAATGAGATTATAGAATTATATCCCCCCCTCCCGTACAGAAAAGCCATCGATTACCGCCCGGTAAATTTACGGGAGGGGGTGAGCGAGCGCCAGTGGCGCTCTGCCGCGAACCGACCGAGCCGGCAGGCGAGACGGGGGGTGGGCATCGCTCGTCCCGAGCGTGGCGCCAGGCGAGACGGGGGGTGGGCACCACAAAGCTTTCCCGGCAGGCGAGGCGGCAGCCCCCCAGCCCAGGAGCTGGCAACAAGAAAGAGGGCCGGAGCATTGTTTACAGCCCTTCGGGCTGGTATGACAATGCTCCTACCCTCTTCTTTAGTGGGCGCAGTGCCGGTCGGGTCGCCGGCCTATCGCCCTGCGGGCGCGTGCGGCCGCCGCCCCTGGCTTTCTCTTGTCGCGGCTGCGCCGCTCCTAAGGCCGCAGGGCGCTGCCCTGCAACCCGCAGCCTTTTGTAAAAGGCTGGCGAAAACTTTTAATTTCCCTCTTCCAGCCCTGGCCGGTTTACTGCCCGGCGGCTTCGGAGAGCTCTTTCTTATAGAGGTACTTCTCCACCTGCTCCACAATGTTCTGGGGGATCTTCCGCTCCACCGGGAACACGACGGCGTTGGCCATGGCGTCGCCAAAGGCCAGCACGTGGCGGGTGGTCTTCGCCAGCATCTCCGCCGAGAGGAAGCTGAGGGTGTCGAACCGGTTGTGGATGTAAGAAGCCCCCTGGGCCCCGTCCCGGCTGAAGTTCACCCCGGGCACGCCGCTGTCGGCGAAGGGGATGGAGTCGCTGGAGTAGATGCCCTGCTTGACCTGGGCGGCGAAGCCTTCCAGTTTCACAAAGTACTCCAGGTAGGTGGCCAGCTTGTCCTCGGCGGTGGCGGTGATCTTGTCCACCCCCAGCACCGGGCCGCCCACGTCCACGTTGATCATCAGCAGGTGGTGCTCCAGCTCTTCCTTGTGGGCCTTCACGTAGGCCCAGCTGCCCTCCAGGCCGATCTCCTCGCTGCCGTACCACATGAACTTCACCGTGCGCTTGGGGGGATGCTCCACAAAGTGCCGGAGGATCTCCATGTTGATCACCGACCCGGCGCCGTTGTCGTACACGCCTTTGGAGAAGGCCACCGAGTCGTAGTGGGCGCCGAAGGACACGATCTCCTCGGGGCGCTCCGTGCCCAGCACCGTGGCCACCACGTTGTGGGACGTGCGCTCCTCGGTGCGGCCCTTGAGGACGATGCGGGCCTTGCTGGCCCCCTTGCGCACCAGCTCGATGGCGTCCAGCACCCGGGTGTGCACCAGGGGCACGTTGCCGAAGGCCCGCAGAGTGCGGCGCAGCTTCCGGGTGGAGAGGTCCGTCTCCTCCCGCTTGTCCCGCAACTCCCCCTCCATGGTGACGATACCGGCCACCCCGGCCTTCATCAGCTTCCGAAACAGGGGCACCCGCAAAAAGCCGTTGACCAGGACGATCTTACCCTTGGCCTGGGAGAGGCTCACCTCGTCGGCGTCCTCCACATAGAGGAAGTCGGCGACAAGGCCACCTTCCGGGGTGTTCTCGGCGCACTGGTACCCGGTGACCGGGATCTCCTGCTGGAAGGGCTCCAGGATCTCCAGGGTGGCCTCCTCCACAATGCCCTGCTCGATCTCAAAGGGCTCGATCACCGCCGGGGCCCCCATGGCGTCGCACTCCGATTTCAAAATCTCCGCCGCCTGCAGCTCCTCTGGCGACCCGGCAATCCGGGTAAACCCTATCTTCTCCAGCAGCTCGAACTCCCGCTTCCCACAGATCTCCATGGCAGTTTCCTCCTTTGTTTCCCTAAGAAAAGAGCCCGGCAGCCGCCGGGCCTCGCTTATGCTTAGTCTACTCGTTTACAGGGGGAAAGTCAAGCGCCGGGGCGCGTGCCCGGTCCGTGGCCGGACTGGCCGTGAAAATCCCTCTGGGCTACGCCCGCCGGGGTTTTATGAGCCGGTTTACCCAGTCTGGTCGGTCGGAGCAACTTAAAATCCCGGAGCGCCCTTTGCGGAGGGATTTTCCTGCCCAGCGCGGGCACGCGCCCCGGAGCGCCCTTTGCGGAGGGATTTTATTGCCCAGCGCGGGCACGCGCCAGGCGAGACCAGGGGGTGGGTACAGCAAAATAGACCCGCTCGGCAGCGAAGACCATAGGGCGGGTTTTCTATAGCTTTCCTGCGCCGGCAAGCGCGACGGGAGCAAACACCGCAAACTCACGTAAGACCGTTGCAACCTGTCAGCATACCTGCTACAATACTCTTGCGGGGGTCTCTCCGCGGGAGTCTGCCATAAACGGAGGATAGGTGGCTGGTCTTTCCTCGGGAAGACTGAACTTCCTGTTTACATAGCCTCGTCTCTTCGAGAGCCCGATGTAAAAGGGAGTGATACTGATGAGCGAATTTGAGTTGCTCACCCTGGTAATCGGCCTTGTCGGCCTTTTCACCACCTGGGTCGTTGCTCTCTTTAACGCGAAAAAGTAGCCGCCCTCAGCCTAAGGTAGCGGCTACTTTTTCATAAAGCAGCTAATACTTGGGCCAGCCATTTATCGGCAGGCTCTCTTTTTCTATGTCTATTATAGCATATCCCCCAAAAATGTCAACGGGGCTCAGGCTTGCAGGTGCCACTCCACGCCATTTGCCGTGTCCTTCATCACCACGCCCATGGCGGTCAGCTCGTCCCGGATGGCGTCGGCGGCGGCCCAGTCTTTGGCCTTTCTGGCCTCGGCCCGCTTGGCGATGAGCCCCTCGATCTTCTCCGCCAGCTCCTGGGGGACTTCCGCCCCCTGGGGCCTCATAGCCTGTTCCCCGGCCTCCAGCAGGCCCAGGTCCAGCACCTGGTCGAAGTCGGCCATCAGGTACCGCTTGGTGGCGTCGGAGAGCTCCGCTTTCAGCACGTCGTACACCACGGTCAGGCCCAGGGAGGTGTTCAGGTCGCTGCCCAGGGCCTCTTTAAATTTCTCCTGGTAGGGCTTGGCGGCGGACAGATCCGGTTCCCCTTCCTTGGAGAGACCCCCAATGCGCTGGGCCAGCCGCTGGTAGGCCTGGGCGGCGTTGTCCAAACTCTCAAAGGAGAAGGTCAGGGGCTTTCTGTAGTGGGACTGGAGGCAGAACATCCGGTACACCAGGGGGTTGTAGCCCTTCTCCTCCAAGAGGGACACGGTGAGAAAGCCCCCTTTCGACTTGCTCATCTTGCCCCGGGCGTCGTTTAAGTGGAGCACGTGGAACCAATATTTGCACCAGGGGTGGCCCAGGTAGGCCTCACTCTGGGCGATTTCGTTGGTGTGGTGGGGGAAGGCGTTGTCAATGCCGCCGCAGTGGATGTCCAAATACTCCCCCAGCTCCTTGACGGAGATGGCGCTGCACTCGATGTGCCAGCCGGGGTAGCCCAGGCCCCAGGGGCTGTCCCACTTCAGCTCCTGGTCGTCGAATTTCGACTTGGTAAACCACAGCACGAAGTCGGTCTTGTTCCGCTTGTTGCCGTCCTCCTCCACGCTGTCCCGGACGCCCACCGCCAGGTCCTCCCCGGTCTGGTTGCCGAAGACGTAGTAATTGTCAAGCTTCGAGGTGTCGAAGTACACGTTGCCCCCGGCCTCGTAGGCGTAGCCTTTCCCCAGCAGGGTCTCCACCATCTCAATAAAGTCCGGGACCCGGCTGGTGGCGGGCACCACCGTGTCCGGCTTGCGGATGTGGAGCTTCTCGCAGTCGGCAAAAAAGGCGTCGGTGTAAAACTGGGCGATCTGCATCACCGTCTTGTGCTCCCGCTTTGCCCCAGAGAGCATCTTGTCCTCCCCGGTGTCGGCGTCGGAGGCCAGGTGCCCCACGTCGGTGATGTTCATCACCCGGTCCACCTGGTAGCCCGCGTAGCGCAGGTACTTTTCCAGCACGTCCTCCATGATGTAGGACCGCAGGTTGCCGATGTGGGCGTAGTGGTACACGGTGGGGCCGCAGGTGTACAGCTTCACCTTTCCCGGGGTGTGGGGGACAAACTCCTCCACTTTGTGGCTCAGGGTGTTATACAGTTCCATGGCGATCGTTCCTTTCTTCTTCCTTGGGAGAGTCTTCCAGCGCGTGCAGGCGCTGTTCCATCCGTTCCAGTTCCCCCCGCAGGCGGCAGATCTCCATAGAGACGGGGTCCGCCACGTGGATCTGATCCAGCTGCTGGCTGGGGGGAGCGACTTTCTGTCCGTTGATGCGCACCACCCGGGCGGGGACGCCTACGGCGGTGGCCCCTGGGGGCACCTGGCTGAGGACCACCGCTCCGGCGGCCACCCGGGCGTTGTCCCCCACGGTAAAGGGCCCCAGCACCTTGGCCCCGGCGCCGATGAGCACGTTGTTGCCCAGGGTGGGGTGGCGCTTGCCTGTGTCCTTCCCTGTGCCCCCCAGGGTCACGTTCTGGTACAGGGTGCAGTTGTCGCCGATCTGGGTGGTCTCCCCGATGACCACCCCCATGCCGTGGTCGATGAACAGCCCCCGGCCGATGGTGGCCCCCGGGTGGATCTCGATGCCTGTCTTCTTCCGGCTGCGCTGGGAGATCCACCGGGCCAGAAACTTCAGGTTGTGGCGGTAGCACCAGTTGGCCTTCCGGTGGGAGCGCACCGCCTTGAACCCAGAGTAGAGGAAGAACACCTCCAGCCGGGACCTGGCGGCGGGGTCCCGCTCCATCACCGCGTCCAAGTCCTCTTTCAATCTGCGGAACATAGGCCCTCCTTTCTCCGGGGGACGAAAACAAAAACGCCCCGCAGACAGTCTCCCGTCTGCGAAGGCGATACATGCTCGCGGTCCCACTTCGCTTTTGTCTCGTTTCAGAGGGTAACGGCTCTCCCCGGGCGGGGATTTCCCCCCGCCTGCTCCAAAGGGCATTTCCCCGCCGCCGGCGCCGCGGGGCTTCCAGCCAAGGCCCCTGCTCTCTGTCGCCCGGTGGGGCGGGTACTTCTCTTCTTCTCTGCAGTTGTCCCTATTATATGCCTTTTCCGGGGATTTGTAAACCGCCCGGGGAAAAATTCCCACAGCAAAAGCCCCCGGGAGTCCCAGGGGTTTTTCCTCACTGCCGTTCCCGCTCCCACCAGAGCAGGGCCCGGCGTTCCAGATCTTTTACAAAATCGTCTTTCCCGTCGCAGTACCCGTCGATGTCGTAGGGGAAGCGCTGGGCCAACTGGCGCTTCAGGTCGCCGTAAGCCTGCACGTCCTCCGGGTGGCAGCGGAGGAAATCCCGCACCGCCAGGTGCCTGCGGATGTTCTCCCCGTCCTCCCGGGAGAACACGTGGACCTGGTGGGTGCGCTCGTCGCCCCCTTTGCGCAGGTACCGCCTGCCGGGGATGCCGAACTCCCCCAGATACTCGTAGCCCAGGGCCTCCAGGGCCGGGGCGCAGTCGTCCACCTGAGAGAGCTCCGCCACCACGGGCATCAGGTCCAAAATGGGCTTGGCCCACAGGCCGGGCACGGCGGTGCTTCCGATGTGGTAAATCTTTATACAGTTGCCCCCCAAGGCCTGGCGGATGGCGAAGGCCTCGTCCCTGGCAAGCATGGGCCAGGCCGGGTTGTAGGGGACCACGGTGATGTGCTGGGCCATGGCCTTAGAAAGTGAGCTGGGCCCCGGCCTCCCGGGACTTCTCCGCCTTGCGCTCCTCCAACAGGGCCTTGATCTTCTCGTGGGGGTCGATCATGGAGGAGACGGACATGTCGTGATTGAGAGCGGAGATGAAGTAGGCGATATACTTGCTCACGTCCACCTCGTAGAACCAGGGGCGCTCCAGCAGCTCGGGGGTGCGGTAGGTCAGGTTGGAGCCGAACACCCCATCGATGACCCCGTCCCGGTAGGCCTTGTCGAAGCTCTCCAGGCCGTTGGTGAAAATGGCGTAGGTGGCGTAGGTGAAGATCCGCCGGGCCTTGCGCTCCTTCAGGTTGTAGGCGATGTCCAGCATGGACTCCCCGGAGGAGATGATGTCGTCGGAGACGAACACGTCCTTGCCGGCCACGTCGGAGCCCAGGTACTCGTGGGCCACAATGGGGTTGCGGCCGTCCACCACCCGGGAGTAGTCCCGGCGCTTGTAGAACATGCCCAGCTCCACCCCCAGCACAGAGGCGTAGTACATGTTCCGGTTCAGAGCCCCCTCG
>DXDU01000063.1 GCA_019115285.1 Candidatus Acutalibacter pullistercoris
TCTTGTCGCGGCTTCGCCGCTCTTAAGGTCGTGGAGCTCCGCTCCACACCTCGCAAGCTTTTTGTAAAAAGCTTGACCAAAAACTTTCAATTGTCACTTCAGGTGCCGGGGCTGGCCGGAGGGCCGCAGGCGCAGCAGGCGGGCCAGCTTCTCCCCCTTGGGGAGCATGGCCACGTCGTCGTAGGTCACCACCCGGAACGCCACCACGCACAGGGCGTACACCCCCACCGCCAGAAAGATGGCGGGGACCACCGCCAGCTTGGGGGACAAAAACAGCGTCAGGCAGAAGTACGCCCCGTAGGACACCGCGCCCATCACCAGGGACGAGCCCGCCATGGGCAGGGCCATGCCCAAAAAGCTGGGCATCTGGGGCATCAGCCCCCGGATGGACCACAGGTTCAGCACCATGATGAGCAGGTACGAGCACACGGTGCTCACAGAGCTGCCCATAGCGTTGATCTCCGGCACCCCGATGAGCACAAAGGACAGGGCGATCTTCACCACGCCCCCGGCGGCCATGTGCAGCACCGGCAGAATGGGCTTGCCGAAGGACTGGAGAATGGCGTTGGTGGTAAACAGGGTGCTGTTCAGAAAGATAGCCAGGCTCAGCACGGCCAGCAGGGGAGCCGCCTGGGCGGCGGTGTCCGGCTTGTTGGCCAGCAGCAGCTGGCAGATGGGATCGGAAAAAATGCACATGCCCACGCTGGCGGGAATGGAGATCAGCAGGGTCAATCGCATGGAGATGGCGGTGATGTGGTCCACAGAGCGCTGGTCCTTGGCGGCCACCGCCCCGGAGAGCACCGGCAGCAGGCTGGTGGAAATGGGCACCACGAAGGACCCGGGCAGGTCAAAGAACTTTCTGGCGTGGCCCAGCACGCCCTTCATGGCCTCGGCGGCGTCCAGAGCGAAGCCCGCCCCGTTCTGCAGCCGGTCCATGAGGATGGCGGAGTCCACAAAGTCCAGCAAACTCAAAAAGCAGGAGCCCAAGGTGATGGGCACGGCGAAGCGGATCAGGTTCATCAGAAGCTCCCGGCGGGGGGCGGCGGCCAGGTCTTCCCCGGCCCGCTCCCGCTTGTCCAGCCGGTTCTGCCGCAGCTTGTAGCACACCAGGTACAAAGTCCCCAGCCCGGCGCTGATGGACACCCCGGTGATGGCCCCCACAGCCGCCCAGGCGTCGTCGTCATACCGGCTGATGATAAAGGAGGCCAGGCCCACGCCGATGACCACCTTGGTGGTGGCCTCGATAATCTGGGAGACAGCGGTGGGCACCATGTTGCTCCGGCCCTGGAAGTACCCCCGCAGGGCGGACATGATGGAGATGAAGAACATGGTGGGGGCCAGGGCCATCACGGCCTTGTCCGCCCGGGGGTTGCCGGAGAACCGGGCGATGGGCGCCGCCCCGAAGAACATGGCCAGGCACCCTAACAGCCCGATGGAGAAAAACAGCCAGAAGGCCACGGAGAACACCCGGTCCGCCTCTTTCTGCCGGCCCTGGGCGTAGGCCGTGCCCACCATGCGGGACACCGCCACCGGCAGCCCGGCGGTGGACAGCACCAGAAACACCCCGAAGATGTCGTAGGCCGTGTAGAAGTAGGACATGGCCCTGTCGTCGATGACGTTGGCCAGGGGGATGGAGAACAGCAGGCCCAACACCTTCACCAGCAGGGTGGAGGCCGAAAGGATGGCCGCTCCCACTACAAAGCTCTGTTTTTTCTCCCGCGCCATAACTGCCTCCTTGTGAGGGCGGCTGCGCCGCCCCAGACCTGTGTTCTCAAAACGTTCCGCCCCGCCGCAGGCCAGGGCGTTATCTGATCATTATAATACAAATCGGGAGAACCGTCAACTTTCCCCCGGGGCCGAGCCCGGGGCCAGCAGCTCCCCAAAGGCGCGGAAGGCCGAAGGCAGTGGGTAATCCCGTTTTAGGGCCTGCTTGTCCGCCGGAGGGAATTGCCCCGCCCCGCCTGGGGGGCAGGGCTGGGAGAACCGTCAACTTTCCCCCGGGGCCAGACCCGGGGCCAGGCCCTGGGCCAGCGCCTCCCCAAAGGCCCGGAAGGCCGAAGGCAGGGGGTAGTCCCCCTTTAGGGCCTGCTTGTCCGCCCAGGAGAAGTCTCCTCCTTCCCGGTCCACCTGGCAGGACCAGCCGGTCATCCGCCACTCCACGTGGGTGAACACGTGCTTGGCGGGGGGCGTCTGGCAAAGCGATGTCACAGGCCGCAGCCCCCACTGGCGGAGCTGCTCCTCCGCCTCTTCCCGAGAGAGCTTTCCCGGCACCTGGGGCAGCTCCCACAGCCCGGAGAGCAGCCCTGTCTCCGGCCGGCGGCGCAGGGCGGCTCTCCCCCCGCAGAACACCAGGAACACCGTGCGCTCCTCTACCCGGCGGGGCTTTGCCTTGGCCTTCACCGGCAGGCTCTCCTGGTCCCCCAGGGCACAGGCCCGGCACAGGGAGGAAAGGGGGCAGCGGCCGCACAGGGGCGCCCCGCCCGGCAGGCAGACCAGGGCCCCCAGCTCCATCAGCGCCTGGTTAAAGTCCCCCACCCGCGGGGGCAGGATCTCCAGCAGCTCCTCCTCCACCCGGCGCTTTACCTTGGGGTCCAAAATGTTGTCCCGGCGGTGCAGCAGCCTGGCGGTGACCCGCAGCACGTTGCCGTCCACGGCGGTGGCCCGCTTTCCAAAGGCGATGGAGGCGATGGCCCCGGCGGTGTAGTCCCCCACCCCGGGCAGGCGGCGCAGGGCCTCCCACTCCCCGGGGAGCTCCCCGCCGTACTGTTCCACCACCAGCCGGGCGGCCTTTTGCAGGTTCCTGGCCCGGTTGTAGTAGCCCAGGCCCTCCCACAGCTTTAAGAGCCGCTCCTCCGGGACGGCGGCCAGGTCCGCCACCGTGGGCAGGGCGGCGAGGAACCGCTCGTAATAGGGCTTTACCGCCTCCACCCGGGTCTGCTGCAGCATGATCTCCGACACCCACACCCGGTAGGGGGAGGGGTCCTCCCGCCAGGGGAGGACCCGGGCGTTCCCGTCGTACCAGGCGAGGAGCAGCTCCGGCACCCTCCCCAGGAGTTCCCGGTCTTCCACAGCGCTCCCCCCTTTACTCCGCGATCAGGGCGATGCCCTGCTCCAGGGTCTCCAGGTCCATCATGCCGCTGCCCCTGGCGGCCAGGGTGCCGTCGGCGGCCACGAAATAGGTGACCGGCAGCCCCGAGACCTGGTAGGCGTACATGGCCTCCAGCTCCGTGTCGTACAGCACCGGGAAGGTAAAGCCCTGCTCCGCCACGTAGTCCTGGGCCTTTTCCAAGGTCTCCTGGTTCCCGTCGGTGGCGTTGACCATGAGGAACTGCACCTCCGGGTACTTTTCATAGGCGGTCTGGAAGTCGGGCATCTCCAGCTTGCAGTAGCCGCACCAGGTGGCCCAGAAGTTCAGCACCACCGGCTTGCCCTGGTAGTCGGAGAGATGCACTTTGTTTCCCTCCTCGTCCAGGGCGGTAAAGTCCGGGGCAGCCATGGCGGATTGGGACTGGCTTTTCCCCAGGTTCTCCCCGGCGTACTCCTTGCCGAAGAGGTTGTAGAGCACCGCCGCCCCGGCGATGACCGCCACCAGCACGGCGGCCAGAACGATCCACAGCAGATTCTTTTTCACAGTCACTCCCCCTTTTTAAGACAGCAGGCTCAAAAACCTGCCGAAGAGGCCGGTGGCCATCAGCACCCCCACCAGCACCAGCAGCCCGCCGCACACCTTGTTGATGACGCCGTAATGCCTTTTGATCAAGCCCAGGGCGCCCTTTACCTTGTCGATGAGAATGGCGCTGAGAAAGAAGGGAATGCCCAGCCCCAGGGAATAGAGAAAGAGCATGAGGACCCCTTCCAGCACGTGGCCCTGACTGGCGGCCAGCAGCAGGGCCGAGCCCAGAAACGCCCCTACGCAGGGGGTCCAGCCGATGGAGAACACCATGCCGAACACCAGGGCGGAGAAAAAGCCCAGCACCTCCCCGGTAAACCGGCCCCCGCCCTGGAACAGGTTTACCCGGAACACCCCCAGAAAGTTCAGGCCGAAGAACACGACAATCAGGCCGGTGACCAGGTTCACGGCGGTCTGGTGGTCCCGCAGCAGCTGGCCGAAGGTGCCGGCCAAAGCCCCCAGGGCCACGAACACCAGGGTAAAGCCCAGGATAAACCCCAGGGCGTTGGTGACGGTCTTTTTCGTCTCCCGCTGGCCGCCCCCGGAGAAGTACGAGACGTACACCGGCAGCATGGGCAGCAGGCAGGGGGAGATGAAGGTGATGATCCCCTCTAAAAACGAGATGAAGTATTGCATGGCAGGCGCGCTCCTTTCCGTGCCTCAGACATAGTGGGACTATTATAGCCTGTGCCCCCGGGACAAATCAAGTAAAATCGGGAAAGGGCCGCCGCGGTTTTTCGCGGCGGCCCTGGGGCTTTAGTTTCCAGTTGGCTTAAATCTTCAGCACGTCCCGCAGGTAGATGCGGGAGACCTCGGCGGAGTGGAAGTTGCACACCTCGGGGCGGTCCAGCTCCACGCACAGCACGCCGTCGAAGCCCACCTCTTCCAGGGCGGCCTTCACCTCGGGGAAGTCCACGGTGCCGTGGCCCAGGGCCCGGAAGGTGCCCATCTTGTCGGGGCCCTGGGCGGTCTTCAGGGCGTGGGTGTCCACGTCCTTCAGGTGCATGTAGGCGATGCGCTCCCCGTACTGGCGGATGAGGGCCGCCGGGTCCATGCCCGCCAGGGTGGTGTGGGCCGTGTCGAAGCAGAAGGACACATACTGGGGGTGGGTGTGCTCCGCGAAGTAGTCAATGTCGCTCTGCCAGAACACGCAGGTGCCGTAATGGGGGTGGAAGCACAGGGTGACGCCCCGCTCTTTGGCGTAGGCCCCCAGGGTGTTGGCCACATAGCACATCTTGTCGAGCAGTTCGGGGTTGGTGGGCCGCTCGCTGGGGCCGTCGTCGCCAAAGCCGGCGTTCTGGCAGTTGTACCATTTTACCCCCACGGCGGCGCAGAAGTCGATCTGCTCCTTGGCGACGCGGATGGCCTCCTCCACGTCGAAGGTGAAGTGGCCGTAGAGGTTTACAAGCTCCACGCCGCACTCCTTGGTCATTTCAACCAGCTCCTGGGGGTCGGGGAAAAAGTCCCGGATAAAGGCGAAGTTCTCCACAGTGTCGTAGCCCAGGAATTTGCACTCGGCAAAGGACTGGCGCAGCTGCTTTTTGGCCTCCTCCGCCTCGCGGGAAGTGATCCAGGTCCATCCGGTATAGGCTGCTTTCATAAGGTGATTCCTCCTTTTACTCTCTCGGTCAGTCGTCCAGCACCCCGTGGATGGGGTTGTTTTTCATAGGGGCGGTGCGGTGGTAGGGCGACTGGGTCTCCACCATGGCCCGCTTCTCCCAGGATTTGGAGAAGCTGGTCATGATCTCCAGCACGTGGCGCTGCTGCTGGTAGTTGGCCCGGTGCTCCCTGCCGGTGCGCAGGGCCTTGCACAGGTCCGCCAGGCCCAGGGCCCGGCTGTTCTCGCAGTAGTCGAAGAGCAGGGGGATCTCCTTATAGCCCTTGTAGAACTCCGGGGCCGTCTTCTTCTCCAGGCCCGGGTCGGTGGCGGGGCCGGCGGAGGCGTCCTCCGGCCGGAACAGCAGCACCGGCCCCCCGAAGGTGTTGGGGTCCGGCACCACCAGGGTGCCCTTGGTGCCGTAGACCTCAAACCGGGACTGCTGGGTGTAGTACACGTCGAAGGTGGTGAACAGCTGGGCCATGGCCCCGCTCTCGAACAAGATGTTCCCGGAGAGGTAGGTGTCCACGTCCACAGAAATGTCCTCTCCCCAGTGGGGCTGGGAGGTGATGGTCCTGTGGGGGAAGGTCTTCTTGGTCATGGCCATCACGCCCTTGGCCGCCCCCAGCAGCTGCACCAGGGCGGTGACGTAGTAGGGGCCCATGTCCAACATGGGGCCGCCGCCCCGCTTGTAGTAGAACTCCGGGTCCGGGTGCCAGGTCTCGTGGCCGTGGCAGATCATGGCGGCGCTGGCGCCCACCACCTCCCCGATAAACCCGTCGTCTATGAGCTTTCTGGCGGTCTGGATGCCGGCCCCCAGAAAGGTGTCCGGGGCGCCCCCCAGCCGCAGTTTTTTCTCCTCCGCAAGAGCAATGAGCGCCCCGGCCTCCTCCAGGTCCACCGCCAGGGGCTTTTCCGAGTACACGTGCTTGCCGTGGAGCAGCGCCTGCTTTGTGACCTCAAAGTGCTCGTAGGGGCGGGTCAGGTTCAGAATGACCTCCACCTCCGGGTCCTCAAAGGCTTCAAACATATCCTTGTAAATCTTGGGCTCCCGGACCTTGGCCCCCTGCCGGATGTACTCCCTCACCGTGTCCTGGCCCTTCTGGGCCCGCTCTGGGATCAGGTCGCAGACCCCCACCAGGTCCAGCTCCTGGAAGGTGTTTGAAATGTTCTGCAGATAGATGCCGCTGATGGCTCCCACGCCGATCATGGCCACTCTCACTTTTTCCATTTGGCTCCTCCTACGCAAGTTCGTCCCCGCCGGGGGACATGCCCCGGGGGGGTTGGCTTTCGGTGGTATTATACCATATTGCGCCAAAATTTCCAGGGGGTGAGCGGAATTTTTTGCCGGTTTTTTCAACTTTTCCCGGTGAGGCGGGGCCCCTTCCGACGGAGAATAATTTTACTGGTGAGTTTGAAAAAAACACTGGAAATCCCCGGCCAACGTGCTATAATTTGTGCCGTACGAAAAAAGCAGGACGCCCCTTTGGGGCGCCGTCATATTCCTTCGTTTCGGAAAGGAGTCACAAAGCGACATGAAAAAGATCAGGCTCGGCATCATCGGCACCGGCGGGATCTCCAACTCCCACGTGAAGGCCTACAAGCAGATGGACGACGTGGAGATCGTGGCGGGGGCCGACATCATCCCCGGCAAGGCCAGAGAGGCCTTGGACCGCTGGGAGCTTCCCGATGCCAAAGCGTTTGAGAACACCCAGGAGATGCTGGACACCATGGAGCTGGACGCCGTCAGCGTGTGCACCTACAACACCGCCCACGCCGAGTGCGCCATCCAGGCCATGCGGGCCGGCTGCCACGTGCTGCTGGAAAAGCCCATGACCGTCACCCTGGAGGACGCCCAGGAGATCCGCCGGGTGGAGAAAGAGACCGGCAAGATCCTGACCATCGGCTTCCAGCCCCGGTACGACGGCCGGATGAAGAAGATCAAGGAGATCGTCCAGAGCGGCAAGCTGGGGAAGATCTACTACATCCAGACCGGCGGCGGCCGGCGGCGGGGCATCCCCGGCAGCACTTTCATCGAGAAGCGCTACGCCGGTGTGGGCGCCCTGGCGGACATCGGCTGCTACTCCCTGGACATGGTCTTAAACGCCATCGGCTACCCCAAGCCCCTGACCGTCTCCGCCGTGAGCTACGACTACTTCGGCAAGAACCCCAAGTACACCCCGCCTGAGGACGCCGCCCGCTTCTCCGTGGACGACTTCTGCGGCGCCTTCATCCGCCTGGAGGGCGGCATCACCCTGGACTTCCGCATGTCCTGGGCCATGCACATGGACACCACCGGCAGCACCATCTTCCTGGGCACCGACGCCGGCTTGAAGGTGGAACCCGCCAACCCCGAGAGCCTGTGGGGCGGCGCCTGGGACGGCAGCTGCGGCAACGTCACCCTGTTCCACGACGAGTTCGGCGAGGCCACCTGCACCCCCGTGCCCCTGCACGACGCCAAGGAGGACCGCTTCTACCTGAAGTGCCGCTCCTTTATCGACGCGGTGGAGCAGGGCCTGCCCGCCCCCATCCCCACCAGCCAGATCATCTACAACCAGGCCATCATCGACGGCATCATCCGCTCCTGCGAGTGCGGCCACGAGGTGGAAATCCACGTAGACGAGATCTAACCCGCGCCCTAAAACGAAAAAGCCCACCTGCACAAGGTGGGCTTTTTTCTGTTTTGGGGGCGGGAAACTGACAATTCTTGGCCTTCTCGCCAACCCCGTGGGCCGGATTCCTGAGACCCACCTCCGCCTCGCCTGCCGGCGCGTGCCCCCGCGCGGGGGTCCGTGGCCGGACTGGCCGTGAAAATCCCTCTGCGCTTCGCGCTCCAGGATTTTAGGCAGGCATTCCAAAGCCTTCCGATCCCCACCGTCCCGCCTGCCTGTAGGGAAGCTTTGCGGTGCCCACCCCCTGCCCCCTCCCATGCACTCACCGTGCAAAAGAGGATAGCCCACCGGCATGGGAGGGGGAGAAAGTTATATAGTCTAATTCCAAAGGGGGAGGCGATGCCTCCCCCTTTGGATAATCCCCCTTTTTTTAGGGCGGCCCTCTCCGTCATCGCTTGCAGCGATGACACCGTCTTGCCTGCCGGCTCGGTCGGCGCAGAACGGTGCCCACCGGGCACCTGCGCCCCCAAAGGGGGAGGCGAGACTTGGCTCTCCCTCTGGGGCCGCTACGTGCCAGTGGCACGTTGTCCAGCGGCCGGTCTCAGCTGCCGCTTCGGTCGGCACTGAACGGTCGCCACCGGCGACCAGCGCCCGAACCGGCAGGTGAGACGCTGGCACGACGTAGTCGTGACTGAGAGGGCTGTCTTTCAAGGGGGTTCACAAAGGGGGCCGTTAGGCCCCCCTTTGGAATGAGATTATAGTTTTATATCCCCCTCCCGTACCGCGAGGGTGCAGATTATATCATAACTATCCTTACGGGAGGGGGTGAGCGAGCGCCAGTGGCGCTCTGCCGCGAACCGACCGACGCGGCAGCGGAGACCAGGGGGTGGGAACACTCGGCTCCCCCTATGGGGGAGCTGTCAGCGCATAGCGCTGACTGAGGGGGCAGCTCTCCTGCTCCCATAACAGCTAGCCTTCTTTGAGGCTGAGAGCC
>DXDU01000010.1 GCA_019115285.1 Candidatus Acutalibacter pullistercoris
CTCTTCCCCGTCCCCTAAGAAGAACAGGTCGAAGAAGTCCGCCAAAGGCTCTGGGTTGCAGGCGCAGGGGCCGCCTCCCACCACAATGTGGCGGAGCTCGTGGCGGTCCGCCGCCCGCAGGGGGATGCCCCCCAGTTTCAGCATGTTCAGCACGTTGGTGTAGCTCAGCTCGTACTGCAGGGTAAAGCCGATAAAGTCAAACTCTGTCAGAGGGTCCCCGCTCTCCAGGGCGTACAGGGGCACCCCCAGCTCTTTCATCTTGTCTTCCATGTCCACCCAGGGGGCGAACACCCGCTCGCACCAAAAGTAGGGCACCTCATTAAAGGCGCCGTAGAGGATCTTGATCCCCAAGTGGGACATGCCGATCTCGTAGGTGTCGGGAAAGCAGAAGGCAAAGCGCACGTCCACCTGCTCCTTGTCCTTTACCACCGAATTGAGCTCGCCGCCCACGTACCGTCCTGGTTTCTGCACTTGCAGCAGGACTTTTTCCAAAGCGTCAGGGTACATAGCCACACGTTTCCTTTTCTCCGTAGTCAGGGCTATTATACCTTGTTTTCCCCCGGTTTGCAACAGCCCTCCGGGGCGGAGTCTCCTTCCCCAGAAGATAGCACGCAAGGTAAAGGCTCATGGCGAGCAGGGAGAAGTTCCCCGGGGAGCGAAACACCACCAGCAATCCCAATATGCCCAAGGGCAGCACCAGCCCCGCCGAGACCCACCAGCACAGGGTCTCCCCCAGGGCGGGAGAGAGCTGCCGGGACAATAGGGCCTCCAGGGCCAGGCCCCCGTCCAGTGGGAGGATGGGCAGGCTGTGAAGCAGTCCCAAACCCAGGCAGCAGAGGAAGAAATGCCGCTCCCCCCAGCCCGCGGCCTGACCCGCGGCCCACGCCAGCAGGTTGGCCCCAGGCCCCGCCAGGGAGACAAAGGTGCTCTCCCCCCAGGTCAGGGACCGCTTGGCGCTGGGGGTGATCCGGCAGCCCAGGGCGGAGAGGGACACTTGCCCGGGGGGTGCCCCCAGCAGGGCCAATGCCCCCAGGTGGCCTCCCTCGTGGCAGAGCACCCCCAGGAAAAAGGCGCCGGTCCACAGCCCGCCGGAGAACAGGGCGCAGTAAGAAAGCAGGGCAAAGCAGGAAAAACCCAGGGACACACGGCAGCTCCCCAGGGAAAATCCCAGCCTCACACCAGGAAAAGGCCGGGGGCGGAGGATGTCTCCTCCTCCCCGGCCCAGCCAGGCAGCTGTATCTCCCGCTCCATTTGGGCGTGGTACCACTGGGCCGCCTGGCGGAACAGCTCTGGCTCCCAGGCCCGCAGCCCTAACAGCAGGGCCAAAATGGCCCCGCACACCAAGCACTGGAGAAGCAGCAGCCAGCTGCCCTTCTCCCGGTTCCTCTCGGGAGCGTCCCCAGCCCCAGGGGCCTCTTGTCCCAGGGACTGGATTTCCCGCAGTTTCTCCTGCTCCTGCATGTCACAGGATGATGCACAGCAGGCCGCTGCACCCCTCGTTGATCACCCGCTCGATGGTCTCCCGCACTTTGTCCCGGGCGTCCACCGGCATGCGGTAGAGCTTGTTGTGCATCCCCTCGCTGACCAGGGAGTGCAGGCTCTTTCCGAAGATGTTGGACTCCCAGATCTTCACCGGGTCCTCCTCGAACTCCTTTAAGAGGTAGAGCACCAGTTCCTCCGACTGCTGTTCCGACCCTACGATGGGGGTGATCTCCGTGTAGATCTGGGTGCGGATCATGTGGATGGAGGGGGCGGTGGCCTTCAGCCGGATGCCGTACTTGCCGTTTTGCTTTAAGATCTTGGGCTCCTCCAGGGTCAGCTCCTCCACCTGGGGCATGACGATGCCGTAGCCGGTGTCCTGCACGTCCTGGTAGGCTTGGCGGAGCTTCTCGAACTCCTTTTGGGCCTGGGTCAGCTCGTTTAGCGCCGCCAGCAGTTCCCCCTCATCCTGGACGGACAGGCCGGTCTGCTCCCCCAGCACCTGGTAGAACAGGGACTGGTCGAAGGCCAGCCGGCAGCTGCCCCGGCCCCGTCCCAGATCCAAAGCGGGGGCTTCCATGGCCTGGACGTAGGGACAGCCCTCCAGGGCCTGGAGCATCCCGCGGATCTGGCCCATGCGCTGGATGTCCCACTCCTGCTTGACTTGGCCGATCACGGCCTCCAAGAGCCAGTGGTCCGGCGGGAGGGCGGCCACCCATCCGGGCAGGTCCACTTCCACCTCCCGTACCGGGAACTGGTACAGCAGCTGCCCCAGCACCCCTTTGATGTCCTCCTCCGTCAGCTCCAGGCAGTTGACAGGCACCGCGGGGACCCTGTACTTTTCCTCCAGCCGGCGGGAGAGTTCCAGCGCCCCGGCGGACTGGGGCTCCACACAGTTTAAAAGCACCACAAAGGGACGCCCTGTCCCCCGCAGCTCCTCCACCACCCGCTCCTCGGCCTCCTCGTACTCCTCCCGGGGGATGTCGCTGATGCTCCCGTCGGTGGTGACCACCAAGCCGATGGTGGAGTGCTCGGTGATGACTTTCTTGGTGCCGATCTCCGCCGCCATGTTGAAGGGGATGGGGTCCTCGAACCAAGGGGTGCGCACCATCCTGGGCTGGTCTTCCTCAATGTAGCCGATGGCGCTGGGCACGATGTAGCCCACGCAGTCGATGAGCCGCACCTGGAAGGCAGCGTCCTCCTCCACCTGCACGGTGGCGGCCTGCTCTGGGATGAACTTGGGTTCGGTGGTCATGATGGTCCGGCCCGCGGCGGACTGGGGCAGCTCGTCGATGGCCCGCTCCCGGGCCAGGCCCTCTTCCATGTGGGGCAGGACCACCGTGTCCATAAACTTCTGTATGAAGGTGGATTTCCCCGTGCGCACCGGGCCCACCACCCCCACGTAGATCTCCCCGCCTGTGCGGTCCTGCATGTCTTTGTATACGTGAAAGGTCTCCATAGGTCTCCCTCTCTCCGGGGGCAAGGGCCTCACCGGTTACAGATGATGATAGGCCGCCGGTCCGGCAGCGCGTCTTCCGCCAGGCCGTTTAAAGCCCGCAGCTCTTCCATGCTGGCCCGGTGGCTCTTGCCGATCTCCCACAGGCTCTCCCCTTGGGAGGCGTACACCACCAGCAGCTTGTGCTCTTTGGGATAGGCCGGGACGTTCTCCTTGCTGGGGGCGCCGGTGAGAAACCTTCGCTCCTCCTCCCGGCACACCAGGGCGGAGACCTCCGTCTCGGTGGAGACCTCCACCGCGTTCCGGTCCACGATGCGGTACTCCCATAGATTGGTCCTGCCCCAGACCCGGCACTTGCCTCCAGTCACGCCCGCCCCTTCCGCCGGGAAGGCGGCGTCGCAGCTCTTTTCGGCGCAGCAAAGCTTCCCCTGGGCGTTTTCGTAGAGCAGGCACAGGTTCCACTTGGCGCGAAAGGTTAAGGCTCCCTGCTCCGTCACGGCTTGGACGGTGCTTTGCTCCTGCCACAGGTCCACCACCCGGCGGATTTCCTCCCCGCCCAGGGACATGGTGACTTTCTTCTTGCACACCTGGGAGACCGTCTCCGCCTGGCGGAGGAAGGTGCCCTGCTCCCAGCGCAGATTAAGGGGCCGGGTGCGGGAGTAGGCGTCCTCCAAGAGATGCACCTCACAGGGCTTGTAAAGCAGGGCCAGCACCGTCAGCTTTACGGTGACAGACACGCTGGTGTTCTCCCCCATGTCGTCCTCCCTGGGCTGGATGGAACACTCCCCGGGGTAGGCCCGCAGCCAGCACAGGCACCCTTCCCCGGCGCCGTTGCAGGCGATGGTTTGGGAAAAGCTCAGGGAGGCGCTCATGGTTTCCGGGCCGGCCTCTCCCGCCGGCAGGTAGAGGAAGGACACCTCCACCGCCCCGGCCGCCCGGATCTGCTCCTCCTCCACCCGGACTTCCGACACCCGGCAGGCGGCGTCCCACCGGAGGATGGCGTCCACAGGGGGCTTGCCGTTTTTGAAGGGGATCTGGTCCTCCACCTGGAAGCTGTGGCTCACGGCGTTGACCGCCTGGTAGCCCTCCAGGGTCTGGGAGCGGACCTCCAGGCCCTCTCCCTCCAAAGCGGTTGGGAGCTCTAAGGTGCGCTGGCACACGGCCAGGGCCTCCAGGCTCACCGCAGCGTGGATCTCGATCCGCCTGGCCCCGGAGGCCCGGCAGGTCAGGTGGCTGATCGAGGCTGTCGCCGCGGCCACCGCCAGGTCCCCGCTGCCCTTGAGCTTTCCCACGGCGGAGAACTCCTTTGTGAACTGACAGCTGCGCAGGCCGCTGCCCTTGCTGTCCAGATAGAGCACCCGCACGTCGCAGATCCCCTCGCACTGCAGCCCGTCCTGGGTTGCCACGCAGGAGGAGACCTGGGGCGTCACCCGGCACTTGAGCAGCTTCTGTATCTCTGGGCAGTAGTCGGGCAGGTCGTACTGAAGGTCCAGGGGTGCCTCCAGGGACCCGTCGAAAACGGGCTCAAACCACGGATAGGGCTGTTGCATGGCGTTAGGCTCCATCGTTTTCTCTCCTTTCCCGTTCTACCCCCATGTATACGCCGGACAAAGGGAATTATGCGGGACAACGGTGGGCGAGGACGCGAAAAGGCCCCGCCGCAGCCGGCAGGGCCTTTTTCCTATGCAGTTTCCACTTCCTGGATTTTGGGGACACCGTAGAGCTTTCGCAGCAGAAAGCCCACAAACCCCTTGCGTTTTTCCACCACTACCACCTTCATGGCGACGCCTCCTTTACTGGCGAAGTAGAGAGATGCCCATGGCCACCAGAAGCAGCGCCGACAAAAACAGCGTCAGCCCCGTGGGGCAAAAGCAGGCCAGGGACATGCCCATGCCAAAGGAGATGACGCACAGGCAGCGGGTGCGGCGGTCCTTGATGCAGGAGACGCCGGTGCAGCGCTTCGCCATACTCTCCATCCCCCTTGTTGCCTTCCCGTCTGGTACCAGTCTATTCGGCGGGGGAAAAAGTGTTACGGCTGGTAGACCACCACCAGGGCGGTGCCGCTGTGCACCCGGATCTCCGCCAGGTCCTCCACCACGCTGTTGCTCACCCCCATGCGCATGCCGCCGCAGGTGAGGGTGCCGTACTGCAGGGGGTATTCCAGGCCGTTGTAGGTTACGGTGCAGTTGGGTCCGCAGTAGGGGAACACCGACACAGTGGCCCCTTTCATCTTGGTCATCTTCAGCTTCTCCTCCCGCAAGAGGAAGAGCCTGGTGTGCTCCCGGGCCAAAAAGCCCTGGGCCCCGTGCTCCCGGAGAAACAGCAGCACCTCGATGTTGGCGATGGAGTGGTCCATCCGCTCCCCGCCCAAACACCCCAGCAGCACAAAGGCCCGCAGCCCCTTGGCAAGGCCCCGCATGGCGGCGAACATGGTGTCCGTCACGTCCTTGTGGATCGGCAGAGTCAGGGTGCGTATGTTCTTGGGAGGCTCCTTCTCGGCGGAGTCAAAATCTCCCACAATCAGGTCGGGGGTGACTCCCAGTTTCAGGGCCTGCTCGTACCCGGCGTCGGCGCAGATGATAAAGTGGTCCTTGGGGGCGAACTCTTGCAGCAGCTCCTTGGTGATGGGAGCCGCGCCGATGATCATACAGTTTTGTTTTTCAGCTGCCATTGCTTGACATCCTTTATCTCTTGATACATGGCCACATAGCTCTTGTGGCGGCTTTTGGCGATCTTCCCATCTTCCACGGCCCGCAGAATGGCGCAGCCCTTCTCGCAGGTGTGAGAGCAGGAGGTGAACTGGCACTGCCCCAGATAGGGGGAAAACTCCCGAAAGCCGTGGGGCAGCTCTTCCTTGTCGGTGAGCTGGTACCGCTCGATGTCGAAGGTGGAAAAGCCCGGGGTGTCCGCCACGTAGCTTTCCTCCCCGATCTTATAGAGCTCCACCTCCCGGGTGGTGTGACGGCCCCGGCCCAGCTTCTGGCTGACCTCCCCGGTCTTGAGCTGGAACTGGGGAAACAGCGCGTTTAGCAGAGAGGACTTCCCCACCCCGGAGTTCCCTGTAAAGGCGGAGATCTTTCCATCCAGCAGCCGGCGGATCTCCTCCACCCCCTGGCCGGTGACGGAGGACACCGCCACGCAGCGGATGCCCGCCAGCCGGTAGATTTCCTCCAATTCTTCCGCCTGCTCCAGGTCGGTTTTGGTCACCACCAGCACAGGCTCGATGCCCGCGAGCTCCGCCACGGCGATGGTCTTGTCCAGAATGAGGGGCTCCGGCCCCGGGTCCCGGACGGAGGTCACCAGGAACAGCCGGTCCAGGTTGGCCACAGGGGGCCGCACCAGAAAGTTCTTCCTGGGCAGGATCTCCTGGATGGCCCCGGTCTTGTCCTCCTCCCCCAGAATCCGCACCCGGTCCCCCGCGTAGGGAGAGATCCTGGCTTTCCGGAACTTTCCCCGGGCGGTGCACAGGTACATGCCCTGCTCCGTCTCCACGTGGTAGAAGCCCCCCACGCTCTTTCTCACATACCCAAAAAGCTCCATGCCTTACTCCGTCCAGCCTTCGTCGCTGGTCTCATCGGAAGAGGAACTGTCCTCCGTGTCGGAAGAAGGCTCCTCCTCGGTGGAGGAAGAAGAGGGCTCTTCCTCCCCGCCGGAACTGGTCTGCGGTTGGAAGGGGATGGTCTGGGTGACTGTGACGGTCTGGTTGTCGTAGTCGAAGTTCAGGTACATATACTCCTGGTCGTCCAGGGTGACCACCACGGCGTCGGTGCCGCTGGTGCCGGTAAAGCTCAGACTGTAGGTGCCGGCGTAGGAGGGGTTCACCGTGTCGGTGCGCTCCATGGTGCCGTTGCGGTAGACCTTCACCGTCACGTCCTGAGACACCCCCGCGGGCAGGGAGATGCTGTAGCTCAGCTCCTTGGTGGCCCCCTTGCCGGAGCTCACCACCAGGTCGATGGTGGCGCCCTCAGAGACCTCGGTGCCGGAGCTGGGGTTCACGCTGAGCACCGTGTCCTTGGGCTCGGTGCTGGTGTCGTCGTAGTTGACAGACCCGATGGTAAAGCCCTGGTCCTCCAGCAAGGCGGTGACGTTGTACACTAAATCGCCCACCAGGTTGTCGGGGACCTTCACCTTCTTGTCGTCGGGGCCTTTGCTCACCCGCAGGGTGACCACGGTGCCCACGTCCACCTGCTCCCCGGCCTGGGGATCGGTGCCCACCACATAGCCCACTTCGATCTCATCGTCGGCCACGTCCTCAATCTTGGCCTCCAGGCCAAACTCCTTGAGCAGGGCGATGGCATCGGCGGAGCTGTAATTCTTCACGTCAGGCACGTCGGTCTTCTCCACGCTGCCGTTGATGAGCAGCTCCACCTGCCGGCCCTTCTTCACCATGATCCCCGCCTTGGGGTCCTGGTTCAGGATCTCCCCAGGCTGCTTCTCCGGGTCGTTGCCCTCGGTGGTGGTGAACTGGAAGTTCTCCGTCAGCTCCTCGTCCGCCAGCACGTCGGTGTACAGCTTGCCCACCAGCTGGGGCATCTCGATCTCCTGGGCCACTTCCGGGGTGGTGATCTCGTCCCAGTTGTTCAACAGCCAGATGGCTCCCACGAACAGGGCCACCAGCACCACCGCGGCCACCACGCCCTTTACCACCATGGCGCTTTTGGCGCTCTTCCGGGAGCGCACCAGCTCCTCCTCATACTCGTAGTTGTCGTTGTACGAGGCGGGGAACCGGGTGGAGTTGTCGTAGGCCTCCATGCTTCTGGCGCCGTTGTAGGCGCCGCCGATCTGGGCGGGGCCGTAGTGGAAGACCATGTTGGGGTTGCGCCGGAAGGCCTCGATGTCGTCCAGCATCTCCCCGGCGGACTGGAACCGGTCCACCGGGTTCTTCTCCATGGCCCGCATGGTGATTTGCTCCAGCCCCTTGGGGATGGAGGGGTTCACCTCCCGGGGCATGGCGGGCTTTGCCTGCAGCTGCATCAGGGCCACGGACACGGCGTTGTCCGCGGTGAAGGGCAGCTTCCCGGTGAGCATCTCGTAGAGCATGACGCCCACGGAGTAGATGTCCGCCTTGTTGGTGATGTAGTCTCCCCTGGCCTGCTCCGGGGCGATGTAGTGCACAGAGCCGATGGCCTTGTCGGTCATGGTCTGGGTCTCGCTCTGCAGGAACCGGGCGATGCCGAAGTCGGCCACCTTGATGGTTCCGTCCCGCAGCAGCATGATGTTCTGGGGCTTGATGTCCCGGTGGATGATGCCCTTCTCGTGGGCGTGCTCCAGGGCCAGCAGAATCTGGGTGGTGAAGTGCAGGGCCTCCTGCCAGCGGATGGTCCCTTCCTGCTCGATATACTGCTTCAGGGTGATGCCGTCGATGTACTCCATGACGATGTACTGGATCTGGTCCCCGAAGCTCACGTCGTACACCCCCACGATGTTGGGGTGGGACAGCAGGGTGATGGCCTTGGCCTCGTTGCGGAAACGCCGGAGAAAATCGCTGTTGTTGGAGAACTCCTCCTTCAGGATCTTGATGGCCACCCACCGGTCGCCCACCCGGTCGTAGGCCTTGTACACGTAGGCCATGCCTCCCACGCCGATGAGCTCGTGGATTTCGTACTTGCCGTCCAGGCGCTTTCCAATATATTTATCCATAACAGTTTACCAAACCTTTCTCTGTGATGCCGTAAACTCAGTCATTGCGGACGATGGCCACCGTAATGTTGTCAGAGCCGCCTTTGTCCACGGCGTATTGGATCAGCTGTTTCGCAAGCGCCTGTCCGTCTTCTCTGTACTCTTCCAAATAGTGATCCAGCACACTGTCCTCGGTATACCCGCTGAGCCCGTCGGAGCAGGCCAGCGCCGCGTCCCCCGGGGCGAAGTCAAAGTGGTCGTAGTCGCACTCCACCGTGGGGTGGACCCCCAGCACCCGGGTGATGATGTTCCGCCGGGGGTGGACCCGGGCCTCCTCTTTGGTGATCTGGCCGAAGTTCACCAGGTCCTGGACGTAGGAGTGGTCCATGGTGACCTGCCGGAAGCCCTCCCCGTTTTTCAGGTAGGCCCGGCTGTCCCCCACGTGGGCCACGTGGAGCCTGCCCTGGGTGGCCACCAGAACCACGGCGGTGGTGCCCATGCCCCGCAGCTCTTCCCGCTCCTGGGCCAGCTGGTACACGGCGTCGTTGGCTCCCGTCACCGCCTGGACCAGCAGGTCCCGCAGCCCCTCCTGGGGCAGGTCTTCCCGAAAGCCCCCCAGCAGCTTTTCTTTGATGTGCTCCACGGCCACGGCGCTGGCCACATTGCCGCCCCGGGCGCCGCCCATGCCGTCGCAGACCACAGCCCAGGCGCTTTGCTGGGAAAACACCCCGCCGTCGCAGGCGTCTTGGTTGGAGGAGCGCACCGCGCCCACATCTGTTTCGAAGTCAACTTTCACCTTGGTCCCCTCCTTTGTAGTTCCTCCTGAGCTGTCCGCAGGAGGCGTCGATATCCGAACCCAGGGTTCGCCGCACGGTGGCGGTGACCCCCAGGGACTCCAGGATCGAGACGAACCGCTGGATCCGTCCGGTCCCGCTCTTTCGATAGCCTGTGCCCGTCACGTCGTTGACGGGGATGAGATTCACGTGGGCCAGAATGCCCTTGAGCCGGGAGGCCAGCTCCCTGGCGCACCAGTCCATGTCGTTCACGCCGGCGATCATGGCGTACTCAAAGGAGATCCGCCGGCTGGTGGTCCTGCTGTAGTAGCGGCAGGCCTTTAACAACTCCTCCACGTTCCAGCGCTTGTTCACCGGCATGGTCCGGGAACGTATCTCGTCGTTGGGAGCGTGCAGGGAGATGGACAAGGTCAGCTGCAGCTTCCTGTCGGCCAGGTCGTAGATCTTGTCCACCAGGCCGCAGGTGGAAAGGCTGATGTGCCGCATGCTCAGGTCCATGCCCTGGGGGCAGGTGATGAGCTCTAAAAACCGCAGCACGTTCTGGTAGTTGTCCAAAGGCTCTCCCATGCCCATGAGCACCACGTGGGAGATGCGCTCTCCCAGGTCGAGAGAGGCCGCCTGCACCTGAGAGAGGATCTCCGAGGCGGAAAGGTCCCGGGAGAAGCCGCTCTTTCCGGTGGCGCAAAAGCTACAGTTCATTTTACACCCAACCTGGGTGGAAATGCAAATAGAAGTTCCATGATGATACCGCATCACCACGGATTCCACAAATTCGCCGTCGTAGAGCTGAAAAAGGTACTTCACCGTGCCGTCTTTGGACACCTGCTTCCTGGCGGCCTGGGCCCCCCGGATCTGGTACCGCTGGGAAAGGGACTCCCGCAGGTCCTTGGAGAGGTCGGACATCTGGGAAAAGTCCGTAACGCCCCTGGACAGCCACCGGAAGACCTGCCCCGCCCGGAACTTGGGGCAGCCCAGTTCCCCCAGGGCCTGCTGCAGCTCCGGCAGGGTCAGGGATTTGATATCTCTGGGATCGAGGAATTCTGTGCTCATAGGTCTCCTTTTCTGCGGAACCTGGCGGCGAAAAAGCCGTCGGAACCGCCGTTGCACGGCAGTAGCGTCGCCATGTGGCTGGCCTCCCCCGGCAGCCTGGTCACCCCAGGCAGCTGGAAGGGAGCGGGCTCAAATTCGGGGTGGGCCTCTAAAAACCGGCTGGCCACCTGCTGGTTCTCCGCCGGGTTTAAGGTGCAGGTGGTGTAGAGCAGCAGCCCGCCTGGCTTTACCAGGGTGGCCCCGTTCTCCAGAATGCGAAGCTGGAGGGCGGGCAGCTCTCTCACGGAGGAGAGGGGCTTATAGCGGATCTCCGGCTTCCGGCGGATCACCCCGTAGCCGGAGCAGGGCACGTCGCACAGCACCCCGTCCATAGGGGGCAGCCCCTCATAGGGCTGGGTGGCGTCCGCCCGCTTGGCCACCACACAGCCAAGCCCCAGCCGCTGGGCCCCCTGCTGGATCAGCCCCACCCGCCCCTTGTACAGGTCGAAGGCGTACAGGGCGCCCCGGTCCTCCATGTCCTGGGCCAGGGTGAAGCTCTTTCCCCCCGGGGCGGCGCAGCAGTCGCACAAGGTCTGGCCGGGCTTTGCCTCTAAAAGGGTGCAGGCCAGCTGGGCGGAGAGATCCTGCACATGGAAGAGCCCTTCCTCAAACTCCGGCAGAGAGGCGGGGGAACCCTCCCCCCGGAGGATGGCGGCCCCAGGCAGGGTCTCCACCGGCTCCAGCGCCGCTCCCCGGGGAGCGAGCAGCCGCCCCAGTTCCTCCACCGTCACCCGCTGGGTATTCACCCGCAGGTAGAGGGGTGGGCGCCGGTCAAGGGCTTCCAGCAGCTTAGAAAGGACCTCTTCCCCGTAGGACTTCTGCCACAGGGCCAGCAGCTCTTGGGGGATGGAAGATCGCAAGCTTCTGGCCTGCAGAGAGTCTCCCTCTGGCAGGGTCAGCTGTTCCTTTCTCCTGGAAAGGTTCCGCAGCACCCCGTTGACAAGCCCTGTAAAGGCCCCTCCCTTGTAGGTTTTGGCTTCCTCCACCGCCTGGTTCACCGCGGCGGAGTCCGGCACCCGGTCCAGATAGAGGATCTGGTAGGCCCCGCACAGCAGCAGGTTCCACACCCAGGGGTCCACTTTTTTCCGAGGGTCGGAGAGGCACTGCCGGAGCAGGTGCTCCAGGGGCAGGCGGCGCTCCAGCACCCCGTAGAAAATGGCGGAGGCAAGCCCCGCGTCCCGGGGGTCCAGCCCGGCGGCCTGCAGGGCCTTGTCGATGACGATATTGGAATAGCCCTCGTTTTCTGCCATTTGCAGCAGGGCCTCGAAAGCCACATGTCTCGCGGAAGGTCTCATAGCAATCCTTTCCCTGGGTCAGTCCTCCCCGGCGGGCCCAGGCTCCACCAGGGGCTTTCCATCCCTGTCCAGCAGGGGGATGATGCTGGAACATCCCATCCCCACAAAATCCAGGTACTGCACTCCGGTCTGCCCATCCACCAGGACGGACAAGTCCCCTCCCCGGAAGCTCTCGGAGCTCTTCACCGTGAAGCGTTCCTTGCGTTTCTCAAACATTTCCGTCTACTCCAAACCGGGAGCCCTCCCCCAGGGGATGGCCCAGCAGATAACTTTTCCCGTCCATGCGCTTGCCCTTGTCGGTCTGCAGCAGGGTGATCTCCAAAGCGCCCTCCCCGCAGTACGCCAGCAAGCTGCCGTATTGGGAGAAGGCCTTTCCCGGCTCCCCCTTCCCCTCCCGCACCCGGGAGGCCAGGAGCTTCAGCCGGTGGCCGTCCAGCTGGGACACTGCCAGAGGCCAGGGGTTCAGCCCCCGGATCTGGTCGTGGATCTCTTTGGCGGGACGGGTCCAGTCCACCTCCGCCATCTCCTTGCGGAGCATGGGGGCGTGGGTGGCCTTCGCCTCCTCCTGGGGAACGGGCGTGAGGTTCCCCCGCTCCAGCTTCTCCAGGGTCTCAGCCAGCAAGTCCGCTCCCAGGTCTTTCAACCGGTCGAACAGCTCTCCGGAGGTCTCCTCCTCCCCCACGGGCGTCTCCGCGGTGAGCAGGATATCCCCGGTGTCCATGCCCTCGGCCATGTACATGGTGGTGACGCCGGCGGTTTTGTCCCCGTTGAGCACCGTCCACTGGATGGGCGCCGCCCCCCGGTACTTGGGAAGCAGGGAGCCGTGGACGTTGACGCACCCCAGCCGGGGTGCGTCCAGCACGGCTTTGGGCAGGAGCTTCCCGTAGGCCACCACCACGATCACGTCGGGGGCCAGGGCGGCGATCTCCCGCTGCACTTCCTCATCCCGGAGGGTGGCCGGCTGGCACACAGGCAGGCCCCGCTCCAGGGCAAGCTCCTTCACCGGGGGCGGCTGGAGCTTATGCCCCCGGCCCTTGGGCTTGTCCGGCTGGGTGTACACCGCCAGCACCTGGTGCCCCGCCTCCAGCAGCTTCTGCAGAGAGGGCACCGCGAAGTCCGGCGTGCCCATAAAGATCACCCGCATGATCTCACTCCCCCTTTTCGGAGTCCTGCTCCTCCTGCTCCAGCAGCGCATCCAGTTCGTCCTGGCTGAGGATGCGGCTGGCGTGGGAGGTGAACAGCACGCCTTTCAGGTGGTCGATCTCGTGGCAGAAGGCCCTGGCGCACAGGTCCTCCCCCGTCTTCTCGAACCAGGCGCCGTTTCTGTCCTGGGCCCGGACGGTGACTTTCTTGGGCCGGGTGACCACGCCCCACTCTCCCGGGTCGGAGAGACAGCCCTCCAGGCCGGTCTGCTCCCCTTCCGTGGCGATGATCTCCGGGTTCACCAGCTCGATGGGGCCCTCCCCCACGTCCACCACGCACACCTGGCGGAGCATGCCCACCTGGGGCGCGGCCAGGCCGGCGCCCTGGGCGTCTTCCAGGGTCTCCTTCATATCGTCCAGCAGCAGCCACAGCTTGTCGTCGAAGCGCTCCACCGGCCGGCACTTTTTGTTCAGCACCTCGTCGCCGAATTTCACGATGTTCCGAATGGCCATTGTCTTCATCCTTTCTCTATAACACGCGGTCCGGGTTGGGGTCCGCGTACACTGTCACTTTTTGGAACTCCCTGCGCCGGGCGAACTCTCCCAGCAGCCGGGCGATCAACTCCCGTAGCCTGGGGGTGTTCCTGCACTTGATGAGCAGCTTGTACCGGTACTTGTTGCTCACTTTCAGCACCGCCGCCGGGGAGGGCCGCAGCACCCGCAGGGGCAGCTCTGGGTACTCTTTTCCCGCCAGCTCCCCCAGGTCCTGGAGGAAGGCCTCCGCCGCCTGGCGGGTGAGGGCGTCCTGCTCCCCTACAAAGCCTATGACCAACAGGTCCACAAAGGGCGGGTAGAGCATGGCTTTGCGGTAGAGCATCTCCTCCCGGTAGAACTCCGGGTAGTTCTGCTCCGCCGCCAGATGGAGCACCCTGTTTTCCGGGGCGAAGGTCTGGATCACCGCCCGTCCAGGGTACTTGCCCCGGCCGGCCCGGCCCACCACCTGGGTGAGCAGGTCGAAGGTCCGCTCGTTGCTGCGGTAGTCGTCGCTGAACAGGGACTGGTCCGCGGAGACCACCCCCACCAGGGTGACGTTCTCGAAATTCAGCCCCTTGGCCACCATCTGGGTGCCCACCATCACCTGGTAGTCCCCCCGGGCGAACTCAGAGAGCTTCCGCTCCAGGGCGAACTTCTCCGTGATGGCGTCGGTGTCCACCCGAAGGATCTTGGCCTCCGGCAGCAGCTCCTGGAGCTGTTCCTCCGCCCGCTGGGTGCCCAGCCCCTGGAAGGTCAGCCCCTCCTTGCCGCAGGTGGGGCAGGTGTCGGTCCAGGGGATGGAATAGCCGCAGTAGTGGCACATCAGCCGGCGGTTGGCGCTGTGGTAAGTCAGGGAGATGCTGCAGTGGGGGCAGGTGACCACCTCGTGGCAGGACCGGCAGGAGGCGAAGGTGTGGTACCCCCTGCGGTTTAACAGCACGATGGACTGCCGCCCCTGCCGGAAGTTCTCCACCAAGGCCTGCTCCAGCACCGGGCCGATGGCCCTTCCGCTGCCGGGGACGTCCTCTAAGTTCCGGTCCACCAGCTCTACCTGGGGAATCTGGGCCGGGCCGAAGCGCTGTTCCAGCTTGTGGAAGTGGATCTTTCCCTCCTGGGCCATGCGGTAGGATTCCATAGAGGGGGTGGCGGAGGACAGCAGGCAGAAGGCGTCCTCCTGGCCGCAGCGGTACCGGGCGGCCTCCCTGGCGTCGTACCGGGGGGCGGACTCGGACTTGTAGGTGTGCTCCTGCTCCTCATCCAGGACGATGAGCCCCAGGTCCTTCACCGGGGCGAACACCGCCGACCTGGTGCCTATGACGATCTGGGCCTCTCCCCGGCGCACCCGTTTCCACTCGTCCATGCGCTCCCCTAAAGAGAGGCCGCTGTGGAACAGGGCCACCTTGTCCCCGAACCGCTGCTGGAAGGGCCGGATGGTCTGGGCGGTGAGGGAGATTTCCGGCACCATGACGATGACGCCTTTCCCCTCTTTCACCACCGCCTGGATGAGCTGGAAGAACACCAGGGTCTTCCCGCTGCCCGTCACCCCGTAGAGCAGGGCGCACCGGCCGCCGGAAGAACGGTCCTTGTACTCCTGCCACAGGGAGCGGAACACCTCTCCCTGGGCGGGAGACAGGGGCTTTTCCTCCCAGTTCTCCCGGGGGGCCTCCCCCCACTGGGGCCTGCGGTACACCTCATACTCAAAGAGCTCTACGGCGCCCTTCTGGCACAGGGCTTTCAGCACCGATGGGGAAGCCCCCGTAAAGTAGCACAGCTCCTTCTCCGAGGCTTCCCCAACATCCACCAGCGTTTGGTACACGTCCCTCTGCCGGGGCGTCAGCTTTCCGGTAAAATCCAGCACGGGCCGGGCCATTTTGGAAGTGGCGTCCCTGCCCTTGCTGGCGGCGGTGTTCACCTTGCGCGCCACGCCCAGCTGCAGCAGCCGGGCCAGCTCCGGGTGGTCTTTCGAAAGGCCCAGGTCTTTTTCCAGCTTCTCTAAAGGCACAGACTTCCCCGCCCTGCGCAAAAGCGCTATAACTTGCCAGGCGGTGTCGCTCCACTGTTCCCGGTCGTAGTCCTTAAAGTCCTGGGCGAGCACCAGGCTCTCCCGCATGCGAAACTGCAGCCCCGCCGGGAGCATGGCCTTCACCGCCTCGAACAGGGCGCAGTAGCACCGGTCCTTCATCCACAAGGCCAGGTCCAGCATGGGCTGGGACAGCACCGGACCAGCGTCCAGCAGGGAGGTGATGTCCTTGGTACCCTGGGGCCGCTGTTCCGCCCAGGCTGTCTGGAAGACCATGGCCACCCGTCCCCTGTTGCCGGCGCCGAAGGGCACCGTCACCCGCATGCCAGGCCGCAGGGAAGGGGCCAGCTCCTGGGGCACGCCGTAGGTGAACAGCTTATCGAAGTGATAGACAGCGCCCTCTACCGCCACTTGGGCCAGCAGGAAACTCATTCCTCTTCTTCCACGTCGTCCTGCACCGGGTCGGGCTCGATGATGTAGTACTTGTCCTGGACGAAGTCCTGCACGGCCATGTCCACGGGCTTGTCGGTGAGGACGATCCCTTCGTTCTCGGCCTTCTCGGCGATCTCTCTGGCCCGCTTTGCCACGGCGATCACCAGGGAATAGTAGCTCTTATGGGGAGTTTTGATAATGTTAGCGGACGGTTTCAGCATGATCCAGCACCCTTTCTACAGCAGTTTCGTTGCGATGATATTTTCTCTTCTCCGCCCGGAGGATGGCCCGCAGGTCTTCCACGGCGTCCTCCAGCCGGTCGTTGAACACCACGTAATCATAGTCCTTGGCGTGGGGGATCTCCTCCCGGGCCTTTTCCAGGCGTTTGCGCACGGTGGCGTCCTCCTCGGTGCCCCGGTCCCGCAGGCGCTTTTCCAGCACCTCCATGGAGGGAGGCAGGATGAAGATAGACACGCACCCGGGCATGAGCTTCTTGATCTGAGCGCCTCCCTGCACCTCGATCTCCAGCACCACGTCCTTGCCCTGGGCCATCCACTGCTCCACGGGCTCCCGGGGGGTGCCGTAATAATTTCCCACGTACTGGGCGTACTCCAGCATTTTTCCCTGGGAAATCAACTCCTCGAACTCCTCCTTCTGCAGGAAGTAGTACTGTTTCCCGTGCTCCTCCCCGGGCCGGGGGCTTCGGGTGGTGGCGGAGACAGACAGCACCAGGTTGTCGTCCTTGGCAAACAGCTCTTTTAAAATCGTACCCTTCCCTCCGCCGGAGGGGGCGGAGATCACGACCAGCAGACCTTCGTTCATGTGGCAGACGCCTCCTGTTCTTCTTTTTCCTGGAACCGCTCCCCCACCTTTTCCGGCGGGATGGCGGAGAGGACCACATCGCCGCTGTCCATGAGCAGCACCGCCTTGGTCTTGCGTCCAAAGGTGGCGTCGATGAGGATCCCCTTTTCCTTGGCTTCCTGGACCATGCGTTTGATGGGGGCGGACTCTGGGCTGACCACAGCCACCACTTTCTCCCCGTTGACCAGGTTGCCGAACCCGATATTCACCAGTTTCATATGCGGTCACTCCACGTTCTGGACCTGTTCCCGGATTTTCTCAATCTCGGACTTGATGTCCACCACCAGGTAGGCGATCTGGGAGTTGACGGACTTGGAGCCGATGGTGTTGGCCTCCCGGTTCATCTCCTGGACCAGGAAGTCGATTTTGCGGCCCACCGGGTCCTGGGACTGGGAGAGCTTCTGCAGCTGCTGGAAATGGCTGCGCAGCCGCACGGTCTCCTCGTCCACCGCCACCTTGTCGGCGAACACCGCCACCTCGGTGAGCACCCGCTGCTCGTCTAAGTGGGCGTCCCCCAGCAGCTCCTGAATCTTCCCCCGCAGCCGCTCTTGGTAGTCGGCCACGGTCTGGGGGGTGTGTTCCTCCACCTGGTCCACCAGGGTGAGGATCTTCTCCGCCCGGGAGAGGATGTCCTCCCGCAGCTTTTCCCCCTCCACTTCCCGCATGCGCAGGAAGGAGTCGAGGGCGGGCTGGGCCACTTCCAACACCGCCTGCCAGATCTCCTCCTCGTTTTCGGGGGCCCGGTGCACGGTGAAGATGTCCTGGTACCGGGAGAGCAAGGCCAGGCTGGGGCCGTCGGGCAGGCCATAGCGCTCCTGCAGCTCCCGGAAAGCCTGGCAGTAGCCGGCGGCCAGGGAGTGGTTCACCTGCACCTGCACGTCGGCGTCTTCCAAGGTCTCAATCTGCAAGTACACATCCACCTTTCCCCGGGAGATCTCCCCCTGGAGGTACGATTTCAGCTTGTCTTCCAAAAAAGCGTAGCCCCGGGTGATCCGGAAGCTGCACTCGAAATATTTATGATTGACGGACTTGATTTCAAAGATCATGTGCCTGCCGCCTACCATGGCTTCTTGGCGGCCGTATCCTGTCATGCTTTTCAGCGTAAGTCACCCTCTCTGCGGGCGCCCAGCCGGCGCGTTCTCTGGCAGCGCCCCTTCCCCTCTCCCAGAAGAGAAGCCCTGCTGCCCTAAGTAATGATTGTACCATACCACGGCTCTTTCATGCAAGGGATTTCCCATACTTTCAGAGAATCTTAAGAAAGAACCCCTCTCCGCGAAAAACGGGCCCAGAGGGCCCGCGGCGTCACTCGTAGCGCACAATGGTGCTCATGGGGGTAAAGGCGTGGGTGTCGTCCACCTCAAAGCCCCGGGCTTTAAAGAAATCAAAAAAGTCCGGGAAGGCCGTGACGATCTCCGTGGCGCCGAAGGTCTCCCCGTAAGAGGCCGCCGAGCGCATGAGCGTGTCCAGGAAGAAGGCTGTCTCCCCCTGGGGCTTTTCCGAAAAATCGTAGTCCCCGGCCCACAGCCGCAAGATCCGCAGCTGCGCGCCCCGCAGCTCCACCGCCACGGCGCCCACCTGCTCGCCCCGGTCCGTCATGGCCAGGACCCTGGCCTTATCGCCGGCCCCGTCTGCCTGGGCCAGCAGTTCCCGCTCTTTTTCTCTGTCCTCCATGGGAAGGATCTGTATCACGCTGCTCTCCTCCTTTTCCTTTCCCGGCCTCCGCTAAAAGGCCCCGGATCTCCTCTTTTGTCAGCTCCCGGTGTTTGCCCTGCTGGAGCATCCCCAGCCGCACCGGGCCGATGGCCACCCGCTTTAGACGGGCCACTTCCAGCCCCAGGGCCTCGCACATCTTCCGGATCTCCCGGTTGCGCCCCTCGTACAGGACGATCTCCAGCACCACCCGGCCCTGTTCCTGCTGCAGCACTCGGACCTTGGCCGGGGCGGTCTTTCTCCCGTCAATGACCACGCCGGTGCTCATCCTGGTGAGCTGCTCCTCGTTGACCTGGGGGCGCACTGTCACCCGGTAGGTCTTGGCCACGTGGCTTTTGGGATGGGCCACCTTGTTGGCGAACTCCCCGTCGTTGGTCATGAGCAGCAGGCCCTCGGAGTCCTTGTCCAGCCGCCCCACCGGGTACACCCGGACGGGGACGTCCTCCACCAGCTGGGCCACGCACTTTCTGTCCCGCTCGTCCCGCAGGGTGGTGACGAAGCCCCTGGGCTTGTGCAGGGCCAGGTACACCTTCTCCCGAACCTGAGCCACGGGCTCCCCGTCTACGGCCAGCAGGTCTTTTCCAGGGACCATGCCGTCCCCCAGCTTGACGGGCCTGCCGTTTACGGTGACCCGCCCCTGGGCGATGAGCTCTTCCGCCTTCCGCCGGGAGGCCACGCCCCAGGCTGCCAGCACTTTCTGCACTCTCTCTTTTTCCGCCATAGGCGCAACTCTCCTTCTCTCTCATGGGCTGGGGCAGTCCTCCGCCGCCTGCAGGGGGACGGAGGACACCACCGCCCCGTCTAACAAGGCCCGCAGCTCGCCCACTGTCTCCCCCGCCCCCACCGGGGCGTAGAGGAACCTGGGCAGGACCGCCTGCAGCTCTAAGGAATCCCGGTCCCCGGGGGCCAGGGCGAAGACCTCCCCCAGCTCTCCCGTGATTTTCACCTGCTCCCTCTCGCCGCCGGCCACCGGCAGGGCGGTTTCCCACCGCTCCCCCCGGAGCCTGTACCGCTCCACCTGGGAGAAGCCGTAGTCCAGCAGCGCCTTGTGATCCTCCCAGTCGTCGGGGGCGTCCAGGGTCACCGCGATCAGCAGCACCCCCTCCCGCCGGGCGGCGGACACGAGGCACCGGCCGGCCTTCTGGGTGTAGCCTGTCTTCACCCCCAGGCAGCCGTCGTAGCTGCCCAAAAGCCGGTTGTGGTTTTCCAAAGTCACGGTTTTCTCCGGCTCCGCCCAGGCGGCCTCCCAGGTCCGGGAGGAGCACAGCTCCAAAAAAGCCGGCAGCCGCAGGGCCTCCCGGGCCAGCAGCCCTAGGTCCACGGCGGTGGAACAGTGCCCCTCATCGTCCAGCCCCGAGGGGGTGACAAAGTGGGTGCCGGTCAGGCCCAGGTCCTGGGCCCGCTGGTTCATCCGCTGGGCGAAGGCTTCCAGGCTGCCGTCCAGGAACAGGGCGGCGGCGTTGGCCGCGTCGTTCCCAGAGGACAGCAGCATTCCCGCCGCCAGGCCGGAGAGGGAGATCTGGTCTCCCGGCAGCAGCCCCATGGAGGAGCCCTCCACCTGGGTCATCTCCTGGGTGATGGTCACCACAGGGTCTCCCAGGTCCTCCGCCGCCTCCAAAGCGAGCAGCGCCGTCATGATTTTGGTGGTGCTGGCCATGGGCAGGGGTTCTCTCCCCTGGCGTTCCCACAGCACAGCCCCTGTGGCCCCGGACAGCAGCGCCGCGCTTTTGGCGGACAGGGCAGGCTCCGCCGCCCCGGCCCTCATCCCAGAAAACAGCACAAGGGCCGCGGCCAGTCCGGCTAAGTATTTCAGTCTCCCCATGGTCTCCCCTCCCCAGCAAAGCTATGCGAAGGGGCTTGGGGCCTATGCCTTACTCCTGGGACAGGATCTCCTCTCCCTGGGGCTGGGGCTCCTCCTGCGAGGGCTGCTCCCCCCGGAAGTTCTGCACCAGGGCGTTGAGCTTGTCCATCACGTCGGGGATCTTCTCCAAAACCCGGTCCACGGGGCTGAAGTAGGGCTCGATCTGGAGGATGCGCACGCTGCCGTTCTTCACCGCCAGAAAGGCGATGGGGGTGATGGTGATCCCGGCGCCGCTGCCTCCGGCAAACAGGCCCTTGTTGGGCTGGGCCTTAGAGGGCAGGTCCGTCCCCCCCGAGGCGAAGCCGTAGCTCACCCGGGAGATGGGGATGACGGTGGTGCCGTCCTGGGTGGGGATGGGATCCCCGATCACCGTGTTCACGTCCACCATTTCCTTGATCTTGTCCATGGTCACGCCCAAAAAGCCGTTCAACTGGTTTTCGCTCATAGCTCAAAACCTATCCTTTCTTTCCCCGAGGGGGTATGTTCCCTGCCACCTGGAGCTTTCGCAGCAGCGGCAGTCCGTTCCAAAAAAGATGCCAGGCCTCCCCCAGCACAAACAGGGGGAGAATGGAAGCCCTGGCGGAAAACAGGGCCGTGGTCTCCCGGGAGCCGTAGTCCAGGTCCACCGTGACCCCCGCCTTTTTGCAGGGGAGCAGGCTGAGAATCACCCCGCAGGCGGCGTACACCGCCCCGGACACCTGCCCGTATTGTATGGCGGCCAGGGCGGCGTCTTCCTCGCCCCCCAGGCACACGTAAAGGTCAAATTCCCGCAGCCGCACCCTGCGGCCCAGTTTCCCGGCGGCGTCCTTCAGCAGCCGGGAGAGCTCCCCCAGGGTCTCCAAAAGTCCGGAGAGCCCCCTCTTTCTCAGCAGGGCCCGGACTTTCTCAATCCCCCGCCGGACTTTGCTCCAGGGGGAGCCGGGAGTCCCTTCCTCCGGGGGAGCTTCCTCCTGGGAGGGCTGCTCCTCCTGGGGCCACAGGGGGAACCGGAACCACAGCCAGCGCAGTTCCACCGAGAACTCCTCCCGGAAGGCCACCGCCACACGCAAGGGCAGCAGCGTCAGGAGAAAGAGCAGCAGCAAGATCCCGAGGATCACTAGGAGAACGATCATGTCACACAGCCTTTCTCACTCGGGGATGATTTCCTGGGGAGCCCCGCCTTGGGGACCCTCCTCTTCCTCTCTGGGGGGCGGGGGCAGCTCCTCGATGGAGGAGAGCCCGAAGCACCGCAGGAAGTTTTCCGTGGTGCCGTAGAGCAGCGGCCGGCCGGGCAGTTCCATCCGGCCCCGCTCCTCCAAAAGCTCCTTCTGCACCAGGCTGCCGATGACCCCCGAGCAGTCCACCCCCCGGACCTGTTCCACGAAGGCCTTGGTCACCGGCTGGTTGTAGGCCACCACCGCCAGCACCTCCATGGCCGCCTGGGACAGGGGCGCGTTGCGCTTCAGTTCCAGCGCCTCCCGCACCGGCTGGATAAAGGCGGGGTTCGAGGTGAACTGGGCGGTGTTTTCCAATCGCAGCAGCCGAATGCCGCTGCCGGGGGCGTTGAACTTTTCCTGCAGTTCCTCCAGCAGTTCTTCCACCGCGTAGGTGCGCAGGCCCAGCACCTGGGCGATGCGCTCTAATGCCACCGGCTCCCCGGCGGCGAAGAGAATGGCCTCTATCTGGCCTTTCAATTTCTCCCGGTCCATGTCACTTCCCCCTTTCCAGCAGGAACACTTCTTCCTCGTCTCCCTGTCCCTCGATGCGGATGCGCTTGTCCTTGACAAGCTCCAGCACCGCCAGAAACGCCGCCACCCGCTCGGAGCGGTCGTGCTTTCCGGCGAACAGGGCCTGGAAACGCACCCGTTTGCCCTTCCACAGCTGGCGCAGCACAAACACCACCTGGGACGCCACGGAGACGATCTTCTTTGTCACCAGGGCGGAGAAGCTCTCCGGCTTGGGGGGCAGCAGGCTCTTCCCCTTGCCCCAGGCCGCGGCCAGGGCCTGGGCCAGTTCCCTGGGGTCGTGGCGGCGGCGGTACGTCAGGTCCGGGGAGAGTTTCTCCGGCGCCCGCACCAGAGAGTCGAAATTTCCCCGCCTCCCCAGCTCTTTCGCCACCCGCTGGCACTGCTGGTACTCCAGCAGCTGCCCGGCCAGCTCCAGCCGGGGGTCTTCCTCCTCTTCCTTTCTGGGCAGCAAGAAGGCGGCTTTGATCTGCACCAGCCGGGCGGCCATCTCCAAAAACTCGCTGGCCACGTCCATATCCGCCTCCTGCATCTGGCGGATCTGCTCCATGTACTGCTCCAGCAGCTGGGCGATGGGAATGTCGGTGATCTCTATCTTATTTTTGGCGATCAGCGCCAGCAGCAAGTCCAAAGGTCCCTGGAACACGTCCAGCTCATACTGCAGCTTCTCCATCACAGCACCCCAAAAGCCCTGAAGGGAGCTTCCGCCAGGGAGAAGATGGCGTTACCCAAAATCGTCTGGGCCCGGTACAGGGGGCCGGACATGGCCCCGGAGAGGATGAGTACGAAGACGATGAGGGAGCACACATTCTGGTAGCGGTAGTAAACGGAGAGCATTCTGTCGCTGAGGAAGGCCCCCAGGATCCTGGAGCCGTCCAGGGGCGGGATGGGCAGGAGATTGAACACCGCCAGGGAGATGTTCACCAAAACATAATAATACAGGGCGTTGAAGAAAAACAAAGTCACGGTGGTGGCGGTGGCGAAGGCCTCCATGGCCGCCATGACCAGGGCCCCGGCCAGGGCCGCCAGCAGATTGGCCACCGGCCCCGCCAGCGCGGTCAGGGCCATGCCCTGTTTTGGTTTCTTAAAGTAACGGCTGTCCACAGGCACGGGCTTTGCCCAGCCAAAGCCAAAGAGCAGCAGCGCCAAAGCCCCCATGGGGTCCACGCTGGCCAAGGGGTTCAGGGTGAGCCTGCCTGCCAGTTTGGCGGTGGGGTCCCCCAGCTTCCCCGCCACCCAGCCGTGGGCGAACTCGTGGAGGGGCAGGATGCAGAGGATCACAAAGAGAACGGAAAGCACCTGGGCCAGCACCTGGGAAAAGTCCACCTGCTGCCCCACGCTGAGCTGCCGGATCACATCGAATAACATGGCAAACCTCCTTGTACGAATTGGATTATACCCTATTTCCAGAAAAAACACAATTCCCTTGAAAAAAAACTTGCATTCCCCGGGGGAATCTGCTATAATTCTATTCGTTGCAAATTTCGAGTCCGCTCTTTTAAGGAGGTGCAGAAGATGGCAAAATGTGATTTTTGCGGAAAGGACGTTTCCTTCGGCATCAAGGTGTCCCATTCCCACAGACGTTCCAACCGGACCTGGAAGCCCAACATCAAGCGCGTCAAGGCGGTAGTCAACGGCACGCCCAAGCGCGTGTACGCCTGCACCCGTTGCTTGCGTTCCGGCAAGGTCACCCGGGCTGTCTGATCAGTCCCACCGAGTAAGAGAAACAAGGAGCCGCCTTTTCGAAGGGGCTCTTTTTTCTTTTTATGTTCTCCCCCGGCGAAAAAAGCAGGAAGGTTCACCCTTTCCTGCTTTTTCTTTTTATCCAAAGGGCCTCTCCCCGGTGAGCCGGGCGAAGTCCCCGGTCTGGAAGCGGCGTATGAGTTCCAGGGCAAGGTTCTCTGCCTGGTCCATCAGGTCGAAGAAGTTCTGGCTGGAGGGCGGGTCCCCCCAGGGCTGGCGCTGGATGTTGGCGTAGTCCACCCCGTCGTCCTCGGTGATGGGCACCAGGTGGGAGGTGATCTTCCCGGGCTTTCCCCGCTCCAGCCGCTGGAACACCTGGCGCTTCAGGCCGGTCCTGTCGTTGAGCAGGGCGAAGACCAGGTGGGCGTCCCGGGTGGCCTGGAGCACCAGGGCCTCGGGCACGTCCTCCCCGTACAGGTCTAGCAGCAGGGCGGCGTACAGTTTGGCGATCCGCCGCTGCACCCCCTCATTTTTGGGGAACATCCTCTTTAAGTGGACTTCCGAGGGCAGCATCCCCGTCTCCCGCCGGAGGACGATGGCGTCCAGGGCGGCTTCCACCTCCCCGTGCATGGTGGACTGGGTCTCCCAGGGCCGGGTCTTCCGCAGGTGGGCCGCCAGGTCGTTGACGTAGGGATGGGCGGTGGAATCCAGGGCGTAATGGCAGACAAAGCCCAGCACATAGGACCGGTAGGCCGGGTCCTTGTGGCGCTCCAGGAAGTTCCGCAGAGACTGAAACGTCTGGGAGGGCTTTGTCTCGCTGTGGAGCTTGTCCCCGTAGTCCCGCAGGTCCCGGCCCTTCATCCAGGGCAGGTACCGGTGGCAGAACAGGAAGTCCGGCCCCTGGGCGCCCCAGTAAAAGGGGCACTCCTGGATTCCCTGCCCCTCCTCCTGAGAGAGCCGGGCCAGCACGTTTTTGGCGAAATGATAGTGGGTCAGACAGGCAGGCATAAGATGTCCTCCTTACAAAGTTCCTCCCAGCTGGGCAGCCAGGGAAAGGGCGATGTCAGGTCCCGAGGCAGCGGGGAGGTAAAAGTCCGGTCCATGGCGAGGGCCGGGCAGGTGAGCCGCACCGCGGCGCAGTGCAGCGCCTGCCGGGGGACCCATTCCCTGCTCCCCCCGTACAGGTCGTCCCCCGCCAGGGGGTGGCCGATCCCCGCCATATGGCAGCGGATCTGGTGGGTCCGGCCTGTTTCCAGGGAAAGGCACAGCAGGGTGTGTCCCCCGCCCTGGGCCAGGGCCCGCCAGTGAGTCACCGCCCGCTGGCCTGTGCCCGTCACCCGGCGGATCTTGCTCTCTGTCCCCAGGCCTATGGGCTGGTCGATGGTGCCCTCCCCGGCGAGCTCCCCCTGGCACAGGGCAAGATAGCGCTTCTCTGTTCCCGCCCCCGCGGCGGCCCGGTGCTTTGCCAGCACCAGCACCCCGGAGGTGTCCCGGTCCAGCCGGTACAGGGGCCGCACCCGGTGGGACTGCCCGGTGCTCTGGTAGTGGTAGGCCACCCGGTTTAATAGGCTGTCCCTGTCGTGGCCCGGGGAGGGATGCACCGGCATGGCCGGCGGCTTGTGGACGATGAGGAAGTCCTCATCCTCCCACAGCACGGAAAGCTCCCCCGGCGCCGGCGGGTACTCCATGGGCTCCTTAGGAAAGGTCAGGGTGAGCAGGTCGTCTTCTTGCAGCAAGTCCACGCTGCGGCAGGCTTCCCCGTTTTTGAGAAGCCCTCCCGGGCTGTGCTTTAGTTCGATCACCACGCTGGAGGAAAACCCCAGCCCCCGCCGGAGGTAGTCCTGCACTGTCCGGCCGGCCCACTGCGCCGGGATGCGCCAGCGGAGGACCCGGCTCAAGACTCCCGCTCCACCAGGGACAGGGCAAACTCCCGCAGGAAGGTGGTGTCTCCCGGGAAGGCCTCCAGGGCGTCCAATGCCTCTTTCGTGTACTGCTCCACCAGCCGCTGGGCCTCTTCCACCCCCAGTAGAGACACGTAATTCCGCTTATCCCGGGCGGAATCCATCCCCGTGTTCTTCCCCAGTTTGGCGGCGTCCCCCAGCACGTCCAGCACGTCGTCCCGCAGCTGGAAGGCCATGCCCAGGCCAAAGGCGAACTGCCTGGCGGCCTGAAGCTCCTTCTCTCCCGCGCCGGCGGCGGTGCAGCCCATGGCGCAGGCCGCGGCGATGAGCGCCACTGTCTTGCCCCGGTCCATCTGGGCCAAAATCTCCAGGGTGACCTCCTTCCCCTCCTGCTCCAGGTCGATGCACTGGCCGCCCACCATGCCCTGGGCTCCGGCGTACTCCGCCAAGAGCCTGGCCCCGTCCCGGGCGGCGGCAGGGTCCCCCTGGAAGGACAGCCCCTGCTGGAAGGCCAGGGTGAGCAGACCGTCTCCTGCCAGTAGGGCCATGGCCTCCCCGTAGATCTTGTGGTTCGTAGGCCGGCCCCGGCGCAGGTCGTCATCGTCCATGCAGGGCATGTCGTCGTGGATGAGGGAGTAGGTGTGGATCATCTCCACGGCGCAGGCGAAGGGCAGGGCGGACAGGGCCTCTCCCCCGCAGGCCTCACAAAAGGCCAGAGCGAGGATGGGCCTGATCCGCTTGCCCCCGCTGAGCAGGCTGTACCGCATGGCCTCCCGCACCTTCCCGGAGAGGTCTCCCTCCCGGGGGGCAGGCAGGGCCTGCTCCAAGGCCTCTTCGATCTTCTGGCGGTACCAGGCCGCCTGTTCCTGTGTGGTCATTCCGTCTCCTCCTCCACGGCGGTGAGCTCCGTCACCTTCTGCTGGGCCTTCTCCAAGATCTGGTAGCACTGGGCCGAGAGCTTGGCCCCTTCCTCAAAGAGCTTCATGGAGTTCTCCAGGGACTCCTCCCCCGTCTCCAGCTTCTCCACAATCTGGGAGAGCCTGGCCATCGCTTCCTCAAAGTTCATTTTTTTCGCCGCCATCGCTGCCGCTCCTTTCCAACACTTTCGCTGTGGCCTGACCCCGGTTCACCCGAAGGGTCACCACTTCTCCCGGGGTGAGCTCCCCGGCGTCCCGGACCGCCCGGCCCTTCTCGTCCAGCACCACGGCGTAGCCCCGGGACAGGACCTTCAAGGGGCTCAGGGCGTCCAGCTTCTCGGCGTACAGGGAGAGCTTGCCCCGCCCTTCCTCCACCTGGCGGGCCATGGCGTTTTTCAGGTTCTCGTCCAGGTGAGCCAGCCGCTGCCAATGCCCTGAAAGGAACCCGTCCGCCTGGCCCAGGGGGGAATTCTCCACCAAAATGTCCACCGCCTGGCGAAGGGCCGCCACGGTGTCCGCCGCCTGCTGTCGGAAGTACCGGTTGAGGGACAGGAACCTGGGCAGCAGCTCCTCCCGGTCGGGGGTGCACAGCTCCGCCGCGGCGCTGGGGGTGGGGGCCCGCAGGTCGGCGGCGAAGTCGCAGATGGTGAAGTCCGTCTCGTGGCCCACCGCCGACACCACCGGGATCTGGGAAGCCGCCACGGCACGGGCCAGGCCTTCGTCGTTAAAGGCCCACAGGTCCTCCAGGGAGCCCCCTCCCCGGCCTAAAATAATCACGTCGCAGGCGTTTTTCCGGTTCAGCTCCCGCACCGCCTGGATGAGCTGTGCGGGGGCTCCCTCCCCCTGGACCAGCACCGGGCACAGGATAATCTGGGCTGCGGGCCAGCGCCTGGCGGTGATCTGCAGGATGTCCCGCACCGCCGCCCCTGTGGGCGAGGTGACCACCCCGATGGACGCCGGATACCGGGGAATGGGGCGCTTCCTGTCCTGGTCGAAAAGCCCTTCCTGCGCCAGCTTTTCCTTGAGCTGCTCGTAGGCAAGGCTCAAAGCCCCCACGCCGTCGGGCTGCATGTCCTCGGCGTAGAGCTGGTACTGGCCGGTGGGCTCGTACACAGAGACCCTTCCCCGGATGATGACCTTCATCCCGTCCCCCGGCCGAAAGCGCAGCCGCCGGGCGGCGGAGGAGAACATCACCGCCTTGAGCACCGACTTCTCGTCCTTCAAAGAGAAGTACAGGTGCCCCGACCGGTAATGGTCTGTGAAGTTGGAGATCTCCCCGGTGACCAGCACGTCCGAAAGCCTGCCGTCCCCCTCGATGAGGGACTTGAGAAAGAAGTTCACCTGAGAGACGGTGAGAATGGAAGATGTCATGAGCCAAACCTCTTTTTCCAGGCCAGGATCGCCGCCCCGGCCCCGTTGTCCGAGGAGAATTCTGGGGCGGCGAAGGCCGCGCCGTACTTCTCCCCCAGCTTCTCCCGGAGGATGGAGTTGGAGCACACCCCGCCGGAGAACACCACCGGCCGGGGGCCGTACTCCAAAAGGAGCTTTTCGCACATGGCGTCCAGGGTCTTTAAGATCCACTCCAGGCAGGTGCGGGCCACCTCCGCCTTGGTGTGGCCCGCTTCCCAGAGCTTCCTGCACTGGTTCTCCACCCCGGACAGGGAGCAGTCAAGGCCCTTGAGCACCGCCTTGGCGGAAACCGGGCCCTCCCACTGGAGGGCCTCCCGCTCCAGGGCCGGGCCGCAAGGGAAGGAGAGCCCCAGCATGACCCCCACCCGGTCCACGGCTTGTCCGGCTTTCAGATCCAGGGACCCCGCCGCCCTTCTGGGCAGGGGGATGCCGTCGGGGCCGGGCTCCACCAGTAAGGCCTCGGTGGTGCCCCCGGACACGTGAAAGGCCAGAAAGGGCAGCTCCAGCAGATCCAGCCGCCCGGCGGAGTACAGCGCCGCCGCCAGGTGACCCTGCTGGTGGGAGAACTCCTCCACCGGCGCCCCCCAGGCCTGTCCCAGGGAGCGGGCGAAGCCCTTTCCCACCAGGAAGCAGGGCATGTAAGAGCCCTCCTCCGTGGTGGGGGTGACGGACACCCCGATGGCCTGTGCCGGGCCCAGAGAGAGAGCGGGCTCCAGCACCTGGGGCAGCTGCCGCACGTGGTGGAACACCGCGTCGCTCTGGCGCAGGCCCCGCTCCCCGGGCTTGACCGGCAGGAGCATCTTCTCGTTTCGCACCACCCTTCCGCCCTGGAAGACCCCGGCGGAGGTGGTGTAGTTGCTGGTGTCTATGCCCAGGCAGCGCTCATTCACCGCTGTTCTCCCGGGGGGCGCAGTGGGCCTTGGCCACAGAGGCCAGCACCCCGTTGACGTAAGAGGCGTCGTCCTTGCCGCCGTAGGTCTTGGCCAGCTCTACCGCCTCGTTGATGGACACGCTGGGAGGGATGGTGTCGTCGTAGAGCAGCTCGTACACCGCCAGCCGCAGCAGGGCCAGGGTGACTTTGGACAGCCGGGTCAGGCTCCAGCCCCGGATGTTCTCCCCGATCACCTTGTCGATGTTCCCCTGGTTTCGTTCAGCCCCCAGGGCCGCCTCCTCGGCGTAGGAGCCGGGCACAAAGTCCCGAGCCTCCTGGGCGGACTGGAGGATCTCCTCCATGGGAGCGCCTCCCACGGCCTGCTCAAACAGCAGGCAGAAGGCCTGTTCTCTCGCTTGTCTTCTGGTCATTCCCGCACTTCCTCTCTTTCTAAAAGGGCCGCGAAAGGGAAAAAGCCCGCCGCGAATGTGCGGCGAGCCTGCTTCTTCCCAAGGGTTCCTGCAATTTTCAAGCTTCGCCGCGGCCCACCGGTCGCTATGAAGCTATTATACCACAAGTTCCCAGCAAAACAACTACTTTGTGCCAACGATCTTGATTTTATCCGCGGTAAAGCCGGTCTGCTCCACCACCGCCTCCTGGACGATAAGCACGTCGGCGCTGGTGAGCTCCCCCGCCACCACCACGGTGCACTTCTCCCCGGAGATGGCGGCCACGCTGTCCTCATAGCCCTTGGCGGCCAGCAGGTTCTCCACATTGGTTTCCCGCAGGATGTTCTGGGCCAGGGCGGAGGCCTCTTCCACGGCGGTTTGCTTCGCCTGGGGATCGGACTCCACCCCTTCCAGCACCTGGTCTAACAGCTCCGTGGCCTGGTCCCTGGCGTTCTGCCGGTCCAGCCGGACCTGGGACAGCACATCCTCGCTCCCACTCTGGGAAGCCTCGCTTTCCACCGTGTCGTTGACGGTCTCCACGTAGGCATTGTTCACCAGCTGGGCCGCCCCCAGCTGGCTGGAGGGGTCCTCTTCCTCCTCCAGGGGGAGCTGGCCCGTCCCCGCGAACTGCCAGTTGAGATAGACCGCGGCCCCCAGCGCCAGGATCATGGAAGCCAGGACCAGCTGTTTTCTCCCGATCTTCATTGTCAGTACCTCCTGTTGTGTGATGTTACCCTGCTTCCGTCACAAGGACCCTGGTGGAGGGCAGGTCCAGGGCGGTGCGCACAGCCATGGTCAGCCGCTCTTGAAACTGGGCCTCCCCGCCCCGGGCGCTGACGATTACCACCCCTTTGATCTGGGGGCTTCCCTGGGTGATCTCCAAGGCATGCTGGTTCCCCTCCCGGTCCTTGAGGATCACATGGCCTGTCTGGGAGGAGCTGTCCTCCTCCCCCTCCCTGGTCTGGGCGCTGTGGGAGCTGTCCTGGGCGTAGACGTGCTCTCCCTGGTCCTCCAGGGTGACCAGAACCTGGGGGGACTCCTCCCCGGTGATGGCCCGTACCAGTGCCCGAAGGTCCTCCTCCAGCTCCTCCCGGTAGGCAGCCCCATCCTCCTGGGGAGCGTCCCCTTCCTCCTGGGGCGCGGGAGAGCTGTCCCACAGGCTGCCGGCGCAGAGCAGGGCGATGCCGCAGATCCCCAACAGCACGGCCGCCTTCCCCAGAGGGAGCTTCTTCCCCCACCCCAGCAGCGTCTCTTTCTTCAAGCTACCCACCCCCTGTCTGGGTGCGGATCGAAAGCTCCTCCCCCAGCACCCCCCGGAGCAGGGCCAGGGCCCGCTCCTCCTGGGAGGGGTAGGCAAACCAAAGCTCCACCCCGGTACATTCTATGCCGCCCTCCTCTCCAATATCTGTCTCCACCTGGATTTTTTCCGCGGTCACGCCGCCCGCCTCCAGCAGCCCCAAAAGGGAGCGTTCCAGCTCCTCCTCCACGGCGGCCTGGGTCTCCTCCTCCACGAAAGAGCGCAGCTCCTGGCCGGCGGCCTCCCCCTGGGCCTGGGGCAGCTCCAGGTCCCACTCCCCGGTAAACAGCGCCCCCACCAGCCCTAAGAGCACCACCAGCACCGCCAGGCCCCGGGCAAAGGCCAGGGTCTTGTCCTCCTCCCACAGCCGGGTGACAAGCTCCGACCCCACAAGGAACAGACACGCCGCCCCGGCGGCTTCCAGCACGTCACTCATAAGCTTCCTTTCACAAAGAGCACCACCGCCGCCGTCACCACCGTGACACAGAAGATGCTGCACAGCACCGCCAGGGCCATTTTGGCGGCGCTGCCCAAAGCCCCCAGCAGCCCAGAGAGCTTAGGCACTTCCAGCAGGTCCCCGGCGATCTGCCCCAGGGTGCACACGGAGATCCACATTCCCGCCTGTATCATGGCCGGGGCGAACAGGCACAGCGCCGCCAAAATTCCAAAGGCGCCCACCCCGGACTTCACCAGCAGCAGGCTGCTCTGGATGGCCCCCACCGCGTCTCCCAATGCCCCGCCCACAATGGGGATGGCGGAGGAGGCCAGAAGCTTTGCCGTCTTCCCCGAGGCCGCGTCCACCTGGGCGTTGAGGGCCGTCTGGATGGACAGCAGCCCGGAGTACAGGGTGACAGAGGCCGCCAGGGTCCACTTGGCCGCGCCGTACAGGCTGGAGGTGAATTTCCCCAGTTTGGCGGAGGAGACGCTGCAGGCCAGGGACAAGGCCAGAAACACCCGGAGCAGGGGCAGCACAAAGCCGTTTACCAGCAGGGGAATTCCATTGCCCGCGGCCAGGGGGAGAAAGCTGTAAGAGGCCCCGGTGACGGAGGCGCCTCCCGCCAGGAGCAGCCCGGCGTACACGGGAACGCTGGCCGCCAAAAAGGCCGAGGCGCTTTGGGCCAGGGCCTCCACCTGCCGGAGCAGCCCCAGCAGAGGCTCCAGCAGCAGGACGGCGCAGGCCAGGCTTCCCACCAGGGGCGCGGTCTCCCCCAGGTGCTTCCCCTCAAAGCAGCCCGCCAGCCGGCACAGCACCGCCACCGCCACCACGCCCGCCAACGCCCGGAAGGGCTCCCCCAGTTGCTCTCTCGTCCACTGGGAGAGCCCTTGCCACAGGCCGGTAAGCTCCAGGTCTCCCCCCACCATGGCTCCCTCCACCCCGGCCCAGGAGAGCATCTCTTTGGTGTCCCCGTCCAGGCTGTCGTACAGAGACTGGGCCCCGCTCCTCTCGTAGAGATCGTCTTCCTCCGCCGCCATGGCCCTGCTCCCCGGCAGGAGCAGGCACAGGGCCACAAGGAGCAGGACCGCCGCCTTTTTCCCACCGGACACAGGCACACCCCCTCTCAAAGCTGCAGCAAAGTCTCGAGCCACTGAAGCAGCTGCTGGAACAGGGGCAGCGCCGCCCAGAGGATCCCCAGTTTGGCCGCCAGCTCCACGCCCCAGGCCAGGGAGTTCTCTCCCCCGTCCCGGCACAGCTGTCCGGTGAACTGTCCCCCCAGGCCGATACCCACCGCCTTGAGCAGCACGGCAAAGCACTCCCCCGGCAGGCCGCTGTGGCCGGAAAAGGTCTCCAACTGGCGGAACAGGGGCTGGGCCTTGTCAAGGGCCCCCAGCAGCAGGACCACCGCCGCCGTGGCGGTCATCAGCAGGGCGGTCTCTTTGCTGCCCCGCTTTACCAGGGCCGCCAGCAGGCAGACGCACACCGCGCAGGCCCCCCAGGCAAAGACTTCCATTCCCGTCATAGGCCGAAGATGGTCTTGATGGTCTGAAACAGGTCGTTGATCTGGTCCACGATCATCATCAGCACCACGATGAGCCCCGCCAGGGTGGTCATCATGGCCTGCTCCTCCCTGCCCGAGCGCACCAGCAGCTGGTTGAGCACCGCCACGATAATGCCGATGGCGGCAATGCGAAAGATCAGATCCACGTCCAAAGCGCTTTCCCTTCCTTTCTCTCCGGCCTGTCACAGCAGGGCAAGGCACAGGGTGATGCCGCAGAACAGACCCAGGGCCAGGTACAGCCGGGTCTTCCCCGACCGCTCCTCCCGGGCTTTTCCCAAGCAGGGCCCCAACAGGGCTTCGTACAGCTGGATGTGCTCCAGCTGGTCCTGCACCCCGCTCTCTCCCAGGCCCCGGACAAACCCCAGGTACACCGCCCTGTCCTCCTCCCGGGTGAGCAGGCTTTTCCCGGCCTGCTCCAATGCCGCTCTGGGGTCGGCGGCAAAGCAGGGGCGGCGGGCGGCCTCCCAGCAGAACCGTGAGGCCTTCTCCTCCTGCCGCACCCACTCCCCCAAAGGCCGCCCGGCGTAGCGGATGCTGGCGGCGCACCGGCGCAGCAGGCTGGAGAGATCCAGCAGCAGCCGCTCCCGGTCCCAGAGCTTCTTGGCCTGGAACAGCCCCCACAGGCCCCCGCTGAGCAGCACCAGTAGCGCCCCCAGGCCCCTTACGGCTCCCACTTCGCGAGCAGGACTTCCCCCTGCCCCTGGGCCTCCGCACGAAACAGCGCCCCCAGCTGCCCAGGCCGCTGCCGCCCTTGCAGGCAGGCCACGGTCTGAAAGGCCCCGGTCTCCAGCAGGGCCTTGGCCAGGGGGCGGCGGAGCAGGTCTTCCTCCCCGCCGTGAAGGGTGGCCAGCAGCCCGGCCCCGGCGAAGGCGTACCGGCTCACCGTGGGCAGGTCTTCCTTTCCCAGCTCATCGCACACCAGAAACTCCGGGGAGAGGCACCGCAGGGCGGTCTCCATCCCCGCCGCCCTGGGGTACCCCCGGAGCAGGTCTGCCCCCGGCCCCAGGCCGAAGGCTCCCAGCTCCCCCCGCTGGTCCAGCACCGCCACCCGGCGGCAGGGGGAGAACTTCCCCCAGGAGAGGGAGCGCACCGCGTCCCGGAGCAGGGTGGTCTTGCCGCTGCCCGGTTCCCCCACCAGCAGCACCCCGGCGGAAAAGTCCACCCCCGCCAGGAACAGGCAGTCGGCGCAGCCCCGCTGCTCCCTGGGGATGCGGAACACCAGGCTGGTCACATCCCGCAGGCTCTTGACCTTCCCGGCCTCCACCACCGCCGTCCCGCAGACCCCGGCCCGGCAGCCTCCCTCCAAAGACACGTACCCCTGGCGCAGCTCCTCCTCGTGGCTGTACACAGACTGGCCGCAGATCTGGAAAAACAGCTGGTCCAGGTCCTCCCGGCTCACTGGGGGAAGGCTGTTCCCCGGGGCCCTGGACACGAGCCCGCCCGGCCCCACAAAGCAGGGCCCGTCCCGCCCCCAAATCCCCAAGGGCTGGCCCAGGCTTGCCCGGATGTCCCAGGCCTGGTCCTTGATTTCGGTCCCCACCTGCAGCAGGGCCTCCCGGTACAGGGGGATCTGTTCCGCCACCTTGTCAAAGCTCTCCGTGTCCATGGCGCTGCCTCCTCTCGCCGCTGTACTCCATGTCTATGGAGCTCGTCCCCGGAATAGAACAAGCCCCCTAAACGAGGAAACCCCGCCCGGGTCCCTTAAACAGCGGGCCGGGCAGGTCTTTCTTGGGGAAGGTTAGCTATTTAATTTCTTCCCGCAGCACGGCACAAAGGGGCGGGTGTGTTCCAGGCGATTTTTCTGATCAGGACTACAAATAAGAAACCCCGCCCAGCTCGCTAAAACAGCGGGCCGGGCGGGGGCTTTCTTGGGGACAGATCAGGTCTTGGGTTTCTTCTCCCAGTACTCCAGGAAGGCCTGGAGGAGCTTTCTGTCGTTTTCGTAGGTGACGGTGCCCAGGGCCAGGCCGGGGGACTCCCAGCGCAGCTCCAGCACCTCTTCCTCCTGGGGGGTGGTCTTGGATTGCTCGCACTTGGCGGCGAAGTAGACCACGTCTTTCCACACCCCGGGCTTGGGGGAGTAGGACACGGCCTGGCGGAAGCCGGTGTCCAGCTTCACTTTCAGCCCCGTCTCCTCCCGAATCTCCCGGAGGGCGGTCTCTTCCTCGGTCTCCTTCTTCTCCACGTGGCCCTTGGGGAACGCCCAGTGGCCGCCGTTTTTATGCTTTAAGAGAAGGATCTCTATGCCGTCGTTCTCCCGGTAGATCACAGCGCCGCAGGACTTCTCTTTCTTCATGGCGGTTTCCTCCCAACATTCAGAAAGAGGGAGAGACAGGGTCCCTCCCTCTTCCCTGTTATTTCGCAGAGAAACGGTAAACGGTCTTGGTGGCGAAGGGCACACCAGGCTGCAGATACCGGAAGGGGAACCCAGCGTGGTGCACCGAGTCGGGGTAGAACTGGGTCTCCAGGCAGAAGGCGGTGTGGGGCCCCATGGGCTTGCCGTCTTTGCCGGTGAGGCCGCTGTCCCCGCCGTTGAAGGTGTACAGCTGCACCCCAGGCAGGTCGGACCACACCTCCATCACCCGGCCGGACTCCGGCTCGTAGGCCTCGGCGAATTTCCGGAAGCCCTCTCCGTCCACGCAGAAGTTGTGGTCGAAGCCGCCGCACAGCTGGATTAGGTGGTCGTCGGCGAACATGTCCTGGCCCAGGGGCTTGGTGTTGGTAAAGTCCAACGGCCCGCCCAGCACAGAGGCCACCGTGCCGTCGGGAATGAGATCGTCGCTGACGGGGGTGGTGTTGCTGGCGTGGATGGTCAGGTAGGTGTCCAGCACGTCCTTCTGGGGATCTCCCGAGAGATTGAAGAAGGAGTGGTTGGTGGGGTTATAGGGTGTCTCCTTGTCGCAGGTGGCGGCGTACTCCAGCACCAGGCTGTTGTCCTTGGTGACGGTGTAGGCCACGGTCATCTCCAGGTTCCCGGGGTATCCCTCTTCCCCGTCGGGGCTGGTGTAGGTAAAGACCAGGGAGGGCTCCTCCCCGTCCGTCACCTGGGAATCCCACAGCACCTGGTGGAAGCCCCCGGGGCCGCCGTGCAGGGTGTTCCTGCCGTCGTTCTGGGCCAAGGGGTACTCTTTTCCCCCCAGGGTGAAGGACGCCCCGCCGATGCGGTTGGCGTACCGTCCCACGGTGGCGCCCTGGTAGTTGGCGCCATAATACTCCGGCAGGGTGCGGTGGCCCAGGACCACGTCCCCCAGCTTGCCCTGCTTGTCCGGGGCCCACAGCTGCACAATGCGGCAACCGTAGTTGGTGGCCACCAATGTCAGCCCCCCGGTACCCCGCAGGGTGTACAGGGCGGCTTCCCGGCCGTCAGGCAGCTTTCCGAAACGCTCCATTTCCACGGACATTTCTTACGCTTCCTTTCCCAGCAGAGCGGCGCCGATGATGCCGGCGTCGTTGCCCAGCTCGGCACGGCAGACCTGGGTCTTCTTGGCGGAGTTCATGGCGTACTGCTCCTTGGCCACAAATTCCCGCACGGGGGCCAGCAGGGTCTCCCGCTCGTTGGAGATGCCGCCGCCGATGCACAGGATGTCAGGCTGGAAGATGTTGATCATATCCACGATGCCCACGCTCAGGTACTTGATGTACTCGTCCACGATCTCCTTGCCGATGGGATCGCCCTGGCGCATGGCGTCGAAGGCGGTGCGGCCGTTGACCTTCTCAATGTCCCCTTCCACAATGGTCCACAGGGGGGAATCCTTGGGGGCCTTCTCCATGTGCTCCTTGGTGGTCTTGATCAGGCCGGTGGCGGAGGCGTAAGTCTCCCAGCAGCCGTGGCGGCCGCAGGTGCAGGGACGGCCATCCACCACGATGACGGTGTGGCCCAACTCGGCGCCGGCGTAGTTGCTGCCGGAGTAGATCTTGTGGTCGATGATGACACCGCCGCCCACGCCGGTGCCCAGGGTGATGGCGATGGCGTTGTCAGCGCCCTTCAGGGCGCCGGCCATGTACTCGCCGAACGCCGCGGCGTTGGCGTCGTTCTCCATCAAGACCTTCTTCCCGTCCAGACGCTGGGAGAGCATCTGCACCATGGGAGTGTTCTTGAAGGGCAGGTTGTTGGCGAACTCGATGATGCCGGTGGACTTGTTGATGGTCCCGGGAGAGCCAACGCCGATCCACGGAACGTCGTCCAGGGTGATGCTGGCGGCAGCCAGAGCGGCCCGGGCGGTCTCCGCCATGGCGTCGGCCACCTGCTCCGCGCTGTCCAGCTTGGTCTTGGAGGTGGCGCGGGCGATGATCTTGTTGTCCTCGTCCACAATGCCGACGGCAATATTGGTGCCGCCCAGGTCGATACCGAGATAATACATAAGGCAAAACTCCTTTGGAAAAATTCTGGGTCTCCCCCATAGCTGCCTTAAGTATACTATATCTGCACCAGAAATGTAAATCGCTTCGCGAAATTTTTTTACAGACATCTCCAAAATCTTTGGGGAACAGGTCTTTCCCCGCCAGATTCCGCCGCGAAAGCCCCACCAGCCAGGCAGAAAAGCCGCTGCCCTCTCCGGCAAAAGGAGCCGGGCGTCAAGCCCTCATCCAGGCCGCAGACCAATTCTGAGAAGCAAAACCGCAAGACCCAAGCCCCCCTGCCCCATAAGGCGGGGTGCCGAAATAGATGACAAGTAAAATACTGTGCATCTAGGGAACCAAAGCCCCTGCCCTTTTCCGCAAAAAGTTGCTAGTGCAGCGAAGGCGCGGCGACCCAGCTCGCAAGGGAACAGCCGGCGCAAACGAGACTATTTGCGTGGCGGAGGAGCAAGGCGAACTTTGCTCCGACGTGGGTTGGGGCGACGAAATAGATACCATGTCGGCGGGGGATAAAAATCGCGACCGCCGCAGAGGCGAGGGTCGCGAACTGCGCGCAGCGTCACGCTGCTGGGTTTACGCTGCGAAAAATAGACCCATCCTATACGCCAGCGAAAAGAAAAAACTGAGCCCGGAACGCGCAATGCGTCCGGGCTCAGCCTGGTGCCGCTAACCGGGGTCGAACCGGTACGGGATCGCTCCCGAAGGATTTTAAGTCCTTTGTGTCTGCCAATTCCACCATAGCGGCCGATACCCAAGTATTATACCACGGCTCCCTTGGAAAAGCAAGAGACATTCCATCCCGCCATTTCCCGGGAAAAAGAAGGCCCGCTCCCCGGAAAATGGGAGCGAGCCTTGGGCAGTGGGGCCGTCAGTCCTCGATGGCGGCCTTCTGCTGGTTAATCTCTTTGATAATGTTGATGTCGAACTTCTGCTGGCGGCCGTAGGTGTAAAGGCCGTTTACTTCCTGCTCGATGTCGTAGAGCTGGGTGTAGCAGAAGCCGCAGATCTCCGGGTCCTGAAGCAATGCTTCCGTCAGGCCCTTATACCGTGCGAAGAACTCCTCGGCGGTCTTGGGGGCGTTGCCGTAGCCCCAGCCCTCCAGGGACTCGTCCACCCAGCGGATGCCGCCGTACTCGCTGACGTAGATGGGCTGGCCGTCGTAGGGCTGGCAGAACAAGGGGGCGTGGCCGTGCTCTCCCCAGGGGGTGTCGGTAAAGAAGGGGTGGTCCGCCGGGATGGGGCCCTGCTTTGCCAGCTCCGTCAGGCCGTTCCACCGGGCCTTGAAGGTGACGGGGTCCTGGTCGTAGTCGTGGATGTCATAGACCTCGGACATCACCCGGAAGTTGCCGCTGGAATCGATGCAGGGGCGGGTGGGGTCCAGGCGCTTGGTGAGCTTGTAAATGCTGGAGAGCAGGGCGTTCTGCTCCTTCTCCTCGTGGTAGCCCCAGGTCTCGTTGAAGGGGCACCAGCCCACGATGGCCGGGTGGTTGAAGTCCCGCTCCACGGCCTCGCTCCACTCGTTGAGGTAGGTCTCGGTGGCCAGGGGGTTGGAGTGATCCATGCCCCAGTTGGGGTACTCGCCCCAGACGATGTAGCCCAGCCGGTCGCAGTGGTACAGGAACCGGGCCTCGAAGACCTTTTCGTGGAGCCGGGCGCCGTTGAAGCCCGCGTCGTAAGAGAGCTGGATGTCTTTTACCAGGTCCTCCTCGGTGGGGGCGGTGTAAATACCGTCGGGGTAGAAGCCCTGGTCCAGCACGGTGCGCAGGAACAGGGACTTGCCGTTGAGCAGGAACTTCCGGCCCTCAAACTTGGCGGTGCGCAGGCCGAAGTAGCTCTGCACCCGGTCCTCCCCAAAGGTGAGGGTCAGATCGTACAGGCCGCCCTTTCCGGGCTCCCACAGGTGGGTCTCCGACAGGTCCAGCTGGGCGGAGAAGAAACCCCCGGACACAGGCAGGGACACGCGCCCCACCTCTTTGCCTTCCCAGGAGGCCTGGGCGGTCAGGGTGCCGGCCCCCTTGGTCTCGCCGGTGAGGGTCACCTTGCCGTTTTCCACGTCGGTGTAGTACCGGGCGGAGACAATGTAATTTTCGGGCACGAACTCCAGCCACACCGTCTGCCAGATGCCGGTGGTGCGGGTGTAGTCGCAGGCGTTGGAGTAGTACTTGTCCGCCTGCTTGCCCTTGGGCTGCAGGCCGCTGCGCACGTGGTCCTGCACCGCCAGGAACAGGGTGTTCTCCCCGGCGGTCACGAAAGAGGTGATGTCGAAGGAGAAGGAGGTGTAGCCCCCCTTGTGGCTGCCGGCCCTCTGACCGTTGACCACCAGGACGCACTCGTAGTCCACGGCGCCGAAGTGCAGCAGCACCCGGCCCTTACCCTCCTCCTCGGTGAGGGTGAAAGTTCTGCGGTAGGCCACGCCGTCCATAAAGTCGGTGTAGCCGATGCCGGAGAGCTTGCTCTCCGGGCAGAAGGGCACCAGGATCTGCCGGTCCCAGGTCTCCTCCTTCCACAGCTCCCGCTCCAGGGCGCTGCAGCCAAAGTCAAACGAAAAGTCCCACAGGCCGTTGAGGTTCTTCCAGCTGGCCCGCTCCCACTGGGGATTGGGATGTTCCGCGCGCGGCATGTTCATTTGGTAACTCCCCTTTTTTACAAGTTGTGGTCTGTCTCTCCTCGAAAGACACAAACAATGCGATTATACCCGCCCCGAAGAGAGATGTAAAGTGGTGTGTCTGCTTTTTTCCATATTTTTCTTTAGGCGGGCTCAATCACCCAGTCCCGGGTGAGGCAACGGCTGCCCTCCCGCACTGCCAGGCCGGCGCAGCCCTGGGGGTAAGGCTCCTCATCCCGCCAGGAGAGGACCACCTCCCCCTCCGCGTACAAGGTGATCCGGTCCCCCTTGGCCTCCAGAGTCAGGCGGTACTCCTTGCCGGGCTCCCAGGGGTAGTGGGTCTGGGCCACGGGCACGTAGCCCTTGCTGTTCTTCAGCAGGGCCAGGTTTCCCTTGCCCCAGAAGCCCCCGGCGTAACACCGCAGCGCCCCCTGCACCCGCACCTGGAGCAGGTGGATCTCCCCCGCCTCCGGCCGCAGGGTGGCGGTGACTTTGTAATCCCGCCACAGGTGGTGGCCGGTGTAGGCTTCCCCCACGTCCGCGCAGGACAGGGAGAGCCAGGGGCCGTCTATGTCGCAGTGCCCCTTGAACCGCCCGAACTGGGGCACCTCCCGGTGCAGTCCAGTCCACTGGTCCATCTCCATGTGGGAGAAGTCCAGGCGGTAGTCAGGCGCCCCGGCGATGGACAGGTCATCCACAAAGGCCTCCAGGTCCCCCTGGGCGAAGCCGCTGGCGGTGGAGCCCGAAATCACCCCCACCTCCTGGATGGGGCCTTCCTGGCCTCCGGGGATCGACAGGGTCAGCTGCCGCCAGTCCGTCCCGGCGGGCAGGCGCTCCCCCCGGAAGACCTCCCCTGTGGCCCCGTTTTTGGCGTAAAGCTGCAGGTAGCTGCCAGAAAGGTTCTCACTCTCCAAAAGCTTGGCGCTGACTTTTACGGTCTGCCCGGGGTAGGCCAGGGGGGCGAAGAAAGGGTCGTACCGGGAGTCGGTAAAGTCCTGGGAGCTGTAGTAGGTCTGCTTGTAGAAGCAGGCCTCTTCCCCGCCGTGGAGGCCGCAGGCGGAGACCCGGAGGCAACGGCTGCCGGTGCAGGCGTCCTCCCCGGTGTTGCGCAGGGCCCGCAGGCCCGCTCCCCGGCTGCGGAAGGCGTGGGTGCTGCCCGGGTACTCAAAGTGGCAGGTCTCCAGGTCCCCCTCCAAGATGCGGTCCCAGGGAGCGGGCGGCCGCTCCCCCGCCAGCTCGTAGCCCAGCTTGGCGAAATAGCTGGCACCAAAAGGCACGTCCATGGCGTTGAGGGAGGGGATCACGCAGGAGTTTGCCAGAAAGTCCCCGATGGGCGCCCGCCATTTCTCGTAGTCGATGCCCTCCAGCCCGCAGTGGATGCCCAGGATGCTCCCCACGTTGCCCACGTTGCAGTCCGTGTCCCAGCCGCACATGTTGCAGATACACAAGGTCTTCCCAAAGTCTCCCTCCCCGTAGAGCATGGAGAGGACCATCACCCCGGCGTTGGGGATGATGTGGCAGTTCCCCGGGTATTTGTCATAGCCGAAGTTTTCCTCCACAAACCGGTAGCAGTCCCGCCAGTCCTGGGGGTGGGCCGTGTGGAAGTCCCGCACCGCCCGGACCACCCTGGCGTACTCGCAGTCCGCCGGAATGTATGCCAGGGCTTTTTCCAGCACCGTGGGCAGGTCCGGCTCTACAAAGGCCAAGCTGATGCAGCAGGCCACGTAGATCCCCCCGTACACCCCGTTGCCGTCGTGGGTGACGCTGGCGGCCTTCTCCGCCAAAGACGCCGCCAGGGACGGGTCGCCCGGGGCCACATAGCCCCAGGGGTCGATGAAGATCTGCCCGCCGATCTGCTCCGCCACCGCGGCGCCGTTTTGCGCCATGCTGCCGCTTCTGGGGGCGGGAATCCCCGCCTGGAGATTTAAGTAGGCGGTGTGCTCGGTGGAGACGCCGTAGCCGCCCCACCAGAAAAAGCCGTGTTCATAGGGGGCGTAGTTGAGCAGGGCGTCCCCCACGTCCTGGGGGGAGAACAGCTGCCGGTCCCGGCACTCCGCCAGGCCTCGGATGAAAAACAGGGGCCCGTTGCTGTCGTCGTCGGCGGCGAAGTTCTTATAGCTGTGGGGGTAACCGTCCAGCTCCCCCAATACCCGGCGGATCTTGTGGTAGTCCCAGCCCTCGATGGCGCTGCCCATGCGGATGCCGATGAGCTTTCCCAGCCACCCGGCGTAGACCTTTTCTATGTACTGTTCGGGAATCTTCAACCCTGTTCCTCCTCTCCTGTCTCCAATCGGAACACCAGGGCCAGGGGCGCGGAGCCGGCCCGCCTGGCCTCAGGCACCTTCACTTGCAAGCCTCCGGCCACCCTGGCAAAGGTCGCTTCCTCCCCGGTGTCCACCAGGGTGATCTTCCGCACCTCCCCGGGGTAGGCCAGCAGGAGCTCCGGCTCCACCGGCTCTACGGGGCTTTCGTAAGTCCGCAGGGCGTACACGGCGGAGCCATTTCTGGTAAAGGCCACCGGCCCCGCCTGGTAGGGCGGGCAGACCTTGGTGCCGTAAATGGCCTCCCCGTAGGTCTTCAGCCACTGGCCCAGCCCCCGCAGGCTGTCCCAGGCCTCCACGGGGACTCTCCCGTCGGGCTGGGGGCTGACGTTCAGCGCCAGGTTGCCCCCTTTGGCCACGATGCCCACCAGGGTCCCCACCAGCTCCCGGGGGGTCTTGTACCGGTCCCCGAACTTGTAATCGAAGTCGGTGCCCAGAGTCAGGCAGCTCTCCCAGGGGATGCCCAGGGGTTCCGGGGGCACCAGCATCTCCGGGGTCACGTAGTTTTCATAGGGACCGCCTGCGGTGCGGTCCACCACCAACAGCCCCGGCTGCAGGGCCCGGGCCTTTGCCGCCAGCTCCCCGATGTGCAGATCCTGGCCGTTTTCCGGGCAGACCCACCCGGCGTCCAGCCAGAGGATGTCAACCGGGCCGTAGTTGGCGCACAGCTCCAGCACCTGCCCTTGGGTGAACTCCACAAACTTTTGCCAGCGCTCCGGCTCCTTCATGGGGTCGTAGGCCGGCCCTCTGTGGGTAAAGGTCCCGTCGTCCTCCGGGCCCCGATAGAGAGAGGTGTGCCAGTCCGCCTTGGAGAAATACGCCCCGATGCCCAGCCCCTTCTCCCGGAAGGCCTGGAACATGGCCCCCACCAAGTCGGCGTAGCGCTCCGTGCGGTAGGGGCAGTCCGGCCCGGTGACTTTGTAGTCCGTCCACTGGGTGTCCCACAGGCAGAAGCCGTCGTGGTGCTTGGTGGTGAGCAGCAGGTACTGGAAGCCGCAGTCCGCCGCCATGCCCGCCCACTCCTGGGGCTGGAACCGCACCGGATAGAAGGAGCGGTTCAAATTCCTGTACTGGCGCTTGAACTCCCCCGGGTCCTGGGTCCAGTTCACCTGCCGCCGGGACCACTCCTGGTCCTCGTCGCTCAGTCCCCAGGAGGCCACCATGCCCATCTGGCAGTACAGCCCCCAGTGAATCATCAGCCCCAGCTTTCTGTCTTGGAACCAGCGGAGTTTCTCCCGCACCGCCGGGTCTTCCGGCGGCACATACCCCTCTTTCCCCGTGTAGGTGTGGACGCCCTGTTCCACCACCGTTTTCTCTTCCGTGCTCATCCTGACTCCTCCCAGCGTTTTGCAGTCTTCCCCCCTAGCATAGCCTGTTCCCCAGGGGATGTCAACCGCCGGTGTTTTTCTTTTCCCCCGCCCCTTGCAAACGAGCCTGGGGTTTGGGATAATACAGAAAAAGGAATGGGGAGGCGACCGTGTATGAAACTGTTGGAGGACCGCATCCTGCGGGACGGCCAGGTCCGGCCGGGGCAGGTGCTGAAGGTGGATTCCTTTCTCAACCACCAGCTGGACGTGGAGCTGCTGGACCGGTTGGGAGCAGAGTTTTACCGGCTCTTCCGGGAAGACCGTGTCACCAAGATCCTCACCATAGAGGCCTCGGGCATCGCCGTGGCCTGCCTGGCGGCCAGACACTTCGGGGTACCGGTGGTCTTCGCCAAGAAGGCCAAGAGCAAAAACTTAGACGGGGACCTGTACACCGCCCCTGTCACCTCCTACACCTACGGCCGGGAGTACCAGATCACCCTGGCCAAGAAGTTTCTGGGGCAAGAGGACCGGGTGCTGCTGCTGGACGACTTTTTAGCAAACGGCAAGGCCATGCAGGGGCTGCTCTCCGTCTGCCACCAGGCGGGCTGCGCCGTGGCGGGCATCGGGGTGTGCATTGAAAAGGGCTTCCAGCCCGGGGGCAAAGAACTGCGTCAGGCGGGCTACAAGCTGCGCAGCCTGGCCACTGTGGAGGAGATGACAGAGGACTCCCTGACCTTCCGCCCCCAGGAGGAATAAAACGGGCACAGAAAATGGGCCGGAGAGCGAAACCGCTCCCCGGCCCTGTTCTATCTTGATTTATTCTTCCTGCTCCGCCAGCAGTCGGCCCATGAGCACCCCCATGGCCGAGGCCATCATCAGGCCCCTGGTCCAGCCGGAGGAATCCCCCAGGCAGTGGAGGTGCTTCACGCTGGTGTTCAGCTCCTTGTCCATCTTCACCCGGTTGCTGTAGAATTTCAGCTCCGGGGAGTAGAGCAATGTCTCCACCGCGGCGAAACCTGGCACCACGTGGTCCACCGCCTGCATGAAGTTCAGAATGTTCACCATGGCCCGGTAGGGCATGGCGGAGGTGATGTCTCCCGCCACGGCGTCGGGCAGGGTGGGCCGCAGGTTGGAGCGGGACAGCTCCTCCTGCCAGGTGCGCTTACCGTCCAGAATGTCCCCGTACCGCTGGACCAGTATGTGCCCCGCCCCCAGCATGTTGGTGAGCTCCCCCACCTTCTGGGCGTACTCGATGGGCTGGTCGAAGGGCTCGGTAAAGTGGTGGGAACAGAGAATGGCCAGATTGGTGTTCTGGCTCTTCAAGTCTTTGTAGGAGTGGCCGTTGACCACCGCCAGGTCGTTGTCGTAGTTTTCCTGGCTCACAAAGCCGCCGGGATTCTGGCAGAAGGTGCGCACCTTGTTCTTAAAGGGCTTGGGGTAGCCGATAAGCTTGGACTCGTAGAGGACGTTGTTCACCGTCTCCATCACCTCGTTGCGCACCTCCACCCGCACGCCGATATCCACCGGGCCTGGGGCGTGGGCGATGCCGTGGCGGGCGCAGAGCTTGTCGAACCAGTCCGCCCCCCGGCGGCCCGCGGCCACAACGGTCTCCTTGGCGTAGACCTCAAACTCCGTCTCCCCCTGGGTGAGCCTGGCCCCCAGGCAGGCCCCATCCTTCAGGAGCAGGTCGTTGCAGGCACAGCCGAAGCGGATCTCCACCCCGTGCTCCAGAAGGTAGCCCTCGATGGCGCCGTAGATCTCCTGGGCCTTCTCTGTGCCCAGGTGGCGGATGGGGCAGTCCACCAGCTTCAGGCCGGTTTGAATGGCCCGCTTGCGGATCTCCTTGATGGCCTCCTTCTCCCCCACGCCCTCCACGTGGGCGTCGGCGCCGAACTCCAGGTAGATGGAGTCTGCGTACTGAATCAGGCTCTCCGCCTGCTCCTCCCCGATGAGCTGGGGCAGGTCGCCTCCCACCTCGGTGGAGAGGGACAGCTTCCCGTCGGAGAAGGCCCCCGCCCCGGAGAACCCGGTGGTGATGTGGCAGTAGGGCTTGCAGCTCATGCAACGGCCGGTGGTGGCTTTGGGGCAGCGGCGCTCCTCGATGGCCTTGCCCTTCTCCACCAGCAGGATCTTCCCCTTGCTCCCCTTGCGCAGCAGCTCCATGGCGGTAAAGATCCCCGCCGGCCCGGCTCCGATAATCAGCACGTCTGTGTTCATGTGATCCACCCTTTCAAATAGTACTGGGAACAGGCACGAAAAAACCGCCTGGGAAGACTGTGCCCGTCCAAGACTGACGAGTCATAGTCGGCCCCAAGGCGGCCGGTAGAAACGTTCCCCCAAGGCGGGAACCTATATAACACGTTTGCCAAGAGTTACTTATACCACACCAAGGCTTGTTTGTCAAGGGGAATGACCGCCCGCCCAACCTCAGCCCTGCCTAAAATCCGGCGTGTTTCTTGTGCAAATCGCCGCCTGACTTCCAGTTGCGTTCCCACTCCACAAATGCTATACTTTGTGCTGATACTATACTACCACAGGGAAAGGTCTGACCCTCTCATGAAACGGATCGCCATCGTCACCGACAGCAACAGCGGCATCTCCCAGGCGGAGGCCCAGCGCCTGGGGATCTCTGTTTTGCCCATGCCTTTCACCATCGACGGGGAGCTTTACTTCGAGGATCTCACCATCTCCCAGGAGGAGTTCTACCAACGGCTGGAGGCCGGGGCCGCCATTTCCACCTCCCAGCCTGCTCCCGGAGACGTAACCGACCTTTGGGACAAGCTGCTGCAAAGTTACGACCAGGTGGTGCACATCCCCATGTCCAGCGGGCTCAGCGGCTCCTGCCAGTCCGCCCGCACATTGGCCATGGAGTACGGCGGCCGGGTGGAGGTGGTGGACAACCAGCGCATCTCCGTAACGTTGTGGCAGGCGGTGATGGACGCCATGGTCCTGCGGGGCCAGGGCCTGGACGCCCGCGAGATTCGGGAGGAGTTGGAGGCTCGCCGGGCCCAGTCCAGCATCTACATCTGCGTGGAGACCCTAAAGTACCTGCGCAAAGGCGGCCGGATCACCCCTGCCGCCGCGGCTTTGGGCACGGTGCTCAACGTAAAGCCGGTGCTGCAGATCCAGGGCGGGAAGCTGGACGCCTACGCCAAAGTCCGAGGGAAGAAAGCCGCCCGCCAGGCCATGATCGACGCCATCCGCAAGGATATGGAGACCCGGTTCCCCAAGGAGTGGGCCGACGGCTCCCTGCAGCTGGAGGCGGCCTATTCCGGCAACCCGGAGGAGGCCAAGGACTGGAAGAAGGAGCTGCGCAAGGCCTTTGGGACCAAGCGCGTGGACATGGCCCCGCTCCCCCTGAGCGTGGCCTGCCACATCGGCCGGGGCGCCCTGGCGGTGGCCTGCTCCGTGGCGGTGGGGTAACATCAGAATCGCAAGCGCGGCCAGGGTGGGACCCCCTGGCCGCGTTTTTTGTCCCCCGGCCCCCAGGTAAGAAAACGGCCGGAATTGCCATCACACCGTGTGCCCGTCATCGACCGTTGCCGTCGCGTCATTCAAAACGAAACAGGCCCCCGCTCCGGCGAACCGGAGGAGGGCCTGTTTTCCTGGGGCTGTAAGGAAGTCTGCGGAGCATCCGCCACACACTCCCTCGCAACTGTTTATAGCTCTCAGAAGGCTTTGCGCTTGTCTCTCCAGGGAGGTTAGCACCGTCCCGGGAAGCGCAGCACCGCTTCCCCCAGCCACGGGAGCGGCTGGGATTCTCGCTTGTTCATCCATCCACAAAAAACTGCAGCCAGAGAAAGAAATGGTTATCCCGCACCCAATTGGAAAATTTCTCCTCGTTGTCCAGCGAGGTCTTTATGATCCCATAGATAAAGGCAAAGGGTGTCAGCAGGGGCATCACCAGCTGGTAGAGGGGGAGGAACATGCAGATCCAAAAATACACCATGGGGAGAGTGGTGAGGAAAAACCACACGATCAGGTACACAAGCTTCAGCAGCAAGTTCGTTTCGGAGATCTCCCCCATCCAGTTGAGGATCATACAGGCCAAGGTGCCCGCCGAAATGGCCGCGGCGTTATACAGGAAGAACTTGAGAAGCTTGATAAACCTGAGCCGCAGCACATCGCTGACGATGACCGCCGCACAGCGGATCAGCAGGAAGAAAAAGACGAACTGCAATCCATCGGTCACATCCCGGAAGGTGAAAAAGACGGTTTCCTCCAGGGGGATGCGCTTCAGCAGGAAAGGCGTGTGCCCCATAAAGAAATAGATGACCATGGGGTAATAAAAGCACTTGCAGATAAGAGAGTAGTAAGCGCCCCAATCGCTGGAATCCGAAATTTCCTTCGGGTGCCTCCATCGGTACCACCACGCCCGAACCCCAGAGAGTTCCTGCGCTTGTTCCTCGCTATAAGCGTGGGATTTAAAGGACGCAATGGCGCAGGCCCCCGCGGCCACGATCAGCAAGAGCATTCCAACTAGAATGGATATGTCGTGGCCATAGATCAGATTGTACCAGGGAGGCATGACCCTGCTGCCGATCCATTCCATCAGCTGCGCCGTTTTGTCTACGGCCCACTCAAAGCCTTCCTCAATAAAGTTCATCGATAAAACCCCTTTTTATCTGTATCGTTCTGCGCCTGGTGTTCCGCAATTTCATCAGGCTTTTTCAGGTGATTCCAGGCTTTTTAAGTGATCCAGAATCCTGTTGAGCACCTGCACGGCGGCTTCCGCTCTGGCGGAAACGAAGGTGGCAAGCTTTGGCTTTTCCTTGGTGTTGAGCACTACAAAGCCTTTCTCCGCGGTGAAAGGTTCCAGGTCCCTTAACAGGACCTCCCCTTGCCGGGACCCTGACTCCCGGTACAGGAGGCCGCTGGTAAACAGCAGGAAGCCGTTCTTGGCGTTGCCCAGAACCGTGGCGTCGAACAGGCACAGCACATAGGGGATCATCTCCCCTTTCGGGTCGCCGCCGTAAGTTTTCAGGGCATTGCGCAGCTTTTTCTCCGGGATGACGGTAAAAGCCGTGTACAGGTCCGCCGGCTTATACTCGGCCACCAGCTGCCGGACCGCTTCCGCCATGGTGATGGAGCCGCCCTCCTCCCCCTCATCTTCGTTCTGGAAGGTCTCTTCTTGTGGAGGAGCCGGGGAAGGCTCTGCAGCGGGAGCGGGCTCCGGCTGGGTCTCCGGCCCGCCCGAAGTTTCTCCCCCAAACACGCTGGCCATCACCTCTACGGCTGGAGATTCGTCTATCTCTTCGGGCAGAAATTCCAGGTCATCCAGCAGGTCCCCCACCGGGAACAGCGCTTCGCCAGGACGCTCCATAGCGTCGAAAACATCCCGCAGCTGCTGCCGGTATTCCGCAATCGAGACGGAGCCAAGATCCGTTCCCTTCCACAGGACGTAGGCCTGCCGGGTAAATTCGCTTTCCTCCCCCAGCCTCCTCTTGAGAATGGAATAAGCACGGGAGAAAATAGCGGAACAGTCCGGCCAACTTCTAAAATCCAACTGGGCGGAGCAACTCATGAAGCGCAGGAAACCGTCCACCATCTGGACCATGGCAAAAGCGCCGCTGTCTGTTCCGTAATACCGCCGGGCCAGTTCCAGCAGCTTCCCGGTGACGGCCAGGCCCCGATCCGGCTCCCCGGTGTTTAAATAGGCCTGGCATTCCAGGAGGTACCACAGGTAAGCCTCTTTGCTGGCAGGTTCATACCGGTCCGCCACCAGCCGGGAGCCCTCCTCCAGAAGGGCAAAGATCCGCTCCTTCTCCTCCTGGGAAATCTCCTCTTGCAGGACCAGCTCTTTCAGGTCTTTCCGGATCTGAGAAAGCCTGTGGTCGCGAACCCCTTCCGCTGTCTCAACGGGGGCAGCCTCCCCATTGTCTGCACGCTGCCGCCACAGCTGGGCTTTCTGGGGCTGATCCATCAACTCCCAGGCGTTTGCCAGCTGCCCGGCGACCTTGGAAGCGTAGGGTTCCTCGTGTTGAAACAGGGCCCACAGCGGCTCCACATGCTCCACGAAATCGGTGGCGTTCAGGCAGGCGAGGGTCACACGGGCGTACTGCAGGATTACGGCGCACAGGACTCTCACCTCCCCGCACCGTTCCAAGCGGGCGAGGACCTTCTCCAAAGCGCTCTGGCTGTCTTCCGGCCGGGAAGCGTAAAACAGGCCGATGCCGTTGTACCCCTCCACCAGCGCCTCCAATACACCGCTCGGGCACTGCGTGTGAGCCCACTCCTTTAAAAGCTGCAGCACGGAGAAATACGTGTCCAGATCCAGCCGCTGCCGCAGGGCGGCGAGAGGGCTGTCCAGCTGGTCCAAAACCCAGGTCAGGCAGGGCTCTTCCTCCTGGAACGTTCCCAGCAGCAGCGATACGTACCGCTCCGGCGCGGAAGCAAAGTCCAGGGCGGGCTGAGCCGCCGCTTTGGGCGTTTCCCCTTGCTTGGCGGCCAAGGACCTCCCCAGGGCGGCAGGGCAGTGTTGGCGGAGGACCTCCCCCACGTTTCGCATCATGCGGAAGGTGGCGCCGTCCTCGGTCAGGACAAAGGAAAAACCACAAATCCGCTCTAACAGTGCGGGAGAGAGAGGGACTCCCCCGTCCCGGGCAACGGCCAGGGCCTGCTCCTGGGTCCACTGGCCCAGCACCGCCAGCAGATAGCAGGCTGTTTTCTCCTCTTCCGTCATGTACCGCACCACCCGCTCGTGAAGGGCGGAAGGCACCACCGTGTCCGAGACTGTGCCCTGCTGGAAATACTGCTCCACATACAGATCTAAACTTACCGGCAGGCCGCCGCTGAGGGAGCAGATCTTGTTCCGGACAATGCTGTCCTCTACGCCGGCGGACCGCAAGAACTCCTGGGAGTCTTCCTCCGCCAGCGTTCCCAGCAGGTATTGATGGAGCACGTTGTCCCAGGCGCCTGGGCTGTCCAATTGAGACCACTTCAGCTTCTCTCTGCCGCCCAGGACCCAGAGGACACCCGGCAGCCGGGGAATGAGCCCCCCTAAGCCTCGCAGCCACAGGTCATTTTGCAGGGGATCGCCCACCCCGGCAAACTCGTTGACCAGCTTTTCATAGGTATCCAGGAAGATCACAAAGGGGTGCTTCTCTTTTTTCAGGTTATTGCGCAAGTCCGCGGCGAAGTAGAGGGGGAGCTGATCCCGCAGCTGCCGGATGTCCATGGACTCCAGGGCCTTCAGCTGCTGGTTTTTCCCGGAGAAGAGGTTTCGGGCCACCGCCACCCCTTCGTCCACCAGCTTGAGGATCCCGCTGACCATACTGGCCCCCGGAACCATGGAGGCCGCGTCGCACAGGAAGTTGAGGACCTGGCTGCCGCCCACAAAGGATTCGATCTCCTCTTTGTCTGCGTCTTCCCCGATGCGGCAAAGGAATGTGTAACAGGCAACGTCAAACAGGGGGAACTGAAACCCCCAGCTCTGGGACAGCTTCTTTTTCAGAAGTCCCATCACCTGGTAAGGCTCCCGGCGCTCCACGAAATCGAAGTCCAAGTCTACAAATTTGGCTTCCGGGCAGCGATGTTTCAATTCTCGGATCAGCTGGCTGTGAAGGGACGTTTTTCCAATGCCTCCCACGCCATAGTAGTGCAGCACGTAGGGTTCCTCCAGCCCCTGCTGAACCTTGGCAAAGGCGTCCCAGAACTGCTGCCGCGGCTCTACGCGGTCCACAAAAATGCGTTCCGCCTTTGGGCGCTCCATCTCATCCAGGATAAATTTCATCTCTGCTCCGCTCCTTTTCTTTACGGTACCTGGGAACAATCCCTTCGTGTCCCCTGCCCCATCCCACGCTTCGTTAAAACTGCAGGCAAACATCCCGGGGCGCTGTTCCTTCAAGGGAGAACCCCAAAGGGAATCCCCTTTGGGCGGCGGATTCAGCTTTGGCAAGTTCCTGTCGCTCTCCCTCTCCCCATCACGATTGCCCACAAAGGCCTCTCCCAATGGAAGCCAACCCCGCCGATTTATCACTAGTATACAAAAATATTTCTAGGATAGCAAGATGAGGCGGCAGGTTTTTCGCCTTTTCCCTTGGCGGAACGGGACGAGGGTTGCTCCGTCTGCCGGACCATTTGCCCCGAGAGAGGCAAAAAAGCCCGGCGCTGCAGCACCGGGCTCTTTCGGGAGGCGTTATTCTGTTTTGGGCTGGGGCAGGGCGCTCATGCTGTGAAGGCTCACCCCCAGGGTGGACAGGTTGTGGAGCATGGCGGAGGCGGCGGGAGGCAGCAGCCCCAGAACCCCCAGGGCGATGAGGCACCCGTTGAAGCCCAGGACGAACCGGTAGTTGTTCTGGATGCGCCCCGTGAGGGCCAGGGCCAGCTGGCGCAGGCGTACCAGCTCCCACAGGCTGTCGGCGGCGATGGTGATGTCGGCGATCTCCCTGGCGATGGCCGCCCCGCCGCTGATGGCGATGCCGGCGTCCGCCTCGGAGAGGGCCGGGGAGTCGTTGA
>DXDU01000064.1 GCA_019115285.1 Candidatus Acutalibacter pullistercoris
GGGGACTCCGTCCCCTTGAACCCCTGTTTACAGATAGCCTCTTCTGAGGCAGGAGCTTATAAACGTGGGGGGTTATCAAAGGGGGGAGACGGATGTCTCCCCCCTTTGGAATGAGATTTATAGATTGATATCCCCCTCCCGTACGGAAAAGGTTGAGACTTAAGCTCTCTATCCTTACGGGAGGGGGTGAGCGAGCGCCGGTGGCGCTCTGCCGCGAACCGGTCTCAGCTCCCGCTTCGGTCGGTCCTGGACGCGCCCCACCGGGGCGCAGGACCCGAGCCGGCAGGCGAGACCAGGGGGTGGGCTTCTCAAAACTATCCAAACTGGCAGGCGAGACCAGGGGGTGGGTACGATAAAGCTTTCCCACCGCTTGGCGAGACAGGGCAGGCCGGCTATTTAAAAGTTCCCCCCGTTCCAGCCCCAGTCGGGGGTGGCGAGATAGCGGACGTACAGGTCCTTGGGGTCCACTCCCAGCTGCTTGCGGAAGAGCTCGCAGACCTGGGCGGTCATTTTCTCCGAGGCCGCTCGGTCGATAGAAGTGCCGAAGACCTTCACCTCCACGATGGCCAAGGGCTTGTCGTCCTCCCCCCTAAACCACATGCGGCAGTTGTCCTCCAGGGTGATCATCAGCCAGTCCTCGGTCTTTTCCGGCAGGCAGGTGATGATCTGCCCCAGCTGGCTCTTGACGGCCTGGGCGGTATCATTGGCGACGGTCACGTTGGTTTTGATCTGGATACAGGGCATGGGAAAACCTCCTTTTCGCTCCGGGGCGATTCCCGCTCCCCGGAACTTTTCACTATGTTTTTCTCTTGAGATATAGTATAATACTTTCTGACAGGAATGGGTAGCACCCAGAGAAAGAAAAGAGCGTGCTGAGATGAAGATTACCCAGACAAAAGACATCCGGGCGGCCAACCGGTGGGAGATCATGCGGCTGGTGCTGGGGCGCTGGCCCATCAGCCGGGCGGACATCGGAAGGCGGACGGGGCTGAACAAGGCCACGGTGTCCACCATTGTAAAGGAGTGGCTGGACGCCGGGCTGCTGCGGGAGACGGAGCTGGGCCCTTCCGAGGGCGGGAGAAAGCCCATCCTCCTAAAGCCCCGGGCAGAGACGGGCTGCGCCCTGGCCCTGGACCTGGACATCCGCCGGGTGGGGGCCATCCTCACCGACCTCTCCGGGGAGAAGGTCCTGGCCCGGGAGCAGTTTGCCATCGGGGAGCCGGACTTCCCCCAGGTGTACGGCCAGCTGTGCCAGGCGGTGGACCGGCTCCTGCATCGCATGCCCCAAAGCCGCTACGGCCTGGTGGGCATGGGGGTGGCGGTCCACGGGGTGGTGGACCTCTCGGGGCTCATTCGGTTCATCCCCCGGCTGGGCTGGCGCAACGTGGATCTCCGCTCCCTGTTGGAGGAGCGGTACCAGGTGCCGGTGTATCTGGACAACGACGGCAACCTGGCGGCTTTGGCCCAGCAGGAGCTGATGGAAGGGGGAGAGGGCCAGCCCTACCAGAGCCTGGCGGTGGTGAACATCGGGGAGTCCATCTCCGCGGGGCTCATCACCCAGGGAGAGGTGCTCCGGGGCTTTCACGGCTTCGCCAACGCCATCGGCCACCACACCATCAACTTCGACGAGCCGGTGCGGTGCTCTTGCGGCAAGTTCGGCTGCTGGGAGCAGTACTGCTCCGACAGCGCGGTGATCGCCTACGCCAACTCCGTGCTGCCCCGGCCCATTGCCACCCTGGAGGAACTGGTGGAGCTCATCCGCCACCAGGACCCGGTGGCCAAGCAGGTGATGGACCGGTTCCTCACCTACCTGGCGGTGGGGCTGACCAACATCATCTTCATTTTCGACTGCCAGGCGGTGGCCGTCAGCTCGGAGCTGCTCTCGGCTCTTCCCTATTATCTGCCGGAGATCCTGGGGAAGATGGTGCTGCCCATCACCCACATGGAGAAGGTGGAGCTTTCCCGGCTGGGAAAGAGCGGGGCGATCTTGGGAGCGGCCCACCAGGCCGCCTGCCAGTTCTTCCAGGACCTGGCAAACCAGGGGGAGACCACGGGATAACCACGGGAAACCACAGGGGCTGCTGCGGCGCGGCAGCCCCTTTTTGGATGGATCTCGCCCGTCGAAGCTCAGACTTCAGCACTTAGTCGTATAGGAGCTTGTGGCGAAGGTAGAAGAAGTGATCGCTGTGGGTGTGGATGGAGAGCATCCTGGTGTGGGGGTGGTCCTCACTGGTGAATTCCTTGCCGAACTTCCCGATGGTGAGGGCCTGGCCGCCCACGTAGATGCAGGAGTAGTTGAAGAACAGCTCGTCCATCATCCTCTGGCTCACCAGGTAGTGCATGTAGGAGGGGGTCTCCACCAGCAGCCGGTCGATGCCGAATTTCTTCAGGGCGTACAGGGCCGCCTTGGAGTCGGGGGCGGTGTCGCCGGTGCCCAGGACCAGCACCTTGTCCTCGTTCTCCTTCGCGCCGTCGATGAGCTCTTCGGTGACGGCCTCCACGGAAGGGATCTCCACGCAGTAGGCCTTGTCTCCCAGGTTCTCCCGGACCAGGGTCAGGCCCTTCCGGGAGGTGGAAATCATCACAGGCACCTCGGGGGTGTTGAACAGGATGTGCCCAAAGGGGATGTCCGTGGCGTCCAGGGAGGTGACGATGTTCCAGGGCACGGGGGGCTTGCCGTTTGCGAGGCGCATGTCCTCCATGTCCTGGTCGGACACGTGGCAGGTGTAGTCGGACTCGGCGTTCATGGTGCCGGCCCCCAGCATGACGCCGTCAGACACGGCCCGGAGCATGTTGAGAATGAACCAGTCAGCGTCGGCGCCGGCGGGGTCGTACTTGTTCTTCTTGGCGATCAGGGGTCCCTGGGGGGCGTCGGTAAAGGCGATGCGCCCGTCGATGGAGGTGACCAGGGAGGTGTAGGTACAGGGCCTATCCTCGTGGAGCTCCAAAAACTTCAGGTCGCCGTAGATCTCCCGGATCTTCTCACAGGACATGGTCTCCACCTGGCAGTGGGCAAGCTCGGGGCTCTCGTAAACCCGGGTCAGCCGCAGGCGTTCCACGTCGAAGGGCATTTTAAAGAGAGAAGTTGCCATGGCGCCCTCCTTAGATCAGGCTGCCGCCGCAGACGTTCATGATCTCGCCGGTGATAAAGCCGCTGTCCTTCGAGCAGGACAGGAACCGGACGGCGTTTGCCATGTCGGCCACCTTGCCCATCTTGTGCAGGGGGTACAGGGAGGCGTAGGACTCCTCCAGGGCGGCGGGGTCCTGGGCCTCTTCAAAGCGCTGCTCGATCATGGGGGTGCGCACCAGGCCGGGCAGCACGCAGTTGACCCGGATCTTGGGGGCGTACTCCAGGGCGATGCACTTGGTGAGCATGATGACCCCGGCCTTGGAGGGGCAGTAGCCGATGCGCTCGGGGATGGGCCGCACGCCCAGGTCGGAGCCGATGGTGACGATGGAGGGGTCTTCGCTCTTGACCAGCTCCTTCACTGCGGCCTTGCACATGTTGAACACGCCCCCCAGGTTGATGGAGACCTCCCGCAGAAAGGCGCTGTACTCGGTGGTCTCCAGAGAGCCGATGAAGGTGACGCCGGCGCAGCACACCAGCTTGTCCACCTGGCCGAAGGCCTCTACGGCCTTGTCCACCACGTTCTGGGCCTGGGCGGGGTCGGTGAGATCGGCCTGGACATAGATGGCCCGGTCGCTTTCGATCTTCATCTGGGGCTCTACGCCGCAGCCCACCAGGCGGGCGCCTTCCTCCAGGAACATTTTGGCAACGCCCTCTCCAATGCCGGAGCTGGCGCCGGTGACGATGACCACTTTGTTTTCAAATTTCATGGGTGAAACTTCCTTTCTCTCTCGAAACTGACGTCAGATGCGCTCGAAGCGGCTGTAGCGGTGGATGCCGAAGTTCTCCTCGTTCTGCACGCAGCGGGTGAGCTTGTAGGGGTGCTGGAACTTGGACTCGAAGTTGGCGATGAACTTCTTCTGCAGGTCGGAGTCGTCCACCTTTTTCCAGCTCTCGATGCTCTCCCACACGAAGATGAAGTGCATCTCCCCGGGCTTGTTGTCGTTGACCCACACTTCCTTATACAGGAAGGGGATATGGTCGAACAGGTCGGTGGTGGCCTCCCCCAGAGTCCAGACCTGGTGGTCCACGTCCAGGAACTCCTGTACGTGCTCGGGGGCGGTCTCGAAGACCAGGTGCTCTACGGGGTAGTGCTCGTCTTTGACATAGGTGTAACCTTGCATGATGGAATCCTCCTGTGTTTTGTTTTTTTATGAAAGGGAAAGGGCGGCGTGGGCCCTTGCCCCTGGTTTCTGTTTTTAACTCGCCGGCTTAAAGCCGTGGTACGCATACTCGTTGGCGGTCTTCATCTTCTCCGCCAGGGCCACCACCTGGGCGGCGATGTCCGGGCGGGTCTCCAGGGAGTCGTGGTCGGAGTTGGGCAGGCAGATCTCCCCCAGACACTCAGTGCTCAGGTCGTTTAAGAGGTTCTTCAGCACCAGCTCGCCCCCCAAAAACTGGTTGGGGAAGCTGGGCGCGCCGCCCACCATGAGGATTGCGCCCTTGCGCAGGGGCTTCTCGGGCATGTCGTTTCGCACATGGCCGGCCCAGTACACCTGGAAGCGGTCGATGAGGGCCTTCATCTTGCCGGTGACGGAGTGGAAGTACATGGGAGAGGCCAGCACCACGTTGTCGGCCTCCTCCAGCAGCCGGTAGACTTCGTCCATGCCGTCGTGGATGGAGCAGCCCTTCTTGTGCCAGCA
>DXDU01000065.1 GCA_019115285.1 Candidatus Acutalibacter pullistercoris
CAGCGGCGGCCTGTTCGGCGTGGGCCTGGGCAACAGCTATCTGGCCTCGGTCTTTGCCGCGGACAGCGATTTGGTCTTTGGCCTGCTGTGCGAGGAGCAGGGCCTGCTGCTGGGGCTGGTGATACTGCTGGCCTTTGTGCTGTGGATCTTCTACGCCCGCAGCGACGTGACGCGGAGCCGCTCCACCTTCTTCTCCATCGCGGCCTGCGCCGCCGCGGGGATGCTGCTGTTCCAGACGACCCTAAACGTGTTCGGCGCCACCGACGTGCTGCCCATGACAGGCGTCACGCTGCCCTTTATCAGCGCGGGGGGCTCCAGCATGCTGGCGGTGTGGGGGCTGCTGGCCTTTTTAAAGGCCTCTGACGAGCGGACTTACGCCGCCCGGCGGGCCTCCCGGCACAGGGCCAAAGAGGAGCCTTCCGCTCCCCGGCGGGCCGCGCCGGCGGGAGGGAGACACGGCAAACAACGGAAAATGGAGGACATCTACTCATGAAGACTGTGGGATTTCGCTCCATGGTGCTCTACCTGCTGCTGGCGGGCTTCGCCGCGGGGGTGATCTACCTGCTGGCCAACGCCTTTCTCCACGGGGCCCAGTGGGCCATGCAGCCCTACAACGGGCACATCTACACCCAGCACTCCACGGTGAAGCTGGGGAACATCTCCGACCGGAACGGGGCGGTGCTGGCTACAACCGTGGACGGGGCCAGGGTGTACAGCGACAGCGAGTCCGCCCGGCGGGCCCTGCTCCACACCGTGGGGGACCCCTACGGGTACATCTCCACCAGCGTGGAGCACACCATGCGGGGGAAGCTCTCCGGCTACAACATCATCACCGGCTTGAACGACACCATCTTCAACCGCATGGGCAGCGACATCACCCTGACGGTGGACCAGTACGCCAGCGCCGCCGCCTACGACGCCCTGGGGGGCAAGAACGGCGCCGTGCTGGTGTACGACTACACCACCGGGGACATCCTGGTGAAGGTGAGCGCCCCCACCTTCGACCCGGCCTACATCCCCGAGGACCTGGAGACCAACGAGGCCTATAGCGGCGTGTACCTGGACAACACCCTGTCCTCCTCCTACACCCCGGGGAGCATCTTTAAGATTGTCACCGCCGCCGCGGCCATGGAGAAGTGGCCGGACACCTGGTCCACCATGACCTACACCTGCTCTGGCAGCGAGAATCTGGGCGGGTCGGACATCACCTGTTTAAACGGCACGGCCCACGGGGAGCAGGACATCTTCGCCGCCTTGGGGAACTCCTGCAACGTGTGGTTCGCCCACCTGGCGGAGGAGATTGGGGCGGAGGCCTTGCAGGCCAAGGCCCAGGAGATGGGCTTTGGGGACTCCTTCCGGCTGGGGTCTGTGTCCACGGAGAAAAGCCAGATCGACCTGTCCTCCGCCGACCTAAACCAGCTGGGCTGGGCCGGCGTGGGCCAGTACACGGTGCTGGCAAACCCCTACCACATGATGGTCCTCATGGGGGCCATCGCCAACGGGGGGGAGTTTGTGGAGCCCAGGCTCACCCAGGACGAGAGCTTCTTCAACAGCCTGCTGCCCTCCGGGGACCGGGAGCTGGTCACCGCAACGGAGGCCCAGAACCTGACCCAGCTGCTGCGCAATAACGTGGAGAACTACTACGGCGACTGGCTGTTCCCCACGGGCATGAACGTGTGCGCCAAAACAGGTACCGGCGAGGTGGGGGAGGGCAAGGGACCCAACTGCTGGATGGTGGGCTTCTGCGATTCGGTGGACTACCCCTACGCCTTCGCCGTGGTGGTGGAGGACGGCGCGGGGGGCATCGAGAGCGCGGGCAATGTGGCCAGCGCCGTGATGAACGCCCTGGCCGGGTGAGTATCCCGCCCATACCAAAAATAAAAAAAGCGAGGGGGGAGCCGCGGCTCCTCCCTCTTTTTTTGCGTCAAAGCCTCCCGGCCGCTCACACCGGCAGCACCGACAGCAGCACCGACCCCAAGAACCAACTGAGGATGTTGGCCATCACGGCGCAGCCCACGGCGGTGCGCTTGCGCTGTTCCTTCAGCAGCAGCGGCAGGGCGATGGCCTCCAGCAGGATCACCAGGACCTCCATGGGCCCGTACAAAAGCACCTTGGCCCACATGGCGTCGTAAGTGCGGGAGGCCGCAGGCAGGAAGCACAAAATGGCGATGTTTACCCCAAACTGGGTGACCAGGTTCACCATGAGGAAGACGATCCAGCTCCGCTTTTCCCGGTACCCCCACAGGTAAAAGATGAGCCCCTCCAGGGCCAGGGTCAGCGCCACACGCAGCACCACCAGCAGCGGCTGCCGCCACCAGGGTTGCCCTTGGGTGAGAGTGCGGGCCCCTACGTCCAACGTGATAAGGTTGTTGTACCGGGCAAACCCCGTGGGGTCGATGGGCAGGGCGAAGCTCTCGCCCCCCATCTCCGCCACCAGCCGTGCCCCCGTAAGGCCCTCCGGATCTATATCCCACCGGCCGTAAAACCGGTAGTACCCCTCCCACAGCATCCGGTCCCCGGAAAGCCGCTGGGGCTCCTCCCCCTGGGCGCTGTCAAACTCTATGGTGAGCTCCAGGCCCCCCGGGGGCGCCAGTACCAGCACCGTAACACAGGGCGGCTCCGCCGAGTTGGCCAGCGCCCCCACCGGCACCGCCAAACAAAACACCACCGCCGCGATGGCACAGAGCACTTTCTTTTTCATAGGGATGCCCCCCTTCCGTCAGATGGGCAGGCAGGCCAGCAGCAGCCCGCCCAGCCCCCAGCTGAGCAGGTTGGCCACGGCGGCGCAGCCCGCGGCCCGGCCCTTGGTGCGCTCCCGCAGCAACAGGCGGAACGCCACGATCTCCACCACCAGGACAAGGAGCTCTACCGGAAGGTAAACGAACCAAAACATCAGCGCGATGGCGCCCTCCGATAGGTTGAAGAACGGGCCTGCCAGGGATAGCACCGCCAGGTTCACCCCCAGCTGGGTGACCAGATTCACCGCCAAAAACACCAGCCAACTGCGGCGCTGCCGGTACCCGAACAGCAGGAACACGAGCCCTTCCAACAGCAGCGTCAGCGCCACCCGCAGGCACACCAATACCGGCTGCCGCCACCAGGGAGTGTCGGGGGTCAGGGTCCGGGCCTGCAGGTCCAGTACGCACAGGCCGTTGTAATATCTGCCCGTGTTTTCCTCCCGGGACTGGGCGTCCAAGGGGATGGCAAAGCTCCCCCCGCCGGTCTCCACCAGCAGCTCCATCGTGATGTCCTGGGCCTTCCTGTCCCAAAAATCCGGGAAGTTCCAGGGCCGGAAGAGATAGTACCCCTCCCAGGCGATGTGATAGGCATCGGCGGCGATGGAGCCTTCCTGTCCCTCCCGGCATACCATCAGGGAGAGCTCCAAATCCTCCGGCGGGTCCATCACCACCACCGTAAGGCAGGGGGGCTCCGCCGAGTTGGCCGAGGCGGGCCAGGGCAGTACAAAACAAAGCACCACCGCGGCCAGGACACAGAGCGCTTTCTTTTTCATAGGGACTCCTCCTTCCCCAGGCGAAAAATGTTTGCCTTTTTCCCAAAAATAGTATACCATAGAAGCAGGAATTTGTCCCATCTCAATTCTGTCATCTGGCGTTGCAAGTTTGTCATTTTGTAAGGAGGAATCACTGTGAAACTGGAAAAACTGACCCCCGCCTTTAAAGACTACCTGTGGGGCGGCACCAAGCTGCGGGACGTGTACCACAAGCCCTGCGACTTCGACAAGGTGGCCGAGAGCTGGGAGCTCTCCACCCACCCCGCCGGGGAGAGCAGGCTGACCGGAGGGGAGTACGACGGCCTGACCTTGAACCAATACATCGAGAAGCTGGGGAAGCAGGTGCTGGGGAAGAACACCGCCCGGTTCGAGAATTTCCCGGTGCTCATCAAGTTTATCGACGCCAAGGACCCCCTGTCCATCCAGGTCCACCCCAGCGACGAGTACGCCCTGCGGGTGGAGCACGAGTACGGCAAGACCGAGATGTGGTACGTCATGGACTGCGAGCCCGGGGCCTTCCTGTACTTCGGCGTGAACCGGGAAGTGACCCGGGAGGAGTTCGCCCAGCGCATTGAGAACAACACCGTGCTGGAGGTCCTGAACAAAGAGGAGGTCCACCCGGGCGACGTGTTCTTTATCGAGTCCGGCACCATCCACGCCATCGGGGCGGGGATCCTCATCTGCGAGATCCAGCAGAACTCCAACTGCACCTACCGCGTGTACGACTACGACCGCCGGGGAGCCGACGGCAAGCCCCGGGAGCTCCATGTGGAGAAGGCCCTGGAGGTCTCCCGGTTCACCCCCTCGGACACCGCCTCTCACCTGAAGCCTGTGGAGGAAGTCCCCGGAGGCACCCGGCAGGGCCTGGGCCACTGCCAGTACTTCCACACGGAGAAGCTGGAAGTCACCGGGGAGATGGAGCTTAACGTGGGAGAGGACAGCTTCGCCTCCCTGATTGTGCTCACTGGCAGCGGCACCGCCGCCGGCCCGGAGAACCAGGTGGAGTTTGTCCCCGGGGACAGCCTGTTTGTCCCCGCGGGCACCGGCAAGGTGACCCTCAGCGGGCCCTGCACGGTGGTGAAGACCACAGTCCCGGCGGCAGAGTAAAAGAGAAGTTTTCGGCCAAGCCTTTTTCAAAAGGCTTGTGGGGGGCGCGTGCCCGCGCGGGGCAGAGAAAACCCCTAACCGTTCGCTTCGCTCACTCACCGGGGTTTTCGGGGATGGTTTACCCAACCTGGTGCGGTAGAGAAAAATTAAAAGTTTTTGGTCAAGCTTTTTACAAAAAGCTTGCGAGGTGTGGAGCAGAGCTCCACGACCTTGTGTTCCTGAGAAAACAGCGCAGGAAAATAGGGAAACAGTCCGGTGGACTGTTTCTCGTAAGGTCTCCGCTGCCGCGTCGGGCGCTGGTCGCCGGTGGCGACCGTTCAGCGCCGACCGAGCCGGCAGGCGAGACCTCTCAAGCGAACCGAAGGTTCGCAGTAAAGTTCACCAATCTTCCCCTGTCCCGCCGCCCAAAGCGCGCGCCGTCCTTTGGCGTCAGCGACGGCGGTGGGACACGGGAAAGGGGTGCCCACCCCCCTGGTCTCCGCTGCCGACTAGCGCCCCATAGAGCGAGCCAAGTGTGCCCGCCGGGTGGGGAAAGCTCTCTGTGGCGTCCCCTTTTAGAGACAGCCCTCTCAGTTGGGGCGGTGAGTGAGTTTGAAACAGAAACAGAGTTTGGAAGGAGTAACCCATGAAGATCATCCTGATGGGGGAGCCTATGGGCCTGTTCATGGCCAATGAGACCGGCCCCCTGAGCAAGGTGAAAACCTTTACCGCCTCCATTGCCGGGGCGGAGTACAACGTGGCGGTGGGCCTGGCCCGGCTGGGGCACACCCCGGCCTACTGCACCCGCCTGGGCTTCGACCCCCTGGGGGAGCGGATCTTAGACGGGCTTCGGGCCAACGGCATCGCCACCGACCTGGTGACCCAGGATCCCCAGGCCCTCACCGGCTTTATGATGAAGGGCTCTACCCACCAGGGGGACCCGGACATCTACTACTACCGGAAGGGCTCGGCGGCGTCCCAGCTCACCACCCACCACATCGACGCCCTGGACCTGTACGGCTGTGAGCGCCTCCACGTGACGGGGATCTTCCCCGCCGTGTCCGACAGCGCCCTGGCCGCCACCAAACGGCTGATGAGCCGGGCCAGGGCCCTGGAGCTGCCCATTTCCTTCGACCCCAACCTGCGGCCCCAGCTGTGGGAGAGCGAGAAGAAAATGGTCGCTACCCTCAACGCCCTGGCGGAAGGGGTGGAGACCATCCTCCCCGGCATGGGAGAGGGCACCATCCTCACCGGGGAATCCACCCCCCAGGGGGTGGCGGAGTTCTACCACCGCAGAGGGGTGAAGAACGTCATCGTCAAGCTGGGGAAGGAAGGGGCCTACTTCTCCCAGGCGGGGGGAGCCTCCGGCCTGTCTCCCGCCTTCCCGGTAAGGGAGATCGTGGACACCGTGGGGGCCGGGGACGGCTTCGCCGCCGGGGTCCTCAGCGCCCTGGCGGAAGGGGAGACCCTGGAGGAGGCTGCCTTCCGGGGGAACGTGATGGGGGCTATCCAGATCACCCACAAAAGCGACAACGAGGGCCTGCCCACCCGGGAAGAGCTGTCCCGGATCATACTGGCGGGCACCGCCTGAAAGGAGCCTTATGTTATGGAATGGAAGGAGATCCTCTCCCACGTGGACCACACCCTGCTGAAGCCGGAGGCCACCTGGGAGCAGGTGAGAAAGATTTTGGAGGAGGCCATAGAGTACGGCTGCGCCTCTGCCTGCATCCCCGCCGCCTACGGCAAGCAGGCGGTGGAGTTCGCCGCCGGGCGGCTGCCCATCTGCACGGTCATCGGCTTTCCCAACGGGTACTCCACCACCGCCGCCAAGTGCTTTGAGGCCGCGGCCGCCGTGGCCGACGGGGTGGAGGAGATCGACATGGTGATAAACCTGGGCTGGGTGAAGGACGGCCTGTACCCCCAGGTGCTGGAGGAAATCCGCCGGGTGAAGGACGCCTGCGCCGGCCGGGTGCTGAAGGTCATCATCGAGACCTGCCTGCTCACAGAGGAGGAGAAGATTCGGATGTGCCAGGTGGTGGGGGAGTCCGGGGCGGACTACATCAAGACCTCCACCGGCTTTTCCACCGGGGGCGCCACCGCCGAGGACGTGGCCCTGCTCCGCCGGTACAGCCCGCCCCAGGTGAAGGTGAAGGCCGCCGGGGGCATTTCCTCTAAGGAGGACGCCCAGGCGTTTTTGGCCCTGGGCGCCGACCGGCTGGGCACCAGCCGCCTGGTGGGCCTGGCCCGCCAGGAGAGGGGAGCGTGATCCCATGGAGGAAAAACGGGACAAGATGGAGGGCCTGTACCAGGCCCTGGCCCAGCGGGCCGTGGAGGCCAGGGAAGGGGCCTACTGCCCCTACTCCCACTTCGCGGTGGGGGCCGCCTTGCTGTGCGCCGACGGCACGGTGTACGCCGGGTGCAACATCGAGAACGCCGGGCTGACCGCCACCAACTGCGCCGAGCGCACCGCCTTTTTCCGGGCGGTGGCGGACGGCCACCGGAAGTTTCTGGCCATCGCCATCGCGGGAGGGCCGGAGGGGGAGCCTCCCGCACAGCTGTGCGCCCCCTGCGGGGTGTGCCGCCAGGTGATGGCGGAGTTCTGCGGCCCGGACTTCGAGATCCTGCTCACCGATGGAACAACTTACCGCCGCCTCCCCTTCCGGGAGATTCTGCCCCTGCCCTTTGGGCCGGGGGACTTAGCCCCCCAGGGGTGAGCGGGCAGCAAAAAAGGGACCCGGAAGGGTCCCTCTATGCGTTTGCCGGAATGGCTTAGCCGTGCTCCGGGCCGGTCTTGGGTTCGGGGTACTCCACCCCGAAGGTCTCTACGGTGACCTTCTCCATGATCTGGTCCTCGTAGGGGCGGTCCATCCTGTCCCGGGGGGCGGAGACGATGGCCTGGGCGGCGTCCATGCCGCTGGTCACCTTGCCGAAGGCGGCGTACTGGCCATCCAGATAGGGGGCGTCGTCCACCATGATGAAGAACTGGCTGCCCGCGGAGTTGGGCCGCTGGGACCGGGCCATGGAGATGACGCCGGTGGTGTGCTTCAGGTCGTTGACAAAGCCGTTCATGGCGAACTCTCCGGGGATGCCGTAGCCGGGGCCGCCCATGCCGGTGCCCTCCGGGTCGCCGCCCTGGATCATAAACCCGGGGATGACCCGGTGGAAGATGGTGCCGTCGTAGAAGCCTTTTTTCACAAGGGAGATAAAGTTGTTCACCGTGTTGGGGGCCACGTCGGGGTAGAGCTCCACGGTGATGGTGCCCTGGGTGGTCTGGATGGTGACAATGGGATTCTGCATGGAAGATTCCTCCTTTTCGTCTTACAGTGAACCGGGTCCAGCCCGGTGGTGTGTTCTCTCATTATACCACACAGCGGGGGAGAAGTCCAAGTGATTTGCAGACAGTAGGGGAAATTGAAAGTTTTTGGCCTTCTCGCCTGCCTCGCCCAGCGCATGGGGAAACTATTCCGTGCCCACCCCCTGGCCTCCATAGCTGCTGTTGGCGGCGGTGTGTTGTCGAGGGGGCGCGCGAAATGGCACAACGAGCCGCGCGGGGGCCGGGGGCCCTCCCGGCCACGGCGGGCCGCGGCCGCTCCGCCGGGACGGCGGAGCCGTCGCCGAAGGCGGCGGGGAGGGCCCCCAGCTGGGGAGAGCCTGGATCTAAGGCCGGGAAAACACGCAGCGGTACAAATTGATTTTACACGAGGTGATCTCTATGAAACTGGTGTCCTGGAACGTCAACGGCCTGCGGGCCTGCATGGGTAAGGGCTTTTCTGAGTTTCTGGCGGCGGAGGACCCGGACGTCATCTGCCTGCAGGAGACGAAAATGCAGCGGGAACAGGCGGACTTTCAGTTCCCCGGCTACCGGGAGTACTGGAACTCCGCCACGGCGAGGAAGGGATACTCCGGCACCGCCCTGTTCACCAAGAAAGAACCCTTGTCCGTCACCTGCGGTTTGGGGCTGGAGGAGGCCGACGGGGAGGGGCGGGTCATCGCCGCCGAGTACCAGGACTTTTTCCTGGTCACCGTGTACACCCCCAACGCCCAGGAGGGCCTGGCCCGCATCGGCTTTCGCATGGAGTTTGAGGACGCCTTCCGGGAGTACCTCTCCCGGCTGCGGGAGAGGAAGCCGGTGATCGCCTGCGGCGACATGAACGTGGCCCACCGGCCCATCGATTTGAAAAACCCCAAGCCCAACATCGGCCACGCCGGATACTCTTACCAGGAGCGGGGGAAGTTCATGGAACTGCTGGCCACCGGCATGGTGGACACCTTCCGCCACTTTTACCCGGACCAGGCGGGGGCCTACTCCTGGTGGAGCTACCGGGGCAACGCCAGGGCCAACAACACCGGGTGGCGCATCGACTACTTCCTGGCGGACGAAAGGCTGCTGCCCCGGCTGGGGGACAGCCGGATCCTGGCGGAGGTCACCGGCAGCGACCACTGCCCGGTGGAGCTTTTGCTCGAAGACTAAAGGAGTGAGACCATGGCACAGACGGCTAGCTATGAGGAGCGTTTAAAACAGCTGAAGACCTGGCTGGGAGAGAGCAAGGCCACGGTGTTTTTAGGCGGGGCGGGGGTGTCCACCGCCAGCGGCATCCCGGACTTTCGCAGCGCCCACGGGCTGTACCTGCAGAAAAAGGCGGGGCTCTCCTACGACGAGATGCTCTCTCACCAGTATTTCGAGGACCACCCGGCGGAGTTTTACGACTTCCTCCGGAAGGTGATGCTCTACCACGACGCCAAGCCCAACCCCGCCCACTACGCTTTGGCCAAGCTGGAGAGGGAGGGGAAGCTCCAGGCGGTGGTGACCCAGAACATCGACGGCCTGCACCAGATGGCAGGCAGCGGGAACGTCATCGAGCTCCACGGCAGCGAGAACCGGTACTACTGCCTCTCCTGCGGGAAACACTATGATATGGCCTTCGTCCTGGGGACGGAAGGCGTCCCCCGGTGCGCCTGCGGGGGGATGGTCCGGCCGGACGTGGTGCTCTACGGGGAGACGCTCAACGAGAGGGATCTCATCCGGGCCATCGGCCTTGCCATGGACTGCGAGCTGATGGTGGTGGCGGGGACCTCCCTGGTGGTGTACCCGGTGGCGGGCCTGGTGAATTACCTGGGCCGCAAGGCGAAGCTGGTCCTCATCAACCGGGACCCCACCCCCTTCGACGGCCGGGCGGACCTGCTGTTCCGGGAGGACCTGGTGGAGGTGCTCTCCCAGGGGGCGGGACTGTGATTTGCAAAAACGGTAGAGGGCGTGTATAATAAGACAAATCGAGAGAGAACAGGGGCCGCGCCCCAGACCGATAGGAGAGAAAACTATGCCAAAGGCCAGCGTGATTGTGCCGGTGTACAAGGTAGAGGAATATCTGGAAAAGTGCGTCCAGTCCATCCTGGCCCAGACTGAGAGGGACTTTGAGCTGATCCTGGTGGACGACGGCTCCCCGGACCGGTGTGGGGCCCTGTGCGACAGCCTGGCCCAGACCGACTCCCGCATCCGGGTGATCCACCAGGAGAACCAGGGGCTGGGCGGCGCCCGCAACACCGGCATCCGGGAGGCGCGGGGCGACTGGCTGCTGCTGGTGGACAGCGACGACTGGATTGAGCCCAAGATTCTGGAAAAGGCCATGGAGGCCGGCCTGCGGGAGGAGGCGGACCTGGTGATGTTCGCCTTCCGCACCGTGGACGAACAGGGCCGGGAGCTGGGAGTGTTCCGGGAGGACATGCCCAAGGAGCGGGGGATCACGTTGCAGGAGCACAAAGAGGCCCTGCTCACCGCCCCCTGCGCCTGGAATAAACTGTACCGCCGCAGCTTCTTTCAGGGCACGGGCCTTGCCTACCCGCCCCGGGTGTGGTACGAGGACCTGCGCACCAGCCCAAAGCTTATGGCCAAGGCCGGGCGCATGGTGTTCCTGGATGAGGTGGGCTACAACTACCTGCAGCGCCAGGGCTCCATTATGAAAAGCGCCAACCTGGAGCGGAACCAGGAGATCCTGGACGCCTTCGACGACCTCCTCCCCTGGTTCCGGAAGGAGGGGCTCTTCGAGGCCTACCGCCGGGAGCTGGAGTACCTGGCGGTGTTCCACGTCTACCTCACCGCCGGGGTGCGGGTGGCCCTGGCCGACCGGAAAAGCCCCCTGCTCCGGGAACTGGCCGCCTATGTGGAGGAACGGTTCCCCGGCTGGCGGCAGAACCCCTACCTCCCCAAGCTGGGGGGAAAGCGGCGGCTGCTGGTGTCTTTGCTGCAAAAAAAGTGGTACTGGGCAGTGTCCCTGCTCTTTAAGCTGAAAGGGTAAGGGTGGCCTATGGATCTGAAAAAACTTTGGGGGAAGCGGCGGGGCGGCAGCCTGGTGGAGAACACCATCATGCTGTACATCCTGCAGTTTTCCAACATGTTCCTGGGCATCATCTCTCGGGGGATACAGACCCGGGTGCTGGACGACAAAAGCGTCTACGGCACTTTGGTGGTGGCCCAGTCGGTGATGACCTACTTCCAGCTGTTTCTGGACTTCGGCTTTATCCTCTCCGCTACGGCGAAGATCTCCAAGCACCGCAATGACCGGGACTACCTGAATAAGATCCTCACCTGCGTGGTGTGTATCAAGCTGTGCTTTACGGTGCTCTCGGTGGTGGTGCTGGCCCTGTTTTTCAGCGCCCAGCCCGGGGAGTTCCTCATCTACTTCATCTTCCTGGCCAGCACCGTGTTCAACGCCCTGCTCCCCGACTACATGTACCGGGGGTTGGAGCGCATGTCCGCCATCACCGTGCGCACGGTGAGCGTGAAGCTCTTCGCCACCTTGATGATCGCCGTGTTCATGCGGGGGAACGAGGACGCCTACATGGTGCCCCTGTTCACCGCGGTGGGGAACTTCGGCGCCCTGGTGTGCGTGTATCTCCACCTGTTCAAAAAGGTGGGGGTGGGCTTTACCCGGGTGGGTTGGAGGGACATCCTCACAGAGCTCAGGGAGTCGGCGGCGTTTTTCGTGTCCCGCATCGCCTCTACGGTGTACGGGGCGGCCAACACCCAGGTGCTGGCCCTGGTGGACCCCACCAAGACCCTTTCCAGCATCTATTCCTCGGCGGAGACCATCTCCAGCACCGCCAAAAGCGCCATGAGCCCCATCTCCGACAGCCTGTACCCCCACATGATGCGCAGCCGGAACTTTAAGCTCATCAAGAAGACTTTGGTGATCTTCATGCCCCTGATCCTGCTGTGCAGCGCCATTCTGTTCGTCTTCGCCCAGCCCATCTGCGTGCTGGTGTTCGGCAGCGGCTACACCGAGTCCGCCCTGGCCCTGCGGGCGCTGCTGCCCTCCATCATCTTCACCTTCCCCAACTATATCCTGGGCTTTCCCACTTTGGGGGCCATCGGCCTGGCCAAGTACGTGAACCTCACCACCATCCTGGGCACGGTGTTCCATGTGCTGGGGCTGGCGGCGCTGTTCGCTACCCACAGCCTTACCATGGTGACCCTGTGCCTGCTCACCGGCTGCACGGAGCTGCTGGTGCTGGCGATCCGGGTGGTCATCATCTGGAAAAACCGCAGGCTGCTGCGGCAGGAGGAGGGCTCTCAATGAACGTGCTGCAAAAAGTGACGCGAAACGTCCTGTGGCAGGTCCTGTCCTTCCTGCCCAAGAACCCGAAGAAAGCGGTGTGCCAGAGCTTCTACGGCCGGGGGTACTCCGACAGCCCCAAGGCCATTGCCGGGGAGCTGCTGGCCCGGGGGTGGAAGGTCTGCTGGACGGTGAAAGGTGAGGAGGAAGCCGCCTCCCTGCCGGAGGGGATGATCCCCCTGCGGGTGGAGAGCCCCCGGGCCATTTTCCACCTGTGCACCGCCGGGGTCTGGGTGGACAACGCCCGGAAGTGGTCTTTCACCAGAAAGCGGGGGAAGACCTTGTACGTCCAGACCTGGCACGGCTTTCCCTTAAAGCGCATTGAGGGGGACGCGGCGGAGGCTCTGCCGGCGGACTATCTGGCGTCCGCCCGGCACGACTCCCAGATGTGCGACCTGTTTTTGTCCAACAGCCGGTTTTTGACGGACATCTACCGCCGGGCCTTCTGGTACCAGGGGGAGGTGCTGGAGGCGGGCTTCCCACGCAACGACCTGCTGTCCCAGCCCCACCCGGAGCTGGGGGAGAAGGTCCGCCGGGCCCTCTCCCTGCCCGAAGGCAAGCGATTGGCCCTGTACGCCCCCACCTTCCGGAAGGACCAGGGGCTCTCCGCCTACGACATGGACTACCCCCGGTGCGTCAGGGCCCTGGAGCGGCGCTTTGGCGGGGAGTGGCTGCTGCTGGCAAAGCTCCACCCCAACATCGCGGAGAAGGCCGGGGACATGGACTTGGACCCCAGATTCATCGTCAACGCCTCGGACTACCCGGACATCCAGGAGCTGTACCTGGCCTGCGACGTGCTGTTCACCGATTACTCCTCGGTGATGTTCGACTATATGGTGACGGGCAAGCCCTGCTTCTTGTACGTCAACGACCTGGCGGCCTACAAGGACGACAGGAATTTCTACTACGACATAGACTGTCTGCCCTTCCCCCGGGGAGAGGACAACGCCCAGCTGGAAAAGGCCATCCTGGAGTTTTCGGAGGAGGACCAGCAGCGGCGGGAGGAGCAGTTCAGCCGGGAGTTCGGCCTGAAGGAGAGCGGCCGCGCCGCCGCCCAGACCGCCGACTGGCTGGAACGGCAGTTGAGGAAAGGGGAAGCGAGATGAGCGAGAGAAAGAAAGCTGTGGTGGTGGGAGGAAGCAACGGCATCGGCCTGGCCATCTCCCTGGAGTGGCTGAACCGCGGCTACCATGTTGTGGTCGTAGATAAGGTCAAGCCAGATAGTGAAGCGCTTTCTTCAGAGCGAGACTGCACCTTTTTCCCCTGCGACTTGATGTACCCCGACTACGAGCTGTTCCGGCAGCTCAGCCAGGACCCGCTGGTGGAGTCCCTGATGGTCACCGCCGGGTTCGGCAGGGTGGCGGACTTTCAGTTTTTGCACCAGGGGGAGATCCAAAAGCTGCTGCAGGTAAACGCCGCCGCGGCCATCCAGGTGATCCGATGCTTTTACCACCGGGTCCGGGACACAGCCCCCTTTTACTGCGGGGTGATGGGCTCCATCGCCGGGTGGGTCAGCTCCCCTATGTTTTCCGTGTACGCCGCCAGCAAGGCGGCCCTGTGCCGGTTTGTGGAGAGCGTCAACTGCGAGCTGGAGCAGGCGGGCACAGCCAACCGGATCTTAAACGTGTCCCCCGGTTCTTTTTCCGGCTCCCGCTTCAACGGCGGGGAAAATAAGCCGGAGGAGCTGGCGCCTCTGGCCCGGGAGATCGTGGAGAGGCTTTGGGAGGCCTGCACCCTGTACATCCCCCGGTACCAGGAGACATACCGGGACGTGCTGGCCCGCTACCAGGACGACCCCCACAAGTTCGGCATGGAGAGCTACCAGTACAAGCTCCAGTCGGGGCGGGCCCAAAACAGGAAAGGCGCGGTGATCGGCTACCTCTCCGGCACCTTCGACCTGTTCCATATCGGCCACTTGAACTTGATCCGGCGGGCCAAGCAGCACTGCGATTACCTGATCGTGGGAGTGCACCCCAACGCTGCCCACAAGGGAAAGACCACCTTCATCCCCTTTGAGGAGCGCATGGAGATCGTGGGGGCCTGCCGCTATGTAGACAAAGTGGTGGAGTCCTGCCCGGAGGACAGCGACGCCTGGGAGCTCTGGCACTACGACAGGCTGTTCGTGGGTAGCGACTACAAGGGGACTCCCCGGTTTTTGCGGTACGAGGCATTCTTTGCCGACAAGGACGTGGAGATCATCTACTTCCCCTACACCAGCGAGACCAACAGCACCCAGATCCGGCAGATGATCGACCAGCAGCGAAAAAAACAGTAAAAAAGAAGGGCTGGGCCAAAAGGCGCCAGCTCTTTTTTATGGGCGGGGCTTGGGGTCACAGCCCCCGCAGATAGGCCAGGGAAGCCTGGATCTGCTCTCCGCCGCCGGAGAGGTCGCCTTCCAGGGACACCCGGCCCTGGTAGCCAAGCTTTCGGAGGGCGGAGAAGAACTCCCCGTAGTCCTCCCCATCCCCGGGCAGGGGCGGGCGCCTGTGGTTTTTGGCGCTGGCGATGTGGGCGTGGGCCAGGGCGGGGCCGTAGTCCAGCAGGGAGGAGCGGGCCTCGCCCTCCAGGTCGAAGTGGTACAGGTCCACCAGCAGCCGGATGGAGGGGCGGTCCACCTCCCGCACCAGGGCGAAGCCCTCCTGGCAGGTGTTGAGCAGATTGCACTCCCCCTTGTTCAGGGGCTCGATGCAGCAGGCCATGGAGCGCTGCTCTAAGCGGGGGGCCAGGTGCTCGCCGCAGAAGAAGGCCATTTGCCGGAAGGCCTCCTCCTTGGAGAAGCCGTCGGGCACCATGCGGGCGGCGCCGCTGCCCAGCACCAGCAGTTCCACCCCGAACAGGGCGGCCTTCTCCAGGCCCTGGTCCAGGTATCGGTCCAGGGCGGGGTAGTCCACCTCCGGGCCGGTCAGCCGCAGCCGGCCGGGGATGAGCACGTTCATCACCGGCAGGGGCACCCCGGCGCTTTTCAGCTGTGCCGCCCGCTGCCGGCACTGGGAGAGGCTCATGTCCTCCAGGGCGGAAAAGCCGGCCTCGCCGTAGTCGGCGCCCAGCTCTGCCAGCCGGGGGAACAGTTCGTGGTGGATGGAAAGACAGCAGCCGAGTTTCATGGAGTTCCTCCTTGTGTGAAAAAACTTCTCCCCCCGTCACCAAAGGGGGCGGGCAGGCGTCTTACTTCTTGCAGGCCAGCAGGGCCTCCTTGTCCTCCCGGCTCACCCGGTAGGACTCCCGGATCTTCTGGATGGCCTTGTTCTGGGTAAACGCAGGCAGGGTCTTCCGCCGGAGCAGGGGGAAGGTCAGGGCTGGGAACTTCACAAAGCACTCGCACACCGCCCAGGCCGCCCCCATCTGGGCGTAGTACTGGGGCTGCTCCATGGTTTCCAGCAGGGCCAGGCCCCGCTCTGCGTAGCCGGGCAGCACAAAGTGGCTCAGGAACATCACCGCGGCGAACCGGGCGTAATACTCCCGGGGGTCGGCGAAGAGGGGGACAAGGTAGGCCCACAGGGCCGGCAGCTCAGGCTCTTTTGGGCGAAAGGAGCTGCAGAAGCCGTCGCACACCGCCCAGTTGTCCAGCAGGGGCAGAAACTTCGTCACCAGGGGGAGCTTTTCCTCCAGGGGGAGCTTTACCCCGCCCAGGACGAAGGCCCGCAGCAGCGTCTCCTCGTAGGACTGGGGCGTGCCCGCCTCCTTTAGCCAAAGCAGGGGCTGTGCTTTCAAAATCTTTTTGGCCATGGCCCGCAGGGCCGGGGTGCGCACGCCGTAGGCCACCGGGGCCCCGGGCACCAGCTTTTGGGTGAAGGCCCTGTACTGGGGATCGGCCAGGGCTGCCAGCTCCCGGCGGACTTCCTGGGGGGTCATTGCCCGCCGTCCTCCTGGGCGGTGTACCCCTGGGCCTGGAGCAGCTCCTGGATGAGGGCCAGCATGTTGGGCACGGACTGGGACTTGTCAAACTCCCGGCAGGCCTCCCGCATCTCCTGGAGGCGGTGGCGCTCCCGGAGGAGGGAGGAGATCTCCTGGGCGAAGTCCCCGCCCTTTTGCAGCCGCACGCACATGTCGTGGGTCTTTAAGAAGTTGGCGTTGTCCTCCTCCTGGCCGGGGATGGCGTCGAACACGGCCATGGGCAGGTTGCATGCCAGCGCCTCGGAGACGGTGAGGCCCCCGGGCTTTGTCACCAGCAGGTCGGCGGCGTGCATGTATTTCTCCACCTCGTCGGTAAAGTACACCAGCTTGGTGGGGATGCGGCTGCCCTTTTCCACCTCTTTCTCAAAGGCCTCGAAGAGCTTCTCGTTCCGCCCGGTGATGACGATAATCTGCATGGGCACGTCGGTGGACTCCAGGTCCCGATAGAGGCCGATGATGTTGGAGACCCCGAAGCTCCCCGCCATGAACAGCAGGGTGGGCAGCCCCGGGTCCAGCCCCAGGCCGCGGAGCATCTCGTCCTGGTCCACGTGGTCGAAGAACACCCCGTGCACCGGGATGCCAAAGGGGTGGATTTTCTCTAAGGGGATGCCGAAGGCGGTGAGCTCGGGGATCATGTCCTCGGTGGCCACCACGTAGGCGTCCACGCACTTGCAGATGTAGGCCCGGTGCACCCCGTAGTCGGTGATGACGCAGATGAGGGGGGCCTTGACGCTGCCGTCCTCCTTCAGGTCGGAGACCATCTCCGTGGCGAAGGGGTGGGTGGTGATGATCACGTCCGGTTCGTAGTCTTCGATGGAGCGCAAGAGAAGGCTGGAAAACAGCCCGCTGAGCTTGGGCACCAGGTCGGAGAACAGGTTCTCTTTGTTGGTGCGCTTGTAAAGCCGCCCGAACAGGGCGGGGGTGCGCTTGGCCATGAACAGGTAGCTGTCGCAGACGGTCTTGTCCAGAAACTTCCCGATGGCCTTTAAGGCGTCTACGGTGACCACGTCGTAGGGCGTGTTCTCTTTGATATACTTTTCTATGGCGGCGGCGGCCCGCAAGTGACCGCCCCCGGTGGCGGCGGTGAGCAGCATGATCTTCACGATACCATCTCCCTTTTCCCGCCGGAAGGCTGCCGGCGGGCTTCTTGGGTCCTATTATACCATGAAAGGGGGAAAAAAGGCCAGCTTTTTTGGGAATTTGCCAGGTGTCTTAAACACCGTGGGAGAATCGCATCTTTCTGCGTGTTCTCCTTTACTTTTCCCCTGGGAACAGGTATAATAACAGGGTATTGGACCCATGGGAAACAAGGCCGGGGAATGGGCCCCGGCTGTGTGAAATAGACGAGGTTTTTAGTCCCGGAAAGGACGGATGTGGAAATGAAGCGGAACAAAACTTTTTGGACCAGGCTCTTGGTTGCGGCGGCCGCCGCCCTGCTCCTGGCCCTGGGCGGGGCGGGGTGCTCTTTCCTCTACCAGGAGGAAGAGGAGAGCTCGTCTTCCCAGGTGAGCGAGACCCCCGAAGGGGTGTTCCCGGAAGGGACCACCATCGGCGGGAAGAACATCGGGGGCAAGACCCCCGAGGAGGCCCTGACCATCGCCAGGGAGGCGGTGGCGGAGGCCGTGGAACAGCTGGAGATCACGGTGAAGTTTAAAGAGGACACCGTGCTCCTCCAGGGGGAGGACTTCTCCTCTAAGGACGTGCTGGACCTGGAGCTGCCAAAGCTGTTGGAAAACGGCGGCGCCCAGGAGCTGGACCTGTCCTATGTGGTGGACCTGTCCCAGCAGGGGGAGCAGAAGCTGCAGGAGGCCGCCAAGACCTGCCTGGTAGAGGCCAAGGACGCGGAAATCGCCGGGTATGACCCGGCCACCGGCACCTTCACCTTCACCCAGGAGCAGACCGGGGTGCGGGTGGACATGGCCGCCACCCTGCAGAGCGTGCGGCAGCTGCTGTCCCAAAAGCACGGGGGAGACATCCAGGCGGCCTTCCTGGAGACCAAGCCCGTGCACACCCAGGAGGAACTGAGCCAGCGCTTCCAGCTCATGTCCACCTACTCCACCTATTCGGAGAACACCGAGGCCGGCACCGCCAACATGGCCCTGGCCCTGTCCAAAGTAAACGGCACCATCTTAGAGCCCGGGGAGAGCTTCTCCTACAACGGCACCCTGGGGGACAGCACCGATCCCAACAACGGCTGGCAGCCCGCCGGGGGCATCATGGGCGGGATCCTGGTGCAGATGTACGGCGGGGGCATCTGCCAGGCCTCCAGCACCCTGTACATCGCCGCCCTGGAGGCGGGCATGGAGATCACCGAGCGGTGGTGCCACAGCATGCCCTCCACCTACGTGCCCATCGGCTTGGACGCCACCGTGGACTACGGCAACCTGGACTTCCAGTTCCGAAACCCCTTGGACACCCCGGTGTACATCGCCGCCTGGATGGACGGCAGGACGCTGTACGTCAGCTTCTACGGCTGCTGGCCCGACGAGTATGACAGCATCTCCGCCTGGTCCGAGCAGACCGGCACCGAGGCCCCCAAGGAGACGGTGAGCTTCGTCACCGACTCCCAGCTGGCGGCGGGCCAGTACCAGCTGCGGGAGAGCGGCCGCACCGGCTACTACGCCGCCGCCTACCGCACCTACTACAAGGGAGACCAGGTGGTGCGCACCGAGGAGCTGCCCAGTTCCCACTACAGCGCCACCGGCACCATTTACGCCGTGGGCCCGGGCACCGACACCAGCAAGATCGACACCAGCAAGGACTCTGGCACCACTGGCGGGGAGGCCACGCCTGCTCCCACCCAGGAGCCCACCCCCGCCCCCGCGGAGCCTACGCCGGCCCCGGCGGAGCCCACCCCTGCGCCGGAGCCGGATCCCACGCCGGTCCCTGTGGAGCCCACCCCTGTGCCGGAGCCGGACCCCACCCCGGTCCCTGTGGAACCCACCCCCGAACCGGTGGTGGAGGAACCGCCCCTGGCTGAGACAGGGGCCTGACAGAGAAAAACACCCGCTTGTGGGCTGACGCAGAATTTCTTTGCGGCAGCCCTTTGGCGTGAAGAGAGAGGGGAGCTAGCCCAATGAAAGATGGATTTTTCCGGGTGGCCGCGGCCACGCCCCCGGTGCGTGCCGCCGGGGTGGAGGAGAACGTAAGGCAGATCGAGAAGCTCATCCGCCAGGGGGCGGAGGAGGGCTGCGGCCTGGTGTGCTTTCCCGAGCTGGCGGTGACCGGCTACACCTGCGGGGACCTGTTCCGCGACAGGGCCCTGCTCAAAGCCGGGGAGCAGGCCCTGGCCCGGCTGCTGGAGGCCACCCGGGACCTGGACATCCTCTGCGCCGTAGGCGTGCCCGTGGCCTGGGAGGGGGCCCTGTACAACTGCGCCGCCCTGTTCCACCGGGGCAGGCTGCTGGGCCTGCCCGCCAAGAGTTGCATCCCCAACTATTCGGAATTCTACGAGGCCAGGCACTTTACCCCCGCCCCGGCCCAGGCGGCGGAGGTGACCTTCGCCGGGCAGCGGACTTTCCTGGGCCGGGGGCTGCTGTTCCCCTGCGAGAACGTGGAGGGTCTGACCGTGGGAGCGGAGCTCTGCGAGGACTTGTGGGGGGCCTGCCCCCCCAGCGGGGCCCTGGCCAGAAACGGCGCCACGGTGATCGTCAACCCCTCCTGCAGCGATGAGACCATCGGCAAGGCGGAGTACCGCCGGGACCTGGTGAAGATGTGGTCCGGCCACCTGCTGTGCGCCTACGTCTACGCCGACGCCGGCCCGGGGGAGTCCACCACGGACATGGTTTTCGCCGGCCACGACCTGATCGCCGAGAACGGCACGGTGCTGGGGGAGAGCCAGCTCTTCACCCACGGCCTGGTGACGGCGGACATCGACCTGGAGCGGCTTGCCCAGGAGCGCCGGCGGATGAACACCTGGCAGGAGCAGCGGGACCCCGCCGTGGTGCGGGTGCCCTTCCGGTATGAGGAGGAGACCCTGGCGCGCTTCCAGCCCCGGCGGGCCTTCGCCAAGACGCCTTTCGTCCCCCAGGACCAGGCGGGGCTGGAGAGCCGCTGCCAGCTGATCTTGACCATGCAGGCCCAGGGCCTGGCCACCAGGCTTTCCCACATCGGCTGCAAGTCGGCGGTGATTGGCCTGTCCGGGGGCTTGGACTCCACCCTGGCGCTGCTGGTGACGGTGCGGGCCTTCGACAGCCTGGGCCTTGACCGGAAAGGGGTCCACGCCGTGTCCATGCCCTGCTTCGGCACCACCGGGCGGACCAAGTCCAACGCCCAGAAGATCGCCCAGGAGCTGGGGGCGGACTTCCGGGAGGTGTCCATCGAGAAGGCGGTGCGCCAGCACTTTCTGGACATCGGCCAGGAGGAGGCCTCTCTGGACGTGACCTACGAAAACTCCCAGGCCAGGGAGCGCACCCAGGTGCTCATGGACCTGTCCAACCGGCTGGGGGGCATCGTCATCGGCACGGGGGACCTTTCGGAGCTGGCCCTGGGCTGGGCCACCTACAACGGGGACCACATGTCCATGTACGGCGTCAACGCGTCCATCCCCAAGACCCTGGTGCGCCACCTGGTGCGCTATGAGGCCCAGCGGGTGGGCGGCCCCCTGGGGGAGGCCCTGTTCGACGTGCTGGACACCCCGGTCTCCCCGGAGCTGCTGCCCCCGAAGGACGGGGAGATCGCCCAGAAGACCGAGGAGCTGGTGGGGCCCTACGAGCTCCACGACTTCTTCCTCTACTACCTGCTGCGCTTCGGCTTTGCCCCGGGGAAGATCTACCGCATGGCCTGCCAGGCCTTCGCGGGGGAGTACAGCCCCGCCGTGGTGAAGAAGTGGCTTTCCGCTTTTTACCGGCGGTTCTTCACCCAGCAGTTCAAGCGCAGCTGCCTGCCCGACGGCCCCAAGGTGGGGTCCGTCACTCTGTCCCCCCGAGGGGACTGGCGCATGCCCTCGGACGCCAGCTGGGAGCTGTGGCGGCAGGAGATCGACGGCCTTTCCCAGTGAGACTTTCTCAAAAAGCGAGCGTACAAAGCAGGGCCCCAGGGCCCGGAACAGGAGGAGAGCTATGACAGGAAGGGAATCTATGCTTTGGGGGCACCCCTCTGCCCCGGAGGACGCCCCCCGGCGTTCCATTCTCCACAGTTTCCGCATGCTGGCCCCCTATGAGGAGGCCCTGCCGGACCTGGGGTTCCCCCTGGGGGACATGGCGGAGGGCTCCCGCCAGTTCTACGCCTTTGTCAAGGAGCTGTACGTGCAGATGTACGGGGACCCAGGCTTTTTCCTGATCCCCGAGGAGGAATACGACAACTACATCCAGGACCTGGGGGGCGGGGAGCCCCCGGACTACTCCTGCGGCCACAAGGCAGACCGGCAGGAGCTGCGGCTGCGCAACAGGTTCCAGCAGGCCATCCGGTTCTACGCCGCCTACCTGTACCAGCTGGGCACCCGGGCGGAGAGCCTGGAAAAGGGGGTGCTGCTCCTCAGCGAGGCCGCCTGGAAAGAGGCCAGGAAGGCCGTTTCCTGGCCCCACCTGATGGAGGACCTGCCCCGGCGGTTCCAGCGGCTGGGGGCCCTGGGGCTGGACGAGCGCTTAGAGCCCGGCGGGGTGTACGTCACCAGCACGGACTTCCCCAAGATGCTCTACGGCCTGTGGGCGCTGTGCCAGGCCCCGGACAACGAGTACCGGTACATGGACTTCCTCCGGCTGGACTACGCCGCCGCTTTGGCGGGAGGCCCCAGTGTGGAGGGGATCCTGCGGGTGCTGACGCCCGCCAGGCGCAGCGCGGGGGAGGCCCTTCACGACGCGTTGACCGGCTGGGGCTGCTCCCCCAGGATACGGCCCCTGAACGCCTTGACCTCCGGGTCCAAGTTCCAGGTGCGGTACTGGAAGGACGGCGTCCGCCGGGCGGGGTTCTCCGCCGGGCCGGACAGCATCACCTTCCACCTGTACTTCCAAAAGCCGGAGGAGATCACCCGGGCCAGCGCCCTGGTCCGGGCCCGGGACCCCAAGCTCGGGGCCTGGCTGGACAAGGCCGTGGTGCGGCGGTCCTGCGCCTGCGCCGACCTGCGGGGCATAGAGCTGGGGGACGGCCCCCACAAAGTCTGCGGGCTGGACTGCCAGGCCCGGTTCCCGGAGCCGGGGGTGGGGCAGGTCCAGGAGTTTTTGGAGCTGTGCCGCCTGCTGGAAGAGGAGACGGCCAGGGAAAGGAGCCAGTGACATGGAGGGAAAGAAGATTTTGGTGGCCTTCCCCGTGGAGGAGGAAGACCGGCTGACGCTGGAAGAGGCGGCCCCCGGCTGCCAGTTCCGCTTTGCCAAAAGCGACCCGGGCCTGGGCCGGTTTGAGAGCCTGGTGCCAGGGGAGCCCCTGACCCAGGAGCTGGCGGACTGGGGGGAGATCATTTTGGGGAACGTGCCCGCGGGGCTGCTCCACGGCCGGGAGGACCTGCTGTGGCTGCAGACCAACAGCGCCGGGGTGGAGGCCTACGTAAAGCCCGGGGTGCTGGCCCCGGGGACGCTGCTCACCAACGCCACGGGAGCCTACGGCCTGGCCATCTCCGAGCACATGCTGGGGGTGCTGCTCTCCCTGATGAAGAACCTGGAACTCTACCGGGACGCCCAGAAAGAGGGGGCCTGGCAGTCCCAGGGGCCGGTGGACTCCCTGTGGGGGGCCACGGTGCTGGTGCTGGGCATGGGGGACATCGGCGGGGAGTTCGGCCGCCGGTGCAAGGCCCTGGGAGCCAAGGTCATCGGGGTGCGGCGCAGCCCCCGGGCCTGCCCCGACTACGCCCAGGAGGTCCACACCTTAGAGGACCTGGACCAGCTGCTGCCCCAGGCGGACGTGGTGGCTGTCACCCTGCCGGGGACAGAGGCCACCCGGGGCCTGCTGGGGAGAGAGCAGTTCGCGGCTATGAAGCAGGGGGCCTACCTGCTCAACGTGGGCCGGGGCTTTATTGTGGATACGGAAGCCCTGTGCGACGCTTTGGAGAGCGGCCGGCTGGGGGGAGCGGGACTGGACGTCACCGACCCGGAGCCCCTGCCCCCGGAGCACAGGCTGTGGCGGATCCCCCGGGCGGTGGTGACGCCCCACATCTCCGGGTTCTACCACCTGAAGGAGACCCACCGGCGGATCGTGAACATCTGTGCGGAGAATTTGGAAAAGTTCGGCCGGGGACAGCCCCTGCGGAACCTGGTGGACTTCTCCACCGGCTACCGGCAGTCCCCCCGGCAGTGAGAAAGGCAGAGCATGGAACATTATCTGGACAACAGCGCCACCACGCGGGTGCTGCCTGAGGCCGCCGAAAAAGCGGCCTTTCTGATGACAGAGGGATACGGAAACCCCAGCTCCCTGCACACCATGGGCTTCGCCGCCCGCCAGGCGGTGGAGGAGGCCCGCTCCCTGGTGGCCGCCCGCCTGGGGGCGGAGGCCCAGGAGATCGTCTTTACCAGCGGGGGCACGGAGAGCAACAACCTGGCATTGTTCGGGGCGGCTTTGGCCCGGAAGCGGCTGGGGAACAAGATCGTCACCACCGCCGCGGAGCACGACTCTGTGCTGGGGCCCTGCCGGGAGCTGGCGAAATGGGGCTTCCAGGTGGTGGAGCTAAAGCCCGACCGGCAGGGCCGCCTGCCGGAGGAGGCCCTGCTGGAGGCCATCGACGGGCAGACCATCCTGGTCAGCGTGATGCTGGTGAACAACGAGACCGGGGCCATCTTCCCGGTGGAGGCGGCGGCCCGGGCCATCCGCCGGAAAAAGGCCCCCGCCCTGCTCCACGTGGACGCGGTACAGGCCTTTGGGAAGCTTCCCTTCACCCCCAAAAAGCTGGGGGCGGACCTGGTCACCGTCAGCGCCCACAAGATCCACGGCCCCAAGGGCATCGGCGCCCTGTACGTGGGCAAAGGGGTGCGCATCCTGCCCCATGTGTTTGGGGGCGGTCAGGAGCGGGGCCTGCGCTCCGGCACGGAGAGCGCCCCGCTGATCGGGGCTTTTGGAGAGGCGGCGCGGCTGCTGCCCGATCCCCGGGAAGCCCTGCGGCAGGTGGGGGCCCTCAACGCCCTGCTCCGGGAAAAGCTCCGGGAGCTTCCGGACGTCACCGTCCACTCCCCGGAGGACGGCCTGCCCTATGTGCTCAACTTTTCCGCCGGGGCGGTGCGGGGAGAGACCATGCTCCACTTTCTGGCCCAGCGGCAGGTGTACGTCAGCTCCGGCTCCGCCTGCGGCAAGGCCAAGCCCAGCCACGTGCTGGAGGCCATGGGCCTGCCTCCCCAGCAGGTGAGCAGCGCCCTGCGGGCGAGCTTCTCCCGGTTCTCCACCCGAGAGGACGTGGAGGCCCTGGTGCAGGGGGTCAAAGAGGGGCTGGAGAGGCTGGCGAGAGGCTGAGCAGCCCTCTCAGTCACGCCTTTGGCGTGCCAGCGTCTCACCTGCCGGTTCGGTCGGCCGCTGGACAACGTGCCACTGGCACGTAGCGGCCCCAGAGGGGGAGCCAAGTGATGACAGCAGCTGGCAGACTTTGTGATAGGTTCTTGCCTCCCCCTTTGGGGGAGGTGGCCCCGGAGGGGGCGGAGAGGGCCAAAGTTGGGGGCGTCGCGATGTCGGTTCCGAAAAACAACAAAATGTTGGAGGTCGCGAGGCAGCTTCGCCGGGAGATGACACCCCAGGAACGAAAACTGTGGTACTTGTTTTTGCGCGATTTTCCTGTTAAGATTTACAAGCAAAGGATCGTGGGGTCTTTTGTTGTAGACTTTGATTGTCACGCCGCCAAGCTGGTGGTGGAGGTCGATGGAGGCCAGCATAGGACAGCACAGGGACGAGCTTACGATCAGCAGAGGACCTTAGCGTTGGAGAAGTATGGGCTCTCGGTTCTTCGTTTTTCCAATGTGGATGTGGAGCGGCGGTTTGAGTGGGCCTGTGAGCAAATCGCCGGGGAAATCGTGAGCAGACAAGCGTCTGGAAAATCATAACAAACATAATGGGAAGTGTATTATGCCACAAGAAGTCATTTTATTAAAACTGGGCGAGATCGCCCTGAAGGGGCTGAACCGGCGGAAGTTCGAGGACGCCCTGGTGCAGAACATCCGGCGGCGGATGAGCGCCGCGGGGGAGTTTTCCGTGTCCTCCCGGCAGTCCACCATCTACGTGGAGCCCAAGGACGACCTGTGCGACATGGACCTGGCGGAGGAGCGCTGCGGCAAGGTCTTCGGCG
>DXDU01000066.1 GCA_019115285.1 Candidatus Acutalibacter pullistercoris
AGCGGTATTGGCAGGTGCTGCCCCTGGGGCCCACCAGCTTTGGGGACAGCCCCTATCAGAGCTATTCTGCCTTTGCGGGAGAGCCCCTGTATATCGACCTGGACCAGCTTGCGGAGGCAGGTCTTTTGAAAAAGGGCGCCTGCAAGCGGGTGGAGTGGGGGGAGGACCCCTCTCATGTGGACTATGATGTGGTGCGCACCGGCCGGAAAAAGCTGCTGCGCAAGGCTTTTAAAAACTTTGAGGACAAAAAGGCCCTGGAGGCGTTCCGCCAGGAAAACGCGGAGTGGGTGGAGGATTACGCCCTCTACATGGCCCTGAAGGACAAGAACAAGGGCCGCCCCTGGACCGAGTGGAAGAAGGGGCTGCGCCTGCGGGACCCCGCCGCCCTGGAGGAGTGCCGGGAAAAGTACAAGGAGGACGTGGACTACTACGTCTTTACCCAGTACCTGTTCTTCCAGCAGTGGGGCGCCCTGAAGGAGTATGCCAACCAGCGGGGCGTGAAGATCATTGGGGACGCGCCCATCTATGTGGCCATGGACAGCGCCGACGTGTGGGCCCAGCCCGGGCTGTTCCAGCTGGATGAGAAGAACGTGCCCACCGAGGTCTCCGGCTGCCCGCCGGACGCCTTCACCGCCGACGGCCAGCTGTGGGGCAACCCCCTCTACCGCTGGGACGTGATGAAGGAGGACGGCTACTCCTGGTGGATCAAGCGCATCAAGGCGAACCTCTCCATGTACGATGTGCTGCGCATCGACCACTTCCGGGGGTTGGAGAGCTACTACGCCATCCCCTACGGGGACACCACCGCCCGCAACGGCCGCTGGCGCAAGGGCCCCGGCATGGACTTCATCCGGGCCATCAACCAGAACGTGGAGAACGCCGCCATCATCGCCGAGGACCTGGGCTTCCTTACCCCCGCGGTAAAGCGCCTGCTGAAAAACAGCGGCTACCCCGGCATGAAGGTGCTGCAGTTTGCCTTTGACCCCAACGAGGACAGCAGCTACCTGCCCCACTATTACCCCCACAACTGCGTGGTGTACACCGGCACCCACGACAACACCACCACCCGGGGCTGGCTGGACACCCAAGAGCCGGAGGTCCTTCAGCTGGCCAAGGATTACCTGGGCTTTGAGGCGGTGGAGGACGGCCCCTGGGCCTTCATCCGGGGGGCGCTGGAGAGCGTGGCAGACCTGGCGGTCATCCCCCTGCAGGACTATCTGGGCCTGGGGGGCGAATGCCGCATCAACACCCCCTCCACGGTGGGGGGCACCAACTGGCGCTGGCGCATGTCCCCAGAGGACATGGATGAGGAGCTGGCCGGGAAAATGGCCCGGCTCTCCTTGATTTACGGCCGTGCCTCGAAGAGTGAGCTCGGCAAGGGCCCCGCGGAAGAGCCTGCACAGAAGGCCGGGAAGAGCCAGACAGCCAAGCCTGGGAAAAAGGCGGGCAAGGCTGCGAAGAAAGGAGATAAGAGCCATGCGGATGCGTGACGAACTGGAACAGAAGGTGGGCCTGCGCTTTTCCAAGGGGCTGCTGGCCGCCACCAACCAAGAGATTTACCAGGCCTTGCTGGAGCTGACCCAGGAAAAGCTGGCGGCGGCCCGGCCCATCACCGGGGAGCGGAAGCTGTACTACATCTCCGCGGAGTTTTTGGTGGGCAAGCTGCTCTCCAACAACCTGATTAACCTGGGGCTTTACGACGAGGTGAAGGCCGCCCTGGCCGAAGCGGGCAAGGACATCGCCGCCGTGGAGGAGGTGGAGCCGGAGCCCTCTTTGGGCAACGGGGGCCTGGGCCGCCTGGCCGCCTGCTACCTGGACTCCGCCGCCACCTTGGGCCTGCCCGGGGACGGCGTGGGCCTGCTGTACCACTTTGGCCTGTTCCGCCAGGTGTTCCAGGAGCACAAGCAGCAGGAGCGGCCGGACGCCTGGCTCTCCCCCCAAAGCTGGCTGAACCCCACCGGTGTGCGCTTTACCGTGCCCTTCCCCCAGGGGGAGGCCACCGCCGTGCTGTACGACTTGTACGTCTCCGGCTACGAAAGCGGCGTGAACAAGCTGCACCTGTTCGATTTGGAGAGTGTGGACGAATCCCTGGTGGGGGAGGGCATCGGCTTTGACAAGACGGACGTCCTCCACAACCTGACGCTGTTCCTCTACCCCGACGACAGCGACCGGGCCGGCCGGCTGCTGCGGGTGTACCAGCAGTACTTCATGGTCAGCGCGGCGGCCCAGCTGATTGTAAAGGAGCTGGAGGACAAGGGCCATCCCCTGGAGGAGCTGCACAGGTACGCCGTCATCCAGATTAACGACACCCACCCCTCCATGGTCATCCCGGAGCTCATCCGGCTGCTCACCGCCCGGGGCCTGACTATGGACCAGGCCGTGGAGACGGTGTCCAAAGCCTGCGCCTACACCAATCACACCATCTTGGCCGAGGCCCTGGAGAAGTGGCCCCTGGACTACCTGGAGGAGGCCGTGCCCCAGCTGGTGCCCATTTTGCGGGAGCTGGACAGGCGGGTGAAGGAGCGGCACCCCGACCCGGCCGTGGCCATTTTAGATGAAAACGACCTGGTGCACATGGCCCACCTGGACATCCACTACGGCTTCTCGGTCAACGGCGTGGCCAGCCTGCACACGGAGATTCTGGAGAAGTCCGAGCTGAAGGCCTTTGCCCAGCTGTACCCGGAGAAGTTCAACAACAAGACAAACGGCATCACCTTCCGCCGGTGGCTGCTGCACTGCAACCCGGAGCTGAGCCAGTGGATCACGGGGAAAATCGGCCCGGGCTGGAAGAAGGACGCCGCCCAGCTGGAAGGGCTGCTGGCCTACCAAAACGACGCCGCGGCCCTGGAGGAGCTGCTTTCCATCAAGCAGGAGAAGAAGCGGGCCCTGTGCAAGGCCCTCCAGCAGCGGGAGGGTGTGGCGCTGGAGGAGGATTCCATCTTCGACATCCAGATCAAGCGGCTGCACGAGTACAAGCGCCAGCAGATGAACGCCCTGTACATCATCTGGAAGTACCGGCAAATCAAGGCGGGGCACCGGCCCACGCGGCCCATCACCTTGCTGTTTGGGGCCAAGGCGGCCCCGGCCTACACCATCGCCAAGGACATCATCCACCTCATCCTGTGCCTGCAGGATTTGATTGCCCACGACCCCGACGTGAGCCCCTGGCTGAAGGTGCACATGGTGGAGAACTACAACATCACCTGGGCGGAGAAGCTCATCCCCGCCTGCGACATCTCCGAGCAGATTTCCCTGGCCAGCAAGGAGGCCAGCGGCACCGGCAACATGAAGTTCATGCTCAACGGCGCGGTCACCCTGGGCACGCTGGACGGCGCCAACGTGGAAATCCACGACCTGGTGGGGGAGGAGAACGTGTACATCTTCGGCCAGCCCAGCGAGAAGGTGATGGAGCTGTACGACACGGCCGCCTACCGCCCCGGGGACACTTACGGCGTGGACGAGGAAATCACCCAGCTGGTGGACTTTATCATCAGCCCCACGCTGATGCGCCTGGGCGACCCGGAGAACCTGGCCCGCCTGTACAAGGACATGTCCCGCAAGGACTGGTTCATGGCGCTGCTGGACGTGAAGGACTACATCCAGACCAAGGAGCGCGCCCTGGCGGACTACGAGGACCGCGCCGCCTGGGCCAAGAAGATGCTGGTGAATATCGCCAAAGCGGGGTATTTCTCCTCGGACCGCTCCGTGGCGGAGTATGAGCGGGACATTTGGAAGCTG
>DXDU01000067.1 GCA_019115285.1 Candidatus Acutalibacter pullistercoris
GAGGGCGTGGAAGAGGATGTGAACAAGCGCAACAAAAACGACTTTGTGCTCTGGTTTACCAAGTCCAAGTTCGAGGATCAGGCCCTGAAGTGGGACTCCCCCTGGGGCGTGGGCTATCCCGGCTGGCACATCGAGTGCACCGGCATCTCCCTGAAGCACAACGGGGAGTACCTGGACCTCCACTGCGGCGGCATCGACAACGCCTTCCCCCACCACACCAACGAGATCGCCCAGTCTGAGGCCTATCTGGGCCACCCCTGGTGCAAGCAGTGGTTCCACGTCCACCACCTGAACACCAACTCCGGGAAGATGAGCAAGTCCAAGGGCGAGTTCCTCACCGTATCCCTCCTGGAGGAGAAGGGGTATGATCCCCTCGCCTACCGGCTGTTCTGCCTCCAGAGCCACTACCGCAAGTCCCTGGTGTTCACCTGGGAAAACCTGGACAACGCCCAGGGGACCTATCAGAAGCTGATCCGCCGGGTGGCGGCGCTGAAGGACGGCGGCGGGGCCGTGGATCAGGAGGTCGTGGGGCAGTACAAGGAGAAGTTCATCCAGCAGGTGGGCAACGACCTGAACACCTCTATGGGCGTCACCGCCCTGTACGACGTGCTGAAGGCCAAGGCCAACGATGAGACCAAGCTTGCCATCCTGGGGGACTTCGACCAGGTGCTGGGGCTGAGCCTGCTGGAGAAGGCCGCCGCCCTCCGGGAAAAGGAGGCCGCCCAGACCGCCAGCACCGGCGAAGGCGGTTTTACCATCACCGGCGAGGGGGACCCGGCCATCGACGCGCTGGTCCTCCAGCGGGCCCAGGCCAAGAAGGCCAAGAACTTCGCCGAGGCCGACCGCATCCGGGATGAGCTGAAAGCGCAGGGCATCGAGGTCACCGACACCAAGGACGGCGCCGTGTGGAAGCGGGTATAAGCTGAAAAAGCCTCGCAGAGTTCGCGCCGCGCACGGTGCGAAAAAAATGATATCGTTTTTCCGGCGGGGTGTACGTCGGAAAACACTTTACGCGGAGCGAGCGTCGCAGGGGCCATAGGCCACGAGGCGCAGAGCGAAGCGAATCTCCCTTGTCGGAAAAGGCGTCAGCCTTTTTCGACAAAGTAGAGGAGCGGGGCCGCCGGCCCCGCTCCTCTACTCCTGTCCCCTCTGCTCCGCCCGCCAGGCGAAGTAGTCCTCCGCCATGGTCCAGTCGCTGTCCGTCCAGTCCAGAGGCGGCTTCTCATACCACAGCCGCCTGCCGCCGCAGCCGGACAGGGACAGTGTCAGGACGAGGGCCGCCAGCAGCGCCGCCAGCCCCCTCCTTCCACGCCTGTTCACTGTGCGCTCTCCTCCCGTGTGGATGTTTCACCGCACCGGCCCCGGGGGCGGACAGGCCCCCGGGCGGTGGGTGAAAAACAAAAACGCCGTGCAGGAAGCGGTCCTACACGACGCAAGGAGCGAACGCTCTTGATGCGACACAGGCATGGGGAGAAAACGGCAAATCCACCCCTTGCGTGAGGAGCGGAATCGTCGTATAATATCCATGCGGTGCGGCCAACCTGGGGCCGTTGTGTAGGTGGTCTCAGCACCTGCGCAGGCTTGCGGATGTTGGCGCATTCGCAAGCTGCCGCATTTTTGTTTTTCTTGTCGATTATAGCAGGAACATACTTTCTTTGCAAGGGGTTTTCTGGAAAAGGCCGGGGTGGCATGGCGGACCACCCCGGCCTTGTTCATCGCCCCACAGCGGGGATGTTCCCTCATTCCCCGGCAAAATAGGCATACTTCCCTTCCGCCCACTCCAGCATGGCGCCATACGGGACACCGGCCTCCGGGAGATAGGTCACGCCATCCACCGACATGGAAGTTTCGCCAAACAGGACGACGATCTCGTGCCCGTTGATCACCTTTTCCCTGGGGTTATAGGTAAACCGGTAGACCCAGTCCTCCGTAAATTCGCCCTGGGACGGCTGGATCCTCATCTCCGCCAGAGACGACATCGAGACGGGATCATAGCAAAAGACCGGCTCCCCGCCCTCCTGCCCGGCATACTCCAGCTTTACCACAGGGGCGGAGCGGATCTCCTCCATGACGCCGCTGTCCCCCGCCTCGCCCGGGGCACAGGCCGCAAGCAGAAGGCAGACAGCGCATATCAGGAGCAGGGCAAACCGCTTTCTCATATGGCCCCCCTTTCACGGCTCGCATAAGATCTCACCTTTGGGACCATCATAGCATAGATCCGCCTCCCCCGCAAGCGGGCAGATAGGCCGAACGAGGAGAGCCCCAGCGTAGGACTCTCCTCGTTCGATCACAGGAAGGTCTTCATCTCCTCGATGTTGGCCTGCTCGGTCTTGAGCAGCTTGTCCGCCAGGTCCTTCACCCTGGGGTCCTCGGGGCGGCAATCCCGGAGGGTGCGCAGGCTCTTGGTCACCCCCATGGTGGAGCCCTGGATCATCATTTCCGCGATTTTGGTGGAGGAGTGGTCCACCATGGTCTTCATGGCGCTCATCAGCTCGCTGGACAGCTTGGCCGCCGCCCCCACCCCGTCGGGCTGGACGCCGCGGGAGCGGAGCATGTCCCCGGCGCTGGCCTGCAATTCCCGGTACTCCCGCTTCTGCCGCTCCAGGGCCTTCCGCAGGGACGGGTCCCGGCTGTACCGGAGCACCGACGTAATGCCGTCCTGGCCCATCTCGGCGGTCTGGTAGACGTGGCTGAGCAGATCGATCTCGTTCATGGTCATCACCTCATCCCCAGTATGCCCGGCGCAGCCCCCTTGCAAAGCTGGTAAAGTTGTCGTATGATGGACACATCAACCAAAGAAAAGAGGAACACTATGGAACTCAGCCAAGCCCTGGAGCAGCTCGCCGCGCTCCAGACCAAACTTTACGCCTATCAGTGTGCCTCCTCCAGTCTGTATCTGGACAGCGTCACCGTGGCCCCCAGGGACACCGCCCAGGGCCGCGGCGTGGCCCTGGGGGTGCTGGCGGGGGAGCAGCACAAGCTGCTGACCGCCCCGGCGGTGGGCCAGCTGCTGGACTTTCTGGACCAGCACGCCGGGGAGCTGAACCAGCTCCAGCGCCGCCAGATGGAGGAGCTGGGCCGGAACTACCGCCAGCTTCAGCGCATCCCCGCCGACGAGTACATGGCCTACGCCCAGCTCACCAATGAGGCCAGCGACGTGTGGCACAAGGCCAAGGAGAACAACGACTTCGCCTCCTTCCAGCCGGTGCTCGAGCGGCTGGTGGCCTTCAGCCGGAAATTTGCCGGCTACTACGACCCGGACAAGGCCCCCTACGACGCCCTGTTGGGTGAGTATGAGCGGGGGGTGGACATGGCCTATCTGGACCGGTTCTTCGCCGCCGTCCGGGAAAAGCTGGTGCCGGTGATCCACGCCATCGGGAAAAAGGAGCAGCCCGACGACAGCTTCCTTTTCCGCCACTACCCGGTGGAGGCCCAGCGCAAGTTCTCCGACTACCTGATGGAGGTACTGGGGCTGGACCGCTCCCACTGCGCCATCGGGGAGACAGAGCACCCCTTCACCCTGGAGTTCAACAACAAGGACGTGCGCATCACCACCAACTACGACCCCCACAACGTGGCCAGCTCCATGTACTCCGTCATCCACGAGGGGGGCCACGCCAAGTACGAGCTGAACATCCGGGACGACGTGCAGTACACCTGCCTGTCCGGCGGGGTGTCCATGGGGGTCCACGAGAGCCAGTCCCGGTTCTACGAGAACCTCATCGGCCGCTCCCTGCCCTTCATCCAGGCCATCTTCCCCAGGATGCGGGAGTTCTTCCCGGCGCAGCTGTCCGACGTGACGGCGGAGCAGTTCTACCGGGCGGTGAACAAGGCCCAGCCCTCCCTCATCCGTATTGAGGCGGACGAGCTGACCTACTGCCTGCACATCATGGTGCGCTATGAGATCGAGAAACAGCTCATCGGCGGCACCCTGGAAGTGAAGGACGTGCCGGAGACCTGGAACCGG
>DXDU01000011.1 GCA_019115285.1 Candidatus Acutalibacter pullistercoris
GGGCGGGAGCGGGGGTCTGGACGGGAGCCGGGGTGGGGGTGGGAGCCGCCGGGGCGGGGGTGCCGCTGTTTGCGGGAATCTGGGCGTTGTAGGTGGCGGCGGGGGCGTCCGGCCCGGAGGGGGTGACCTCCAGGGGGATCCACCCGGCGCCGCTGGACCAGTACTCCACCCAGGCGTGGGCGTTGTAGTCGGGGACGTTCACCCACTGGCCGCTTTTGTCCGCGGGGACGGCGTAGCCCTCGGCGTACCGGGCGGGAATGCCCGCGGACCGGAGCAACGCCACCGCCGCTGTGGCGAAGTGGACGCAGTACCCGGTTTTGGAGTCCTCTAAAAACCACTGGACAAAGTCCTCTCCCTCCGGGACCTGGGCGGGGGTGAGGGTGTAGGTGAAGTTATTCTGGAAGTAGTTGACCAGGGCCTCCGCCAGCTGCTGCTGGCCCAGGGCCGCAAGGCCGGTCTTCCGGCGGTACTCCTCCAGAAAGTCCCCCAGCCCGTCGGGGAGCTGGGTGTAAGTCTCATAGACAAAGGCGTTGTAGGCCTCCAGCTGGGTGAGGAAGCTGGCGGTGTCAGGGTCGAAGGTGTCCAGCAGCCACTGGGGGGCCTGCCACAGGTCCCCGTTGTCCTGGGAGTTGTTCTTTCCCTGCCACAGGGCTTGGAGCAGCTCATCGTAGGCGGCGGCGTAGGCCCACTCCCCCTGCTCCGCCAGGTTCTCCCGGGGAAGGCCCTGGCTGTCCTGGTAGCTGTCGTACAGCCGCTGCACCGTGGTGTACAAATCGCCGGAGAAGACCCCGGTAAAGACCCGGTCCCGGTACACGGCGGGGGTGGGAGAGCACAGGGAGGACAGCTGGTACTCCCTGGTGCCGGACAGCCAGTTGACGGACTGGCCGAAGCCGTCCTCCACCAGCTCGATGCCCCGGCCCTCCAGCACCTGGGGGGACAGGGACAGGCCGTAGGGGAGAAAGGCCAGCCTGGGGTTGCCGGCCACGTTCTCCACGGTGAGTTCGTACTCGGGCAGAAGGCCGAACATGCCCCCGGCGGGGAACAGTTCCTCCAGCCGGGCAGGCACCGTCTGGGGGGAGAAGCCCTCCGTCAGCTCCTCCAGCCGGGAGAGGGACTCCCCGGACAGCCGCTCCCACCGGGAGCCGGTGTACACGCTGCCCACAAAGCTCTTCAAATAGTCCTTCCAGGCGTTGGGGGCGGCGGACCAGTCCCCTTCCCAGTCGTACAGCACCCGCAGCACCGTCTGCCCGGTGTAGGAGCGGTCCCCCAGACGCTCCAGGTCCACGCCCCGGTTGCCGCTGGCCACGCCGCCCTTCAGGCCGGCGCCCAGGCCGAAGCCCTGGGTCAGGCCCTGGCGCAGGTCCGCCACCACCTGAGGGCGCTCATAGGTCTCCTGGGGGAACAGGAAATACACCGCTGCCAGGGCCAGGGCCAGCAGGGGCAGGAGCAAGAGGTTCCCCGGCCGGGCGGCGGCGCTGCCCGCGGCCCGGAAGGTGCCCCGCTCGTCCAACAGCTTGTGGCGCTGCCCCAGAGGGGAGGCGGTGAACAGCAGCAAACACCAGAACAGCAGCAGGGCACCCAAGGCCCACCAGGCCGGCCGGATGGACACGGCCATGGAGGAGAGGAGGAAGGCCCCTGTCACGCAGAAGGCCCCCAGGGCGCTTTTCCCCTGGACCCACACCCAGGAGAGCAGCCAGGTCACCGGGGGGAGGAGGAAAGAGAAGAACAGGGTGACCCCGTGGCGGGAGGCCCCGGGGTAGGGGTAGTCTAGCCGGGGCAGCTGCAGGGCCAGGCGCTCCCCGTAGAGGTCCAGCACCTGGTTGGCGGTGAGGGTGAAGCCCTGGGCCACCCACTCCCAGCACAGCCACAGGCCCGCTCCCCACAGGAGCAGGGCGCCCAGGCTCACCCCCAGCCGCCAGCGGCGGCCCAGCAGCCCCAGGCCCCACAGGGCGCAGCAGCAAAGCCCCACGGCGCACAGGACCAGGGGGGCTGGCTCCAGCTCGAAGGCGGTGAGCATGCAGGAGAAGGCCCCGCAGGTCCCCAGGGCGGTGAGGCACAGGTAAAACAGGTATTGGGCCCCTTTGCTGGGCTCTAACAGCAGCAGCCGGGGCCGCCCCAGCAGGGCGGAGCCTTCCCCCTCCGGGGGGCGCTTGGGGGACTTTGCCACGAAGTCTCCTCCTTTCTCAAAGGTTTAAGCCGGTTACAGGGTCCAGCCGTTGAAGAGCTGGGTCAACTGCCCGGGCCGCAGCCGCAGGGCCTGGGAAAAGCCCGCCGGCGGGGAAGCCCCTTCCGGGCCGGTCCACAGCAGGGTGCGGCGGGCGGAGGGGTACCGGTCCTGGAGCAGGGCGCACAGGCTTTCTTCCGGATGGCCGGAGAGGAGCAGCAGGTGGGCCACCCCGTCGGGCAGATCCTCCGGGGCGGGTGGGGGCAGGGGGGCCGCTCCCCCCAGGGAGAGCAGGGTTTCCAGCACAGGCAGGGCGTCTTCCGGCCCGGCGATCTCGTAGAGGGCGAAGGCGCCGTTCTTCCCCCGGCAGCCCACCCGGTGGGCCGCCCCCTGGTCCGTCAGGAACCCGGAGAGGGTGGCGAAGGCGTCCAGCTGCAGGGAGATCTCCTCCCCGGGGCCGGTGAGGTCCAAGAGGAACAGCACCCGCTCCGACACAGGCAGGCCCAGTTCTTTTACCAGGGTCTGGCCCGTCTTCTGAGAGAGCTTCCAGTGGATCCGGGAGAGCCGGTCCCCCTCCCGGTAGGGCCGCAGGCCGAAGAGTTCCGTGGGGTCGTCTCCCGGTTTGTGGGGGGAGTACTTGTCCCCTTCCCCGCCGGGGAGGGGCTGTTCCCCCAGGGCCAGGGCCGGGCGGTATACCGCCGGGAAGAAGTACACCCGGCAGGGAGGGGCTTTTTTCAGCCGCAGGGGCAGGGTGAACAGCCCCAGCAGGTCGCAGCACTTCCCCCGGGAGAGGGAGCACTCCACCAGGCCGCAGTGGGGAGAGGCCACCTGGTGCTCGATGGTCAGGGGCTCCCGGCTGGGGGAGAACACCAGCCACTCCCGGCGGCGCTCCCCGGTGAGGGTGTTTTTTACGGTGAGCCGCAGCTTTACCCGGCTGCCGGTGAGGAACCAGGGGCACCGGGCGGTGAGCCGCAGGGTGGCGGCCTCCCCTTTCCGGCAGCGGCCCAGGGCGGGGTCCGGCCCGGAGAGGGACAGCTCCAACCGGAGCAGGAGCATCCCCGGCAGGGAGAGGACCAGGGAGAACAGAGGCAGCAGCAAGCTCAAAAAGAACACGTAGTAGGAGAGATACCCGTCGTAGCACAGGAAGAACAGGCTGGTGCCCAGCAGCACCAACCCATAGCACAGGCGGTTGCGGAGCATGGGGCCACCTCCTTACCGCACCAGCTTGGGAGCGGGCACCTGGCTGAATACGTCCTCCAAGACGCTGTGGGCGTCCTGGTCGCTGAGCCGGGCCTGGGGGTCCAGGGAGATCCGGTGCCCCAGCACGTCGAAGAACAAGAGCTTCACGTCTTGGGGGATCACATAGTCCCGGCCGGCCATCCAGGCGGAGGCCCGGCAGATCCGCACCAAGGCTGCCCCCGCCCGGGGGCTGGCTCCCAGGCGCACCAGGGGGTGGGTCCTGGTGGCGGCGGTGAGGCTGGCCACGTACCGGTACAGGTCCTCCGCCACGTGGACGCCTGCCACCTGGGCCTGCATCTGGCGGACCTGCTCCAGGGAGACCACGGGGGAGAGGCTGTCCACCGGCCGGGGCCCCTCGGTCTGGCGGAGGATCTCCATCTCCTGCTCCAAGGCGGGGTAGCCCAGGGACAGCCGAACCATGAACCGGTCCAGCTGGGACTCGGGCAGCAGCTGGGTGCCGGCGGAGCCCACCGGGTTCTGGGTGGCGATGACGGTGAAGGGCTGGGGCAGCCGGTGGCTGACGCCGTCCACCGTGACCTGGCCCTCCTCCATGGCCTCCAACAGGGCGGACTGGGTCTTGGCGCTGGTGCGGTTGAGCTCGTCGGCCAGGAACAGGTTGCACAGGGCCGCCCCGGCTCGGTATTTGAACTGGCCGGCGGCGTTGTCGTACATGGTAAAGCCCACCACGTCGGCGGGGGTCACCTCCGGGGTGAACTGCACCCGGCGGTAGGAGAGGCTCATGGCCTTGGAGAAGGCCAGGGCCAGGGTGGTCTTGCCCACCCCGGGGTTGTCCTCCAAAAGGATGTGGCCCCGGGCCAGGATGGCCATCAAAGTCTTGCACACCACGGCGTCTTTTCCCACCACGGCGCGGCGCACCTGGTCGATCACCGCCAGGGCGGTTGGCTGTATCATAGGGATCCCTCCCGAAACATTCTGGTAATCCACATCAGTATACCACAGATCATGGTCCGTCACAAGGGGAGGGGGACAGTTCCCCTGGGAAAGGCCGCCTCTTGACAAACGGGGACAGTCTTCTATAATGGTGCTGGACTTTATTCGGGAGGGATGTCTATGACCATTGAGGAGCGCATGGAGAGCGGCAAGCTCTACAACGCCACGGACGAGAGGCTGCAGGCTCAGCAGAAGGCGGCCAACGAGCTGGTGTACGACTACAACGCCACCCGCCCCGGCGAGACGGAAAAGCGCCTGGAGCTGCTGGGGCGGATTTTCGCGGAAGTGGGGGAGGGCTGCTGGATCGAGCCGCCCCTGCGGGCCAACTGGGGCACCCACACCCACCTGGGAAACCACGTCTACGCCAACTTCAACCTGACTTTGGTGGACGACACCCAGGTGACCATCGGGGACTATGTGATGATCGGCCCCAACGTGACCATCTCCGCCGCGGGGCACCCCATCCGCCCGGACCTGCGGCGGGAGGCTATGCAGTTCAACTTCCCCGTGCGCATTGAGGAGAACGTGTGGATCGGCGCCGGGGCCATCATCCTCCCGGGGGTGACCATCGGGAAGAACTCGGTGATCGGCGCGGGCAGCGTGGTGACCCGGGACATCCCCGAGAACGTGGTGGCCATGGGCGTGCCCTGCCGGGTGGTGCGGCCTATCGGGGAGCGGGACAAGGAATATTACTTTAGAGACTGCCGGGTCCAGGACGGCCTGGAAGAGTAAAGGAGGAGCGCGTGATGGAAGACAAGATTCTGCTGCCGGAGGGGACTTCCGGATACAAGGCCAACCTGCACTGCCACACCACCCTGTCCGACGGGGAGTTCACCCCGGAACAGGTGAAAGCCGCCTACCAGAAGGAGGGGTACTCCATCGTGGCCTACACCGACCACGACAGGTACGGCTGGCACAGCCAGCTCACCGACAAGGACTTTCTGGCTCTGGCGGCCCTGGAGGTGGAGGTGACGGAGGAAGACCCGGGGAAGGAGTGGCCCCTGCTCAGGACCTACCACCTGAACCTGTTTGACACGGACCCCGCCGCCCGCCGGGAAGAAAAGCAGGGGGACCTGCTGCCCCACTGCGCCTACGGGGACGTGGCGGCCCTGAACCAGTACATCGCGAAAATGACCCGGCTGGGGTTCCTGGTCACCTACAACCACCCCTACTGGTCTTTGCAGGACTGGCGGGACTACAGCGGCCTGCGGGGGCTGTTCGCCATGGAGATCTACAACCACGGCTGCGAGCACGACGGCCTGTACGGCTTCCACCCCCAGGTCTACGATGAGATGCTCCGCTCCGGCCAGCGGTTGTTCGCCCTGGCCACCGACGACAACCACGACCGCCTGCCCCTGGGCCATCCCCTCAACGACTCCTTCGGGGGCTTTGTGCGCATCTTCGCCGGGGAGCTCACCTACCCCGCGGTGATGGAGGCCCTGCGGGCCGGGCGGTTCTACTGGTCCCAGGGCCCGGAGATCCGGGGGCTTTCCATCGAAGGGGACACCCTGCGGGTGAAGACCTCCCCGGTGGAGAAGATCTTCGTGGTGCTGGAGGGCCGGGACACCTACAAGGCCGTGGTTCGCCCCGGGGAGGCTGTGACGGAAGCAAGCTTCCCCCTGACGGGGAAGGAGGGCTGGTTCCGGGTGCAGATCCGGGACAGCCGGGGCCTGTTCGCCGGGACAAACGCCTATTTTCTGTAACTGGCGCGGGGCCAGTAGAGCAAAAGCCAAAAGTTTTTGGTCAAGCTTTTTACAAAAAGCTTGCGAGGTGTGGAGCGGAGCTCCACGACCTTAAGAGCGGCGTAGCCGCGATAGAGCCAAGCCAGGGGCG
>DXDU01000068.1 GCA_019115285.1 Candidatus Acutalibacter pullistercoris
GCGAGACCAGGGGGGTGGGTACTACAAAGCTTTCCCGCCTAGCTATGGCGGCGGGTTGGGTGCGCCCTCCTCCACCCCGGGGGCGGGGTATAGGGGGAGGTGGGGAGCTTCCAGGGGCGGGGCAGGCCCCCGGCGATGGGCACCCACCGCTTGGGGGGCGGGGCCTTGGGCCGTCGGCCCGCCACGGCCGCCACCCCCAGGGAGCCCGCCGCCACCAGCCCCCAGCCCAGGATCCCCCACAGCCGGGCGGCCCCCTCTCCCCAGGGGAACAGGCTCACGGCCGGGGCAGGCAGGCAAAGTCGCAGAGAAACCCCACGGCCTTGTCCCACCAGGTCACGTCAAAAGAGGCCTCCTGCCCAAAGGCCTTCACCTCCAGCAGGGTGGCCCCGTCCCCCTGCCTGCGCAGCTGCACCGGGGGCGTCCCGTCCCCGAAGCTCAGCCGCCGGCCCTGGTAGTCCACGGTCAAGGCCCCGCAAACCAGCAGCAGCGCCGCCAGGGACACCCCCCAAGCCATCCAGAATGGCCTGGTATCTCTCTTTTTCACAGCCGTCCCCCCTTTCCCTTTAGCATGACCGGGAAAGGGCGGTCTACTCCCCGCCGTTTCTTTTTTTACACGCCCTCCAGCAGGGTATTCGCCAAGATCTCCCCGATGAGCTCCCCTGAGTGCCGGGCCTCCGCCACGGTGTTCACCTCGGTGCCCACCTCCACCAGCACAGAGCCGGTGGTGGCATTCATATTGTATTTGCTGTTGGAGAAGCTCATGGGCCGGGCCAAGCCTGGGTAGAGCCTGGCGGCGGTCTGCTGCAAGCGGAGGATGAGCCGCAGGTTCTCCCGCCAAAGGGGGAAGTCCCCCCAGCTGCCGTCGGCGTCGCAGCCGGCTAAGAACATGATCTGGGCGGCCTTCTCCCCGCCGATCTCCACGGTGGGTTTGTACTTCACCCCGTCCTCGGTGGTCATGGAGTCCCGGTGTATGTCCACCGTCACCTGGATGGTGGGGTAGGCCTCCAAATTCCGCTGCAAAGTCTCCCAGGACCTGGCGTAGGAGCCGTTGTACAGGGTGTCGTTGACGGTGGTGTCGTGAACGGTCCCAATGCCGTAGGACTCCAGCACCCGGCGGATCTCCTCCCCCACCGCCACCACGCTCTGCTCCGGGTCCTCGGTGCGGGTGGCCATGTCCGTGTAGTAAAAGCCGGTGAAGTCCTGGCTGTAGGCCTCGCTGGTGTGGGTGTGGTACAGCAGCACCTCCACCGAGCCGTCCCCCTGTATCTCCACCGGGGAGGGGGCTTCCAGCTCCGCCAGCAGGTCTGTGCCGGAACCGGTGGTGTCCTTCACGGTGAAGTCCCCCACCTGCTGCCCCCCGGCGATCACCGTCTCCTCCACCGGGGCATAGTCCCGGTTGGGGTCCGGGGTACTCTGGACCTGGGGCAGGGAGATCTGGGGGTAGGGGGCCACCCCGTCCTGGGCGGGGGTGGGCACAGGCTCCGCCTCCTTCTCCGGGACAGGGGAGGGAGAGGCCTCCTCCACTCCCAGCCCCGCGGCGAAGAGCAGCGCCCCGGCCCCTTTCTCCCCGGCCCAGGTCTGGGCCCGCCACACCAGGCAGGCGGCCACCAGCGCCGCCGTGCCCAAGGCAGCGGCCCCTTCCAGGAACCGGCGCAGTTTTCCTCCCATGGCCCCTCCTTTCTCCGGCGGCAGGGGGAATTCAAAAAAAATTCACAAAAACCCCCTTGCGGCCGGCGGGATACTTTAGTATAATAAAGTTTAAATAACCTAAAAACCACTGAAAAACGCCGCGAAATTGCAGCAAAACAGCGAAGAAAGGAGATCGAGACTATGTCCATCTATTCGGAGATCCGTCCAGAGGTCCGCAAGTTGGCGGACTTGTGCCTGGAAAACAGCAAGATCGACCCGGAACTGTACGTGAAGTACGACGTGAAGCGGGGCCTGCGGGACTTAAACGGCAAAGGCGTCCTCACGGGCCTGACCACGATCTCGGAGATCATCTCCTCGAAGACGGTAGACGGCAAAAGTGTCCCCTGCGAAGGGGAGCTGTACTACCGGGGCTACAGCGTGGAGGAGCTGGTGCGCCGCCAGCCCAAGGGGGACAACTTCGGCTTTGAGCGCACCGCCTACCTGCTGCTCTTCGGCGACCTGCCCACCCCGGAGGACCTGCAGGGCTTCTGCCAGCTGCTCTCCTTCTACCGGACCCTGCCCACCAGCTTTGTCAGGGACATCATCATGAAGGCCCCCAGCTCTGACATGATGAACACCCTGGCCCGCAGCGTGCTCACCCTCTATTCCTATGACGAGGACGCGGAGGATATTTCCATTCCCAACGTGCTGCGCCAGTGCATCCAGCTCATCGCCCTGTTCCCCCTGCTGTCTGTCTACGGCTACCAGGCCTACCGCCACTACCACGACGGCCAGAGCCTGTTCATCCACCAGCCCGACCCCAAGCTCTCCACCTCGGAGAACATCCTGCGCATCCTGCGGCCGGACTGCTCGTACACCGAGCTGGAGGCCAAGGTGCTGGACATCGCCCTGATCCTCCACGCGGACCACGGCGGCGGCAACAACTCCACCTTTACCACCCACGTGGTCACCTCTTCCGGCACGGACACCTACTCCGCCATTGCCGCGGCCCTGGGGTCTTTGAAGGGCCCCAAGCACGGCGGCGCCAACATCAAGGTGGTAAAGATGTTCGAGGACATCAAAGAGCACGTAAAAGACTGGGCCGACGATGAGGAACTCTACGCCTACCTGAAGAAGCTCCTGCACAAAGAGGCCTTCGACCGCTCCGGCCTGATCTACGGCATGGGCCACGCGGTGTACTCCCTCTCCGACCCCAGAGCCAAGATCATGTCCCAGTTCGTGGAGCGCCTCTCCGCAGAGAAGGGCCGGAAAGAGGAGTACCAGCTCTACTCCAACGTGGAGCGCCTGGCCACCAAGCTCATCGCCGAGGAGCGGAAGATCTACAAAGGCGTGGCGGCCAACGTGGACTTCTACAGCGGGTTCATCTACTCCATGCTGGACCTGCCCATGGAGCTGTACACCCCCATCTTCGCCATCTCCCGCATCGCGGGCTGGAGCGCCCACCGCATTGAGGAACTCATCGGCGGCGGCAAGATCATCCGCCCCGCCTACATGGCCGTGCAGCCCCACCGCCAGTTCCCCCAGGAGCTGTAAGCGCGGGGGTCCGTGCCCGCCCGGGACAGGAAAATCCCTCTGGGCTACGCCCGCCGGGATTTTGGATGCGTCTTCCCAACCTGGCCGGTCAGAGCAATTGAAAATCCCGGAACGCCCTTTGTGGAGGGATTTTATTGGCCTGCGGTGCCAACCGCCCCACCCCCGGTCTCACCCACAGCCTCGCTCTGGAGGAGCGATGCCCACCCCCTGCCCCCTTCCATGCACTCACCGTGCGTAGGAGGATAGCCTGCCGGCATGGGAGGGGGTAACAATTATATAGTTTAATTCCAAAGGGGGGAGCTAACGCTCCCCCCTTTGAGAACCCCCCCAATTTTAAGGACGCCCTCTCAGTCAGCGCTATGCGCTGACAGCGTCTCACCTGCCGGTTCGGTCGGTCGCTGGACGCGTGCCACCGGCACGCAGCGACCCCCATAGGGGGAGCCAAGTCTCGGCTCTCCCCCTGGGAGAGCTGGCACGACGAAGTCGTGACTGAGAGGGCAGCTCTCCTGCCCCCATAACTGTTAGCCTCCCTTGAGGCAGAGAGCTATAAAACGTGGGGGTTCACAAAGGGGGAGGCATCGCCTCCCCCTTTGGAATTAAACTATATAACTTCCACCCCCTCCCGTACGCAAAAGGTTGAGACTTAAGCTCTCTATCCTTACGGGAGGGGGTGAGCGAGCGCCACTGGCGCTCTGCCGCGAACCGGTCTCAGCTCCCGCTTCGGTCGGCGCTGAACGGTCGCCACCGGCGACCAGCGCCCGACGCGGCAGCGGAGACCAGGGGGTGGGCTTGTATAAAGCTTGCCGCCAGGCGAGGCGGGAAGGGCATTCGCCCAGCCCGGGTCAACCCGCCCTTAAAATCCCGGAGCGCCCTTCAGCGGAGGGATTTTATTGCCCCGCGCGGGCACGCGCCCCGGCGCACGAAGTGCAGAGGGATTTTCCCGCCCCGTCCGGGCACGGACCCCGCGGTGCCAACCGCCCCATCTTCTAGGCGGGAGGGGAGGAGAAATTATTGTTAAAAATGGCTAAATTCTCGCCGGTGAAAAAGTAAAATTCAGATAATCTCTGCTTTTCTGCTTGTATTCCCTCTGGGAATGTACTATAATAAAGGAGCCTTGCATCGGAAGTTTTTTGCATAGTGATGAAAAAGCATGGCGCGGCGGCTTTTCGCCGCTGAAATCCTACCCGGGAGGGAGCAATCGACAATGAACCAATATCAGGCGAACCATATCATCAACCTGGCGGTAGCCGGGCACAGCGGGGCGGGAAAGACCTCCCTGGCGGAGGCCATGCTCTATCTTTCCGGCGCCTCCGACCGGCGGGGCAAAGTGGGCGACGGCAACACCGTCTGCGACTACGACCCCGAGGAGATCCGCCGCAAGTCCTCCATCGCCGCCGCCGTGGCGCCCCTGGAGTGGAAAAACAAGAAGATCAACCTGCTGGACGCCCCGGGCCTCTTCGACTTTGAGGGCGGCATGATGGAAGCCATGCGGGCCGCGGACACGGTGCTGGTGGTCATCTCCGGCAAAGACGGGGTGGCCGTGGGCACGGAGAAGGCCGTGGCTGCCGCCGAGAAGCGGGACCTGGCCAAGATCTTCTTCGTCAACGGCCTGTGCGACGAGAGCGCCCGGTTCTACCGTGTGTTCGAGGACCTGAAGGCCCAGTTCGGCCCCTCGGTGTGCCCTGTGGTGGTGCCCTACATCCAGGACGGCCAGGCTAACATCTACATCAACCTGCTGGAGTACAAGGCCTACGACTACTCCGGCGGCAAGCCCGTGGCCGTGCCCATGCCCGACATGGGCGACCGGCTGGAAGGCCTGCGCACCGCCATTTACGAGGCCGTCGCCGAGACCGACGACGAGCTGTTTGAGAAATACTTCGCCGGCGAGTCCTTCACCCCCGAAGAGGTGATCCTGGGCGTGAGCAAGGGCGTCAAGGCCGGCACCATCACCCCCGTGTTCTGCGGCGACGCCATGCTCATGCGGGGCATGGAGCAGTTCCTGGACGGCCTGTGCTGGCTGGCCCCCACGGCCCAGGACAAGGCAGGGGAGCTGGGCGTGGACGTGGACGGCAACCCGGTGGAGCTCCCGGTCAACGAGGACGGGGCCGCGGCTGCCATCGTGTTCAAAACCGTGGCCGACCCCTTCATCGGCAAGCTCTCTTACCTGAAGGTGATCTCCGGCAAGATCTCCACCGAATCCCAGCTCATCAACATGCGCACCGGCAATCCCGAGCGGGTGGGCAAGACCGTGATGATGGTGGGCAAAAAGCAGGTGGACGTGAAGTACATCGGCGCCGGGGACATCGGCGCCATCCCCAAGCTCTCTGCCACCAACACCGGCGACACCCTGTGCGCGCCTCTGCGGAAAGTCACCCTGGAAGGGGTGGAGTATCCCACTCCCACCCTGTCCATGGCCATCGTCCCCCAGAAGAAGGGCGAGGAGGACAAGGTGGCCCAGGGCATGCTGCGGCTGTCTGAGGAAGACCCCACCCTGGGCTTCTCCACCAACGCCGAGACCCACGAGATGGTCCTCTCCGGCCTGGGCGAGCAGCACCTGGACGTGGCCGTCTCCAAGCTGAAGGCCAAGTTCGGCGTAGACGTCTCCCTGAAGAAACCCAAGGTCCCCTACCGGGAGACCATCCGCAAGACTGTGCAGGTCCAGGGCCGGCACAAGAAGCAGACCGGCGGCCACGGCCAGTTCGGCGACGTGTGGATCGAATTCTCCCCCTGCGACAGCGAGGGCCTGGAATTCGGCGAGCGCGTGGTGGGCGGCTCTGTGCCCAAGGGCTTCTTCCCCGCCGTGGAGAAGGGCCTGCGGGAGTGCATCCAGAAGGGCCCCCTGGCCGGGTACCCTGTGGTGGGCCTGTCCGCCGTGCTGTACGACGGCTCTTACCACCCGGTGGACTCCTCTGAAATGTCCTTTAAGACCGCCGCCGCCCTGGCCTACAAGGCCGGTATGCCCCAGGCAAACCCCGTGCTCTTAGAGCCCATCGGCCACCTGAAGGCCACCGTGCCCGACGCCAACATGGGCGACATCATGGGCGAGGTGAACAAGCGCCGGGGCCGGGTGCTGGGCATGGAGCCCGCGGGCCACGGCCGCCAGACCGTAGAGGCGGAAGTTCCCATGGCCGAGATGCACGACTTCACCACCTTCATCCGCCAGTGCACCCAGGGCCGTGGCAGCTTTACCTTTGAGTTCGAGCGCTACGAGGAAGCCCCCCAGAACGTGGCCCAGAAGGTCATTGAAGAGGCAAAAGCCGAGGCGGGCGACAACTGATCTTTTTCCAAAACCACCTAAAAAGAGGGGAGCCTCCGGCTTCCCTCTTTTCGCTCCCTCCTTGCCGCCAGTTGGTAAGTTTTGTGGTGCCCACCCCCTGGTCTCGCCCGCCGGCCTGCCCAGGGCTTGGTGCTGCCTACCCCCTGCCCCCTCCCGCGCCCAAACTATGGCGAAAGCTGCTCCCCTTCTGGCGCGGGAGGGGGATTTTAATTTTAATATTTAATAGGATTTCCAAGGGGACTCCGTCCCCTTGAACCCCTGTTTATAGATAGTCTCCCTTGATGCAGAAAGCTCTAAAATGTGGGGGGTTGTCAAAGGGGGGAGCGATAGCTCCCCCCTTTGGAATGAGAGTATAGACTTATATCCCCCTCCCGTACAGAAAAGGATAAGATTATAGCTCACTATCCTTACGGGAGGGGGGTAGGGGGGTGGGCAGCATCGAACTACCCCAAGCCGGCAGGCGAGACGGGGGATACGGCCCAGGTACGGTCAACCCGCCCCAAAATCCCGGAGCGTCCCTCAGCGGAGGGATTTTCCTGGCCCGTCCGGCCACGGACCCCCGCGCGGGCACGCGCGGATAATGTTTTTACGCAAAACCCTTGCAAGTTTTACGGGGATGTGCGATGATACTGGTAACGGACGCCGCTTTGGCGGCGGGAGAGGAGCGTCCCCTATGGACAGAGAGCAAAATAAATTTACCAAGACGGAAAAGAGCTGGATCCTCTACGACTGGGCCAACTCCGTGTACGCCACCAACATCATGGCGGTAATCTTCCCCATCTACTTCGGCAACGTGTGCGCCGCCGCCGGGGCGGACAACCTGGTGCTGTGGTCCTACGGCACCTCCGCCGCCACCTTCCTGGTGGCTGTGCTGGCCCCCATCCTGGGGTCCCTGGCCGATCACAAAGGCCACAAGAAAAAGCTGTTTTCCGCCTGCATGATCCTGGGCGTGCTGTTCACCCTCATGAACGCCTTTACCGACGACTACCGCATGCTGCTGGTGGGCTATGTGATCAGCCACATAGGCTTTTCCGGCTCCTGCCTGTTTTACGACGCCTTTCTCACCGACGTGACCACCAGGGAACGGATGGACCGGGTTTCCGCCTGGGGCTACGCCATGGGGTACATCGGGGGCAGCACCATCCCCTTTGTGCTGTCCATTGTGATCCTCCTGGTGCTGGGCATGGAGAACCCCCTGGCCTTTAAGCTCATCATCGTCCTCACCAGCGTCTGGTGGCTGCTGTTCAGCATCCCCTTCCTAAAGAACGTCCGGCAGATCCACTACGTGGAAGCCAAACGGAACTTGCTGCGCTCCACCTTCCACAACCTGTGGACCACCGCCAAGGACATCTTCACCCACAAGCGGGTGCTGCTGTTCATCCTCGCCTACTTCTTCTACATCGACGGGGTGAACACCATCATCTCCATCTCCACCTCCTACGGCACCAAGCTGGGGCTGGACAACATCAGCATGATCCTGGCCCTGCTGGTCACCCAGATTGTGGCGGTGCCCTTCTCCATCCTCTTCGGCCGGCTGGCGGAGCGGGTGGGGTCCATCAACCTGCTGTGCGGGGCGGTGTGCGTCTACTTCTGCATCACCGCCGTGGGCTTCTTCATGGGCTTCAACATCGAGCAGAACCCCGGGGACGACAGCGCCCTGACCCTGTCCCTGGTGCTGTTCTGGTGCATGGCCTTCCTGGTGGGCACAGTGCAGGGGGGCATCCAGGCCCTCAGCCGGTCCTACTTCGGCAAGCTCATTCCCCCCGACCGCTCCAACGAGTACTTCGGCTTCTTCGACATTTTCGGCAAGTTCGCCGCGGTGATAGGTCCCCTGCTGGTGGGCCTGTTCACCCAGTTCACCGGTCGGGACTCCATCGGCGTCATCTCCCTGGCCATCCTGTTCCTCATCGGCGGGGCCATCCTCTTCTCCGGGAGGACCACCCTCTTCGCCGGGGAGAAGAAGTGACAATCCCCTCGAAGCGCGAAAAAGGCGTCCGGGCTGCCCGGGCGCCTTTTTTGGCTCTATGTTCGGTTACAGGGTCACGGCCCTGCCCTCTCTGGCGGACTGGTACGTGGCCAACAGCAGCTCCGCCGTGTCCCGGATACCGGGGATGTCGTTTAAGAACCTCTCTCCCGTTTCCAGGCAGTGGTAAAAGTCCCCGATGCACAGGCCGTGGCTGGCGCCCCAGTAGGCCTTCCCCGTGGCGGGAGACTTGGGCTGGGCCAGGCTGAAGTGCTCTTTGGTGCCGTCTTTCCAGGAAAGGGCCACCTCCTGCTCCTCCATGCGCAGGGTCACGTTTTCGCAAACGAGCTCCACCAGCACGGGGGAGTCGGCGCAGTGGGCGGTGGTGGCGTAGAACAGGGCGTGGGCCCCCTCAAAGTCCAGGTAGGCTTCCAGGGTGTCCTCCACCTCGATCACCCCTTTTAGGTGGTGGTTGGCCATGGTGGCCTCCACCCCCTTGGCACGGCCCAGGAACTGCACCAGCAGATCCAGGGTGTGGATGGACTGGTTGATGAGCACTCCGCCTCCCTCTGTCTCCAGGCTGCCCCGCCAGCCGCTTTCCGTGTAGTAGGGAGCCTCCCGGTGCCAGGTGACAAAGGCCCTGGCCCCCAGGACCTTCCCCGCCTCCCCAGAGGCCAGCACCTCTTTCAGCAGGTGGACGCTCTGGTTGTACCGGTTCTGGAAGCACACCCCCACCCGCACCGGGGCCTGCTCCAGGGCCTGGAACTCCTCCCACTGGGCCCTATTCATCACCGGGGGCTTTTCCGTAAACACGTGGACACCCCGTTCCGCCGCCAGCTTTGCCATGGGGGTGTGCAGGTAGTGGGGGGTGCAGAGGTGCAGGCAATTAAGCCCCTCTTTCTCCAGCATCTCCTCCAGAGAGGGGTAGGGGACGCCCCCGAAGGTCTCGGCGAAGGCCTGGGCCCGCTCCGGCCGGATGTCGGCGCAGGCGGCAAGCTCCACCCCGGGCAGCTCCCGGAGCACCCCGCCGTGGACCTGGGCGATGCCGCCGCAGCCCACCACTCCCACCCGATAGGTGTTCATGTCACAGCGCCTCCTTTGCCTGGGGAATGTCCCGAAGGATATCTTTGAGGGAATCCAGTGCCAGCTTCCAGGCGGACTTGCCGTCTAGGGCGGAGCCCCGCTTCTGGGGGTCCTGTTCCAGGGCGGCCAGGCCCATAAAGTCGGTGAGGTGGGGCTCCAGGGACAGGAAGCCCTTGTACCCCCCGGCGATCAGGTCGGAGAGGATCTCTTTTACATGCCCGTCCCCCTGCCCCGGGGGCACTACCGAGCCGTCGGCGAACAGGGCGTCCTTGACGTGGACGTAGGCGAGATAGGGCTTGAGCATCTCGTAGGCGGGCAGGGTCTCCTGGCCCACCTGGACGAAGTTGGCGAAGTCGAACACCCCCTGGTAGTGGGGGCCGTAGAACTGGTCCAGCAAGTCCTTGCACCGGGGTGCATTGTCCCCGTAGATGCCCTTCTCGTTCTCGTGGAGCAGCACGCTGTTCCAGGCCTTGGCCTCCTCCACCATGCGGCCGGTGCGGTCCAGCACTTCCTCGCGATAGAGGGCCGGGTCCTCCCCCTGGGGCAGGTAGAAGCTGAACATCCGCAGGTAGGGCGCCCCCAGCTCCTTTTGGATTTCCAGGGTGCGCTTGAGTTTCTCCAGGTGGGGGGCGAAGTCGTCCCCAATGCCGATCTTCCCAATGGGGGAGCCGATGGAGGACACCCCCACCCCGGCGGCGGCCAGTTTCCCCTTTACCTCTTTCACTTTCTCCGGGGTGAAGTCGGAGACGTTGACGCCGTCGGCGGCCCGCAGCTCGATGTGGGTCAGGCCCAACTGGGTCACCGCTTCCAGCTGTTTGTCAAATACCGGGGCGATCTCATCGGCAAACCCGGACAGTACCAGATGTTCCATAAGTCCTCCTCAATAGGTGCCTTCTGTGGAGAAGGTGATGTCTTTGCTCTCTTTTTTCCGGGAGGTGGCCCGGCGGCGGTTCAGCTCCGCGAGGAACAGGTCCTCGTCGAAGGGAATGTCCACAGGCTTTCCCAGCCAGCTGGAAAGGTGCATGGCGTTAGAAAGGGTCAGGCCGCGGATGCCCTCTTTCCCGTCGGCCACCAGGGGCGTGCCGTGGAGGATGGCCCCGGCGAAGGCATTGAGGACCCCCACGTGCTGGGGGTTCTCCCCGTCGGTCTCCACGGGGATCTCCTCGCAGCCGGGCTGGGCGAATCCTTCGGCAGCCGTGCGGCAGAACTCCCGCTCATCCTCAGAGAGCTTCCAGAAGGTGAGGGTGTCGTTCTCGCACACCAGCTTGCCCCGGGTGCCGGTGACCTCGAACCGGTTGGTGCCGGGGGCGTCCCCGGTGGTGGTGACGAACACCCCAGTGGCGCCGTTTTCAAACTGCAAATAGGCGGTGACATCGTCCTCCACCTCGATGTCGTGCCACTTGCCCTCCAGGCAAAAGGCCTGGACGGTCTTGGGCAGGCCGCAGATCCACTGCAAAAGGTCCAGCTGGTGGGGGCACTGGTTTAAAAGCACGCCGCCCCCTTCCCCTTCCCAGGTGGCCCGCCAGTCCCCGGAGTCGTAATAGATCTGGGTGCGGTACCAGTTGGTGATGATCCAGTTGACCCGCTTTAAGTCCCCCAGCTCGCCCCCCTGCACCATCTCCCGCATTTTCCGGTAGACGCAGTTGGTGCGCTGGTTGAACATCATCCCGAAGACCCTGCCGCTCTTCTCGGCGGCCTCGTTCATCTCCCGCACGGCCTTGGTGTAGACCCCGGCAGGCTTTTCGCACATGACGTGCAGCCCCGCGGCGAAGGCCTCCTTGGCCAGCACCGGGTGCTGGTAGTGGGGAGTGGCGATGAGCACCGCGTCGCACACACCGGATGCAATGAGCTCGCTGCCCTCCTCAAAGATCTGTACCGTGTCCGGCACGGTGTCCTTGGCCCAGTTCCGGCGGGACTCCTTCCGGTCCGCCACAGCGGTCAGGGCGATTTCCGGGCACTTGCCCGCCAAAATGTTCTGCACGTGGCCGGAACCCATGTTCCCCACGCCGATGATGCCGAGACGTACTTTTTCCATATTGGTACTCCTTTCAAATCCATCATTCTATTATGATAAGCTGTTTTGATATTCCGATCATTCATGGTGGACATAAAGCCTGGTGAGCCCCGGCTCTCCATCCCCCTGAACCATACAGTAAAATTCCCAGCCGTAGCGCTCGTAAAAGGAGGTATGATCCGTCACCAGATACAAAGTGGGGATGCCAAGCTCCTTCATGTCCCGGCAGACCAGTCCCAGCAGTGCTCCGGCGATTCCTTGGCAACGCCGGTCCTCCTCTGTGTAAACGGCGCACACGTTGGGGGCAAGGTCTTTCCTGTGGTGGAAGTCGTTCTCAATGACCCCCATGCCGCCCACGATCCTTTCCCCGTCCAGGGCAAGATACCACTGGGGTACTGGGCCCTTTCCGGTCAGGCAGTCCTCCATGCTCTCCCGATAAGCTTCCATCGGGACCCCCCACTTCTGGTGAAACCAAGCGGCCGCCTTCTGGAGCATATCCGGTTTGTCTCGCAGAGGTACCAAACTGTATTCCATATATGTTTATTCCTCCTCAGTCCCAGGGCAGCCGGACCGGGGTCTCTCCCACGGGGAAGTAGCCCACGAAGGCCACCAGGGCGATCACCGCGCCCACGCAAAGGACGCTCAGCGCCAGGCCGGGCCAGAATTTCCCCAGCCGCTTGTCCATGTCGTGGTAGAACTTGGCGTAGATCCCAAACTGGACGAAGATAACAAAAAGCCGCAGGGGGTGCGTCCAAAAGGACAGGGTCACCCAGGAGAGCAGGTACTGCAGCAGGGTAAACAGCAGACACTCGAAGATCACGTCCAGGACAAGGGCCCACTTTTTCTGGGGCCGCTCTGGGGCGGCTGAGGGCTGCTTGTTTTCCGGGAACTCACTCATGGGCAGCTCCTTTCTCCTCTTTTGGAACGGCAAGCCGCTTTACGCGGCTTAGTTGTACCCCAGGCCGTGGAGGTAGTCGAAGCTCTTCTGCAGGCACACGAAGGGGCTCTCCTGGCACACGTCCTGCTCCACCAGGATGTATTTGGTCTTGCCGGTCTTTTCCAGGGTTTGGAGAATTTTCTCCCAGGGCAGGTTGCCCTCGCCCACAGGGGCCATGATGGGCTCCCAGCCCTTGACGGCCATGTCCTTGAAGTGGACGCAGGGGATGCGGTCCCCCAGCTTCTCCATCCAGGCGCACACGTCGGCGCCGCCCATCTGCACCCAGTAGGTGTCGAGGGTGAAGCCCAGCTCGTCCGGGGAGAAGCTCTCCAGCAGGGTGTCGATGACCAGTTTCCCATCGAACTTCTGGAACTCGATGTTGTGGTTGTGGTACATCAAGAGCTTCCCCGCGGCGGCGATCTTTTTGGCGGGCTCCTTGTAATCCTTCGCGAAGTGGCACAGCCACTCGGGGGTGGCGTACTTTTTCGGCATCATGCCAATGCCGATGTAGTCGCAGCCCATGATCTCGTGCTCTTTGATGACGGCCTCGGTGTCGTTTAAAATCCGGTCCGGGTTCCAGTGGGTGAGGACGATCTTCAGCCCGTGCTTGTCGCACAGCTCCCGCAGCTTTTCCGCGGGGATGGGCCCCACGGCGGAGAGCTGCACGGTCTTGTAACCCATTTTTGCCACCTCTCCCAGGGAGAAGTCCAAATCCTGTTCCGTCTGGGTGTAGTCCCGCAGGGTAAACATCTGGGCGCCCAGTTCCATCATAAACACATACCTCCCAAAAACGCCGGGGACCGGCGCGGTTTCTTTGTACTAAGTATAGCAGTTCCTGGGAAAAATTCCATAGCTCCAGGGACATTTGGGCAAAAAAAGGAGCCGCCCGAGGGCGGCTCCCCTTGCACGCGCTTAAAACTGGAACAGATTCAGCCCCACGTCCGGGTCCCGGCGGCGGTCTACCCGGCCCTGAATCTGGGTGACCACCAGCTCTCCCGTGGCGCTGATGACCGCCCGGTTCAGGTGGCCGCCCACCACCAGGCCGTCCTCGCCGGCGGCGCTCATGTGCAGGTGGCAGTAGAACTCCCCGCCCATGGTATTGATGGTCCCCGTCAGGGACACGATCTCATAGGTGCCCCGGTACTCCCTGGGGAGGAACTGCTTCTTCTCCAGGTCGTAGACCCCGGCGGTAAACTGGCTTACCGCCCCCAGCCCCTGGACGTTTGCCAGCAGCAGGTGTTCCCGCTGGGCCAGGGCCCTCATCTGCTCGGTAATCTCCTCCCCCGGGTCCAGCCGGACCACCAGGGTGTCCCCAAAACGTCTGTATTCCATAGCCTCACTCCTGGACGTTGATGATGACTTTCATGGTGGACTCCCGGTTGTCGTCGATGTACCGGTAGGCCTCCAGGTAGTCTTTAAACGCGAAGTGCTTGGAGATCAGGGGTTTGAGCTGCACCTTGCCCTCTTCTACCAGGTCGATGGCGGTGAGGTAGTCCTCGCTGCGGTACATCATGGAGGTGTTCAGGTCCAGCTCGTGGTCGTTGAGCACTGCCAGGTCCACGTCCCCCCGGGTGGCGAACACCGCCACCAGGATGATGGTGCTGCCCTTTCTGGCGTACTGGATGGCCTGGCCCATGGTCACGTTGTTGCCGGCGCAGTCGTAGATCACGTCGGCCTTGTCCGGGCCGAAGCAGGCCACAAACTCCGTGCCGAAGTCCTTCTCCCGGGTGTTGACGCACACATCGGCCCCGCACTCTTTGGCTTTTTGCAGCCGCAGGTCGGACACATCGGTGACCATGACCTTTCTGGCTCCCAGGCCCTTGGCCACCTGGGCCACCAGAATGCCTATGGGCCCGGCCCCCAGCACGCAGATGTCCTTATCCCGCACGTCCCCGGCCCGGCGCACCGCGTGGACCGCCACGGCCAAAGGCTCGATCATGGCCCCCTCGTCCAGAGACATGGTCTCGGGCAGGGGGGTGACTTTCTCCTCGTCTACGGCGAAGTAGTGGGAGGCCACCCCGGTGGTCTGGAAGCCCATGACCTTCAGCTCCTCGCACAGGTTGTACTTGCCGTTGCGGCAGGGCCAGCACTTGCCGCACACCACCTGGGGCTGGATGGTCACCTTCTGGCCCAGGGAAAAGCCGGTGACCCCCTCCCCCAGCTGCTCCACGGTGCCGGAGACCTCATGCCCCTGGGTGATGGGGTATTTGGTAAAGGGGTGCTCCCCGTGGTACACGTGGATGTCCGACCCGCACACCCCGATCCTCTCGATCTTCACCAGCACCTGGCCGGGGCCGGGCTGGGGCACGGGCACTTCCCGAAATTCAATGACGCCAGGGGCGGTCATCACTTGCTGCAGCATAACGCATCCTCCTCGCAGGTTTTTTGCTGCTTTCAGTGTACCACATCTCCCCCCAAAAGAAAAGTGCCAACCGCCGCCCGGGGCCCGGGAAAATCCCGAAAAACCCCATGGACGCCCCCTTTTGAAAGGCGCACAAGCAAGGCAGAAAGAGAACCGTTTCCACCCCTGGGAAAAGAGGCCCTTTGGGAAGCGATTGGCCCCCATCGCCGCCTTTCCCCACCGGTTCTCCCCGGAGGACCTGACCCGGAATACCGCTTGACCATCCGATGGAACGAGACCTGGGCTTTGGGGCGCACTACCGGGCGGAGCGCCTGTACCAGGGAAAGCGGCAGGCATTGTACGACTTCCGGCCCTGTCCCGCCCTCGTCAACACCGTATCCGCTATGGGCAGCACTACCTGCAAGTGCCCCCTGCCCCCTGGCGGGGCTTTTTCCCCTTCTTTTTCCCCCGCCCCCCGCATATAGAGTAAAAGCATTCTGTGTGGAAAGGGGAATTCGCCATGGCCTCCCTCTCGTATTTCGCCGAATCCCTGGGCCCAGAGCCCACCTCCTTTGTCGCCTCCAACACAGGGGGACTGGGCCGGTTCGTGTCCCTCTCCGGCTGGCCCGCCCCGGCGGCGGCCGGGGTCCTGTCCCACCTGCTGCGCCAAGGGGAACTGCGGGGGCTGGAGAGCCACAGTCTCCTCCACCCCCTGGACGGCTCCCTGCAAGGGGTGGTGTTCCCCCAGGTCTCCGCCGGGGCCTACAGCTTTGGCCCCTTCGACCCCCAGGTCCGCAGCGCCCTGGCCCTGTTCCCCCACCCGGACCTGCTGGGGGCCAGGGCCAGGCTGGCCGCCGCCCGGCGGACGTTCTCCCGGGCCAAGGCCTTTCACGACAGCCAGGAGAAGCTCTACGGCAAGCACATGGACTGGCGCGCTGCGGACCAGGCCGCCCAGGAACTGCTCCGCCGGCTGCTGGGGGGCAGGAAGCAGGAGGGCCCGGGGCGGGAAGTCCACCGGTTTTTCGGGGCGGCCCTGCCCCAGGGGGCCGTGGACTGCGTGCCCCAGCTCACCCAGGACCTGAACTGCCGGGTGCTGCTCAAGGGCCGGCCGGGGACGGGGAAGTCCACCCTGCTGAAAAAGATAGCCCGGGCCGCCAAAGAGGCGGGCTTCGCCGTGGAGCTCTACCACTGCTCCCTGGACCCCAAGAGCCTGGACCTGGTGGTGGTCCGGGAGCTCTCCTGGTGCGTGCTGGACAGCACCGCCCCCCACGAGTACTTCCCAGAGCGCCCGGGGGATCAGGTCCTGGACCTGTACCAGCGCTGCGTAGAGCCCGGCACCGACCAGGCCTGGGCCGGGGAGCTCTCCCACCTGGAGGACGCTTACCGGTCCCTGGTCAAGGCCGCCCGGGGCTTTCTGGAGGAGGCAAGGGAGTCTCTGGAGAAGTTTTACCAGTCCCTGCCCCAGCCGGACCCGGCCCAGCTGGACCAGGCCAAAGAGGAGCTGTGCGCCGCCCTGCTCCCCCGGTGACAAAAAGAGCCGTCCCCTCTCCCGCCTTGGGAAAGGGAACGGCTCTTTTTCAGCTTCTGGTGACAGTGAGGGCGGGGAAGGCCCCGGCAGGTTCCGCCCAGCCCCCCTGCTCCCGGACCTCCAACGCGATACCTATGGCCATGACGCAGTCGTCGTGGGCCCCGGACTCCGCCTCCGGCCGGCCCCGGGCGTTTCTCACAAAGGTGAGCATCTCCTCCAGGGTGTCCCTGTCCCGGAGCAGTTCCGGCGTTTGCCGGACAAAGGCGGCAAGCCGCCCCAATAGCAGGGGCCGGTTGCCGCTGGTGGTGAGAAACCCCAGCTTCCCCCGGGAGGCGCCCTCCTCCCGGCGGCGGTAGAGGAAGGGGTACCCCAGCCGCTCCAACTCCCGGGCCGGGTAGGTGGAGAAGTTCACCTCCACCGCCACCAGGGCGTCATGGTAGTGACGGCCCAGGCAGTACACCTGCCGGGCGAACAGGTCCTCCTCCAGCCGCCCCCGGAGCACGCACACCTGCTCCCCGGTGACGGCGCTGACCACCTGGGCCACCCCGTAGTCCGAGCCCTCCCCCGCCGTGTCCACCCCCACCAGGTACCGGCCGCCGGGCTCCGGCCTCTTGTAGACCTTCACCGGCCCGCTGCCCGGCACCCACTCGGGGAGGGAATCCGGGTCCCCGTTCCAGACGAACTCCCCCTGGTCCAGGGGTGGGTCCAGCTCCCCCAGCCGTTTTGTGACGGCTTTCTGGTCAAAGTAGCTCTGTCCCAGCACGCCCCACTCCCCCAGGCAGTACACCCCGTAGTAGTAGGGGTCCGTGTCCTTGTAGCTCTCCAGGGTGGCGGCGTAGTCCGGGTCCAGAAAGTCGTTGTCCCGGTAGGTGGAGCGCAGCACCAGGGCCCGGGGGTCCTCCCGGTCGAAGAACCTGCGCTTCAGCCAGTGGACGGCGCTGACCGGGTTAAAGGTGAGCACCATCTGCTTCCGGCTGTTCCCTCCCCGCAGGCGCACATCCAGCTGATTGAAGTCCGCCTCCTGGATCTGGGAGGCCTCCTCCACCCACACGTCCGTCAGCTCCCCCCGGGGAAAGGTGAGGGACTTGAGCTGTTCCCGGTCACCCAGGCCCCGGAACACCACGGAATTCCCGTTGGTGCACAAGATCCTGGGCTCAGTCTCCCTGCAGGTGAACAGGTCCTCCAAGCCCCACTGGCGGATGACCTGGCGGAACAGGGCGTAGGTGCTGTCCCGGTGGGTGTTGGCCGCCGCCCGCACCACCAGCAGGTCGCACAAGGGCTTTGCCAGCAGCCGGTAGAGAAACCGCTGGGCGGCGAAGAAGCTCTTCCCCGACCCTGCCCCACCGCAGAGCACCAGGTACCGGTGGTCCTCCTCCAGCAGCAGGGGCCGGAACTTCCTGTTGAAGTCCTTCCAGGGAAGGCGCACCCTGCGCTCAGTCATCGGGGCTCCCCGTTAGCTCCACCAGGATCTTCCCCGCCCCCTGGGGCTTTTCCCGGCCCCCGTAGCCAAAGTCCCGCTGCAAAATGAACTTGGCCCCAGCGGAGGTCTCCTTCTGGTACACCGCCTGAAGGTTCTCCTCCTCCACCCGGGACATGGCCTGGCGGAGCAGTTCCCCCTCCCAGCCGGGCCCCGCCGCCCGGCGGTCCAGCTCCTTCCTGCCCTCCATGCCCAGGAACAGGGCAAGGCCCGTCAGGGTGGCCCGGGGGCCCTCTCCCCCGCAGGCCAGAAAATACCGGCGGATCTCCTCCTTCAGCTCCTCCCGCTCCACAGGCAGGCCTCCTTCCCCTGTCTTCGGTCCCTGTCCCTTCTGGCGAACAGGATCTGGTTGTGTCGCTGCTCCAGGTACATGGTGTACAGCATGCTGTTCTCCCGCTTCCACCGCAGCAGCTCTCCCGGGGGAGGCAGCTCCCGGCGGCGCTGGGCCAGCCTCTCCCGCAGGGCCTGGCACTCCCGCCGGGCGGCCTGCTCCATCTCTCCATAGTCGAACTCCTCTCGCGCGACCATAACGTCCCCTCCCTTTATTGACAACTTTTTTAAACAAAGATGGCGTTTTGTCATCTCGTTTTTTATTATAGCGGCGAATTGTCATTTCGTCAAGATGGCTCCCAAAGAAATTGACAATTCGCCAATCAGGGGGTATACTATTCCCAGAACACCCGGCCTCGCCGGGAAAGGAGGAGGACCATGGGATTTTCTGACACGCTGCGCGCCGCCAGGCAGGAAAAGGGCCTCACCCAACAGGAGGTGGCCCGGGTCCTGGAGGTGGACAAGACCACCTACTCCGGCTACGAGACAGGCCGCCGCCAGCCGGACGTGGGCAAACTGCAGAAGCTGGCCCGGCTCTTAGAGCTTTCGGGGGACCAGCTGCTGGGCCTGCCCCCCCGGGCCGCCAACGCCCTGACCCCGGAGGAGCTGGGGAAGCTCAAACGCTACCGGCTGCTGGATGTCCACGGCCGGGAGCTGGTGGACCTGGTCCTGGAGAAGGAGTACCAGCGCATGACCCGCCGGGAGGAGAAGGAGGAAAAGGGCTGGGTGACCTACATCAACTGTTACGACCTGGCGGTCTCCGCCGGCACCGGCGAGCCCTGGAGCGGCACCGGCTACAAGACCCGGCTGGAGATCCCCCAGCAGCAGGTGCCGGAAAACGCCCACTACTGCGCCAGAGTCAACGGGGACAGCATGGAGCCGGCCTACAAAGACGGGGACATCGTCTTTGTGGAGCGGGTGGAGGGCTGCGTCCAGGAGGGGGAAGTGGGGATTTTCCTCTTAAACGGCGAGGGCTACATCAAGCGCCTGGGGGACCGGGAGCTGCTCTCCCTGAACCCCAAGTACGGGCCCATCGCCCTCCACGACTACGACGACTTCCGCTGCCAAGGCCGGGTCCTGGGCAAACTTTGAGCGGTCCGTAGCCGGACGGGCCAGGAAAATCCCTCCGCTGAAGGACGCTCCGGGATTTTAGGGCGGGTTGACCGAACCTGGGGCGGGTTCCGCTTCCACTTCACCTGCGGATTCGGAAAGCTTTATGGGCCCCACCCCCGTCTCGCCTGCCGGGTGAGCAAGATTTGTGAAGCCCACCCCCTGCCCCCTCCCGCGCCCAGACCATAGCGAAGGCCATTCCCTCGCTGGCGCGGGAGGGGGATTCTCTTTTATTATTTTAATAGGATTTTCAAGGGGCTTCGCCCCTTGGACCCCCATGGTAGATAACCTCCCTTGAGGTAGAGAGTTAAATATGAGGGGGTTGTCAAAGGGGGGAGCTATCGCCCCCCTTTGGAATGAGATTATAGAATATACTCCCCCCTCCCGTACCGCTAGGGTACAGGCTATATCCCGCTGGCCTTACGGGAGGGGGGTGAGCGAGCGCCGGTGGCGCTCTGCCGCGAACCGGTCTCAGCTCCCGCTTCGGTCGGCGCTGAACGGTCGCCAGTGGCGACCAGCGCCCGAGCCGCCAGGCGAGACAGCGTCAGCTCCCCCCTTTGGAATGAGATTATAGATATTGTATCCCCCGCCAACGATTACCTCTCAGTAAATTTACGGGAGGGGGGCAGGGGGGTGGGCATCACCCGTCCCGAGCAAGGCAACAGGCGGGAGCAGCGGAATACCGCCTGGGTGGGGTAAACTCGCCCTAAAATCCCGGCGGGCGAAGCCCAGAGGGATTTTTCTGGCCTGCGGTGCCAACCGCCACAGCGGGCTGGGCACCTCCAAAAACATGCTTGACAAGCGCTGATTTTTGTGCTATAGTGTGCACAAATCGAGAAGACGTGAAACCGGTGACCGGGACGAGTACCCTTTCACAACTGTCTTCCTAGCGAACCGCGGGCGGTGAGAGCGCGGCAGGACAGGGAGAGGGGAATGGACCCGCGAGGGCGGACCGAACAAGGGGTGGTTGCTCCTTTAGTAGGGAAGACGGATGCTGACCGTTACAGCAGCTAGCGCATGGAAGTGCGTGAACGAGGCGCGTCCCTACGGGGGCGAATTTAGGTGGCACCGCAGATACGGCGTATCTGTCCTAGAAACTAGGACGGATGCGCTTTTTTCATAGTCTTTTCGAACTACACTCTATCCCTGGAAAGGAAGGTATCCCATGAGCAAACACGAGATCCCCTACAAGATCTATCTGGAAGAAAGCGAGCTGCCTACCGCCTGGTACAACCTGCGCGCCGACATGAAGAACAAGCCCGCTCCCCTGTTAAACCCCGCCACCCACCAGCCCATGGGCTTCGAGGACCTGCGGCCTGTGTTCTGCGACGAGCTCATCAAGCAGGAGCTGGACAACACCACCCCCTATTTCGACATCCCCGGGGAGATTCTGGACTTCTACAAGATGTACCGGCCCTCTCCCCTCATTCACGCGGAGTTTCTGGAGAAGGCCCTGGGCACCCCCGCCAAGATCTACTATAAGTTCGAGGGCAACAACACCTCCGGCTCTCACAAGCTGAACTCCGCCATCGCCCAGGCCTACTACGCCAAGAAGCAGGGCCTCAAGGGCGTCACCACCGAGACAGGCGCCGGCCAGTGGGGCACCGCCCTGTCCATGGCCTGCTCCTTCTTCGACCTGGACTGCAAGGTCTACATGGTAAAGGTCAGCTACGAGCAGAAGCCCTTCCGCCGGGAGGTCATGCGCACCTACGGCGCCTCTGTCACCCCCTCCCCCTCGGAGACCACCGTCGTGGGCCGGAAGATCTTAGAGGCCCACCCGGGCACCAGCGGCTCTCTGGGCTGCGCCATCTCCGAGGCTGTGGAAGTGGCCACCGGCCTGCCGGGCTACCGCTACGTGCTGGGATCGGTCTTAAACCAGGTGCTGCTGCACCAGTCCGTCATCGGCCTGGAGACCCAGGCAGCCCTGGAGAAATACGACATCCATCCCGACATCATCATCGGCTGCGCCGGGGGCGGCTCCAACCTGGGCGGCCTCATCTCCCCCTTCATGCGGGATAAGATCCTGGGCAAGGCCGATTACCGCATCATCGCCGTAGAGCCCGCCTCCTGCCCCTCCTTCACTCGGGGCAAGTACGCCTACGACTACTGCGACACCGGCATGGTGTGCCCGTTGTCCAAGATGTACACCCTGGGCTCCAACTTCATCCCCTCCGCCAACCACGCCGGCGGCCTGCGGTACCACGGCATGAGCTCCGTGCTCTCCCAGCTGTACGACGACGGCCTGATGGAGGCCCGGGCCGTGGAGCAGACCAGTGTGTTCCAGGCGGCGGAGCTCTTCGCCCGAGTGGAGGGCACCCTGCCCGCTCCCGAGAGCAGCCACGCCATTCGCGCCGCCATCGACGAGGCCTTAAAGTGCAAAGAGACCGGCGAGGCCAAGACCATCGTCTTCGGCCTGACGGGCACCGGCTACTTCGACATGACCGCCTACCAGAAGTTCAACGACGGTGCGATGACTGACTACATCCCCACCGACGAGGAGCTGCAGGCCAGTTTCGCCCAGCTGCCCAAAGTGGACTGAGGCGCGTGCCCGCGCGGGGCGGGAAAATCCCTCCGCTGAGGGGCGCTCCGAGGCGGTTGGCACCGCGGGCCAGGAAAATCCCTTTGCACTTCGTGCGCCGGGATTTTAGGGCGAGCTTACCCCGCCCAGGCGGTATTGCCCGCTCTTGCCTGCCGGGCGGAGAGGCCGTGTGAGGCCCACCCCCTGCCCCCTCCCGCGCCCATACCAAGGAGATATAAATTCCCTTGCAGGCGCGGGAGGGGGAGTCTGATCTATAATCTCATTCCAAAGGGGGGAGACATCCGTCTCCCCCCTTTGATAACCCCCCACAGTTTACAGCTTTCGGCCTCAGAAGTGGCTATCTGTCATAAGGGGTCCAAGGGGACGGAGTCCCCTTGAAAATCCTATTAAAATAATTAAAAAAGAGAATCCCCCTCCCGCGCCTGTAAGGTTAGATATACCACCTAGGTCTGGGCGCGGGAGGGGGCAGGGGGTGGGAGCGCAGATAACTTGCCCCTCAGCAGGCGAGACCAGAGGGTGGGCTTTATAAGGCTTCCCCACAGGCAGGTGAGACTTGGCTCTCCCTCTGGGAGAGCTGGCACGACGAAGTCGTGACTGAGAGGGGCTGCCTTCAAAGGGGTTCGCAAAGGGGGATGAAATCCCACTTTGGAATTAAACTATAGTACTTTCTCCCCCTCCCGTACTGCAAAGGTGCGGATTATAGCTTTTGTCCCCTTACGGGAGGGGGTGAGCGAGCGCCGGTGGCGCTCTGCCGCGAACCGGTCTCAGCTCCCGCTTCGGTCGGCGCTGAACGGTCGCCACTGGCGACCAGCGCCCGAGCCGGCAAGCGAGACCAGGGGGTGAACACCGCAATGCCGCGGGAAAGCCGCCCCAAAATCCCGGAGCGTCCTTTGCGGAGGGATTTTATTGCCCAGCGCGGGCACGCGCCGGCAGGCGAGACCAGGGGGTGGGCTTGTATAAAGCTTTCCCCCGACAGGCGAGGGTGCGCCCAAAAAGAGAGAGGAGAGCGTTTACTCTCCTCTCTTGCCGTGGTGGGACGCGGTCAGATCTGGTCCGGCTCCAGGGGGACATCCTTGCCGCTGCCCTGCCCGGCGGGGACGGCGACAATGGACTTCTTCCGCCACCGGCCCTTCCGGTAGGCGATGGCGGTAATCACCGCGCCGGCCAGCCAGGAGATGAGCAGGGACAGGAACAGGGGGTCCGGGGTGCCGGAGCCCATGGCCCCGCCCTCGGGACGGGTGAGGAACTCCAGGCCGTAGGCGATGGGCACCCGCACCACCACGGTGGTGACCAGGGAGATCCACATGGGGGTCATGGTGTCGCCCGCTCCCCGCATAACGCCGGAGAGAATCTGGGTGACACCCATGGCGACGTACCCCACCGCCAGAATCCGCAGCATCCGCATGCCGGTGGAGATCACTTCCGGCGTCTGGGTGAACAGTTCCATCAGGTACTGGCCAAAGAGGAGGATCAGCGCCACCAGCACCACCGCCACCGACAGCCCCAGCTTTAAGCCGGCCTTGGTGCCCTTGACGCAGCGGTCCAGCTTCCCGGCGCCGATGTTCTGGCCGGTGTAGGTGGTCATGGCGGTGCCGAAGGTGAAGTTGGGCATCATGGCGAAGCCGTCCACCCGCATGACCACCGTGTTGGCGGCGATAACCACCGTGCCGAAGGAGTTGGTCAGGGACTGGACAATGATCATGGCGAAGGAGAAGATGGCCTGGGTCAGGCCGCTGGGCAGCCCCAGTTTGATGAGCTGCTTGATGTAGAAGGATCTGGGCCACAGGTGAGCGGGCCGCACCTCCAGCAGGTCCCGCATCTTCAGCAGGCGGATGAGACATAGCGCCCCGGAGACGACCTGGGAGATGATGGTGGCGATGGCCGCTCCCGCCACACCCCAGTGTAACCCGGCCACGAACCAGATGTCCAGGCCGATGTTGAGCAGGCAGGCGATGATCAGGAAAATCACCGGCATGACGGAATCTCCCAGGCCACGCAGCACGCCGGAGAGGATGTTGTAGTAGCCGCTGCCGATGATCCCGGCGAAGATGATGACCAGGTAGATGCAGGCGTCCTCGAAGATGTCCTCGGGGGTGCCCAGCAGGGACATGATGGGCCGGGTGACCAGGGGGCCCACAATCATAATGAACACAGAGGCCACAAAGGTGGCGGTGATGGTGGTGCCCACCGTAGCCGAGAGCTTGTCCCGGTCCTTGGCCCCAAAGTACTGGGAGACCATGACGGTAGCCCCCACGGAGATGCCCATAAACAGCACCAGGAGCAGGTTTAAAATGGGGTTGCTGGCCCCAACGGCCGCCAGGGCGCCGTCGCCCACGTAGTTGCCCACCACGATGGAGTCGGCGGTGGAGTAGAGCTGCTGGGCCATGTTCCCAATGAGCAGCGGCACGGAGAACCTGGCCAGGTTCCCCATGGGGCTGCCCTGGGTCATATCCTGGGCTTCGAACAGGGCGCTGAGTCTGCCTGCCATGAGATTCGATCATCCTTTCCCCAAAAGAAAATAGTTCCGTTCCCGTCCATTATAGCATGGAGGGGCGGGTTTTGCTTTTGTGAACTTCTATAATTTTACCCGCCGCCCCTTTGTCCATCTCGCCCAATGACTGCCCTCTCCCCTGCCGGGCGGGCACGGAAGTTATGTGATGCCCACCCCCGTCTCGCCTGCCGGCTCGGGCGCTGGTCGCCAGTGGCGACCGTTCAGCGCCGGTCTCCGCTGCCGCGTCGGTCGGTCCTGGACGCGCCCCACCGGGGCGCAGGACCCGAAGCGGGAGCTGAGACCGGTTCGCGGCAGAGCGCCACCGGCGCTCGCTCACCCCCCTCCCGCGCCCAAACCACGGTGAAAGCTGTTCCCTCGCTGGCGCGGGAGGGGAAATAAGTTTTAACAATAAATTGAATTTTCAAGGGGACTGCGGTCTCACCTGCCGGTTCGGTCGGTCCTGGACGGTGCCCACTGGGCACCAGGACCCCCTTGTACCCCTATTTAAAGACAGCCTCCCTTGAGGCAGAAAGCCATAAACGGTGGGGGGTTCACAAAGGGGGAGGCAATGCCTCCCCCTTTGGAATTAGACTATATAAAACCGTCCCCCTCCCATGCCGGTAGGCTACCCTCTTTCGCACGGTGAGTGCATGGGAGGGGGTAGGGGGTGGGACTTATAAAGCTTTCCCCCCGGCAGGCGAGACGGGGGGATGGGCCTCACCCAGCTATAGAGGCGGGCTGGGTGCGCAGCCATCCGGGCCGTCGGCCTATCGCCCTGCGGGCGCGTGCGGCCGCCGCCCCTGGCTTTCTCTTATCGCGGCTGCGCCGCTCTTTAAGGTCGTGGAGCTCCGCTCCACACTTCGCAAGCTTTTTGAAAAAAGCTTGACCAAAAACTTTTAATTTCCCGTTACTCCAGGGTGGCGGCGGCCTTTTTCAGCTCCTCGATGATCTGGATCTTCTGGGGGCAATGGGCTTCGCAGTTGCCGCACTGGATGCAGTCGCTGGCCTTGCCGCCTTCCTTCACCGCGTTCTGGTACCGGTTCTTGGCCCCGTTCTTGTCGTTGTACAGGGTGAACTGGTTCATGGCGGAGAAAATGTCCGGGATGCTGATCTTCTGGGGACATCCGTCCACGCAGTACTTGCAGGCGGTGCAGGGGATGGTGGGGATGCTGTTGAGGATTTCCACCGCCTTTCCGATCACCTGGCGCTCGCTGTCGGTCAGGGGCTGAAAGTGCTCCATGTAGGCCACGTTGTCGTTGAGCTGCTCCTCGTTGGACATGCCGGAGAGCACGGTGATGATGCCCTCCAAGGAGGCGCAGTACCGCACCGCCCAGGAGGCCGGGGAGGCGTCGGGCGCGGCGTCTTTAAAGAGCTTCTGGATCTCGGGGGTCATGGTGGCCAGGGACCCGCCCTTGACGGGCTCCATGATGATCACGGGCTTGTCGTACTTGCGGGCCACCTCGTAGCACTTTCTGGACTGGACGGAGTCGCTCTCCCAGTCGGCGTAGTTAATCTGCAGCTGGACGAACTCCATCTCCGGGTGGTTCTTCAAAATGTCCTCCAACGCCTCGGCGGTGTCATGGAAGGAGAAGCCGATGTGTTTGGCTTTCCCCTGGGCCTTCACCTGCTTCATAAAGTCCCAGGCCTGCAGCTCGTCGGCTTTTTTGGCCCGCTCGGCGCTCATGGCGTGGAGCAGGTAAAAGTCGTAGTACTCCAGCCCCGCCCGCTGCAGGGAGGTGTCCAGAATCTCCTGAAGCTCCTCGTGGCTCTTCTGGTCCCACAAAGGCAGCTTGGTGGCGCACTGGAAGCTGTCCCTGGGGTAGCGGTCCACCACGGCCTCCTTCAGGGCCACCTCGCTTTTCCCGCCGATGTACACGTAGGCGGTGTCAAAATAGGTGAAGCCCTTGGCCATAAAGGTGTCCACCATTTTCTTTGTCTGCTCCATGTCGATCTCGTCGCCGATCATGGGAAGGCGCATCAGGCCGAAGCCCAGCTTTTTAATGCTCTCCCCCAGGTACTTGTCTGCCATGGGTGATCTCTCCTCTCCTTGGGGCGTGCCCCTGTTTTCCTGTGTGCCCGGAGATCCGGGCGCGCCCCGCCGGTCTTTCCCAGAACCCGCGGGTCCCTCCCCAGAAAGGCCAGGCGCTGGCGCCGTTTCCCGATCCTCCGTGTGCTTTTAGTCGATTATACAACTTAAACCGCCCTTCAAGTCAATTGTTTTTTGTCCGATTTGTCCTCCCCTCCCGGGGCGGGGGTGAATTTCCCCTGGCCTTTTGCCCCCGCTGCTGGTATACTGGTAGCAGAAACGGGAAAGGAGGGAAAGGGGTTGGACCGAGAAACCAGGCGGCGGCTTTGCCGGGTGCTCCTTGTGTTTTTGGGGCTGGCGGCCCTGGCAGGGCTGGTGGTGCTCTTAAAGCCCCCCTGCCCCTTCTCCGCCCTCACCGGCCTATCCTGCGCCGGGTGCGGGGGCCAGCGAATGCTCTCCGCCCTGCTGCGGGGGGACGTTTCCCTGGCCTTCCGGCAGAACCCCTTTCTCTTCTGCGCCCTGCCCCTGCTGGGGCTGTACCTGCTGGGGGAGGCGGTCCGCTACGGCAAGGGCCAGCCCCCCCTTTGCCGGCAGCTCTGGGCCGTGGCCTTTCTGGCGGCCCTGGCCCTGGGGGCGGTAGTCTTCACCCTGCTGCGCAACCTGCCCGGCTTTGAGATGCTGGGGCCGGTGGCCTGACTTTCACATCACTTGGAGAGGAGCAACCCCATGGAAACTGTCTACGACCCCCAGGCCTTTTTTCAGATCGGCACCAGGGACCCGTCCATCGCCCTGCCCGGGCTCATCCGCCGGCTGGAGCCTCCCACCGGCCCTATCGACGTGGTGCTGGACACGGACACCTTCAACGAGGTGGACGACCAGTTCGCCCTGTCCTACCTGCTGAAACAGGGGGACCGGCTGCGGGTGAAGGCCCTGTACGCCGCCCCCTTCTACAACGAGAAGTCCACCGGCCCGGCGGACGGCATGGAGAAAAGCTACCAGGAGATCCTCACCCTCCTCCCCCTGCTGGGCCGGGAGGATTTAAAGCCCCTGGTGTACAAGGGCTCTCCCCGGTACCTGCCCTCAGAGGGGGAGCCGGTCCCCTCCCCCGCCCCGGAGCACCTGGCCCGGCTGGCGGCAGCCTACACCCCGGAGCGGCCCCTGTACGTGGTGGCCATCGGGGCCATCACCAACGTGGCCTCCGCCCTGCTGCTGGACCCCTCCATCCGGGACAAGGTGGTCATCGTCTGGCTGGGGGGCCACGCCCTCACCTGGCCCAGGAACAACGAGTTCAACCTGGCCCAGGACATCGCCGCCGCGCGGGTGGTGCTGGGCTGCGGGGCGGCGGTGGCGCTGCTGCCCTGCATGGGGGTGGTGTCCGGCTTCCAGATCAGCAAGGCCGACCTGGAGACCTACTTAAAAGGCAAGAACCCCCTGTGCGACTACCTGGTGGACACGGTCTTGCGCGACATGGCGGACAGCCCCCTGCCCACCTGGAGCCGGGTGATCTGGGACGTGACCGCGGTGGCCTGGCTGCTGGGCGGAGAATTCCTGGAGGACCGGCTGGAGCACAGCCCCATCCCCGAGTACGGCGGCCGCTGGTCCTTCGACCACAACCGCCACTTCATCCGCTACGTGTACCACGTGTACCGGGACAAGCTCTTCGCCGACCTGGTGGAGAAGCTCACCCAGTAAAGCAAAGGGACCGCCCTGCAGGGCGGTCCCTTTCTTTTTTCTCACAGGTACTGGTTGAACTCGATGCGCTCCCGGTTGGGTCCCAGGAGGATGAAGTACTTCACCCCGTTGTTCCAGAAGGGCAAAAACTCCACCCCATCGCTGACGATCTCGTACCCCTGCTCTTGGGCCAGGCGGTAGGCGGCCTCCACGTCCGTCACGTCGATGGCCAGGTGGTCGATGGCCCCGGACTCCATGGCAGCTTTCCCGTTCTCGTAGACCTCCAGGGTCAGGCCCTGCAGCCGCAGGAAGGCCACGTCCTCCCCGGCGGCTTCGTTTTTCACCTGGTACACGGTCTCAAAGCCCAGGCCCTCGTAAAAGGCCAGGGTCTTTTTCAGGTCGTTGGTGGGCAGGCCCACGTGCTGCAGGCCCAGGGCGAACTCTCCCAGCTGTTTCATGTCAGGCTTCTCCTTTCAGCGCCGCTACGATCTCCTCTGTGTGCATCCCCCGGGAACCCTTCACCAGCACCGCGTCCCCTGGGGAGAGATGCTCTTTCAAATAGGCGATGGCCTCCCCGTTGGTGGCGAACCACACCGCCCCCGGGCCGAAGCCCGCGGCGGTGTCTTTGGAAAGGGGCCCCACCGCCACCAGCACCTCGATGCCCAGCTCTCTGGCGTGGCGTCCGGACTGGAAATGCCCCTGCTGGGAGAGGCTGCCCAGCTCCAGCATGTCCGCCAGCACGGCGGCCCGCTTGCCCGTCACCTTCCGGCCGGCCAGCACCTCCAGGGCGCTGCGCACCGAGTCGGGGCTGGCGTTGTAGCTGTCGTCGATGAGGGTCAGGCCCCCTGCCTCCTCCAGCTGCTGGCGCATGGCCGGGGCCTTGTAGGCTGCGATGGCCCGCACGGCGTCCTGGGCGGGCACCCCCAGGTGCACCGCCACCGCCAGGGCCCCCAGGGCGTTGCGCACGTTGTGCTGTCCCGCCGCGGGGACGAACACCTGGGTCCGCTCCCCGCTGGGGGCCAGGGCGGTAAAGTAGGTGCCCCGGTCCGCCTCGTTCAGGTCCACCGCCCGCCAGCGGCAGCGGGGGTCAAGACCGTAGGTGACCACCCGGCAGGGCTTTTTCCCCTCCAGGGTGGGCAGCAGGTCGTCGTCCCCGCTGACGAACAGCACCCCGTCCTTCCCCAGGTAGTCGGCGATCCGGGACTTCTCCGCCATGATGTTCTCCCGGCTCTTCATGTACTCGATGTGGGACACCCCGATGTTGGTGATCAGGGCGCAGGTGGGCTTTACCACCCCGGCGATGCGCCCCATCTCCCCGGGCATGGAGACCCCCATCTCCACCACGGCGGCGGTGTGTTCCTTTTTCAGGCCGCACACGGTGATGGGCACCCCCACCTGGCTGTTCTGGTTCCCGGCGGTCTTGTGCACCTTGAATTTGGCGGAGAGGGCCTGGGCCACCATCTCCTTGGCGGTGGTCTTCCCCACGCTGCCGGTAATGCCCACCACGGGGATCTCAAACTGCTCCCGGTACCAGGCCGCCGTCTTCTGCAGTGCCTCCCGGCAGTCCTTCACCAGCACCAGGGGCCGGTCCTCCCCGGGGAGGGGGTGGTCCGTAAAGGAGGCGCTGCCGCCCCCGGTAAAGAAGCTCCCGATGTAGTCGTGTCCGTCGGCCCGCTCCCCCCGGATGGGCACGAACATCACCCCGGGCTTTCCCTCCCGGCTGTCCGTGGCGAACCCGGTGATCACCAGGTCCCCGTCTCCCGAGAGCAGCCTGCCCCCGCAGGCCGCCGCGATCTGGCTCAGCTTTAATCTCATTCTTGCCGCTCCTTTTCTCCGCGTCCCCGCCGCCGGGGCGCCGGTGTTCTTCTCAGGCCAGAGACCCCATGGGGTCCCAGGGCTCCAGGGCGATGGGCGCCTGGTCCAGCTCCTCTCGCTGCTCTTCGGTGAGGTACTTCTTGTCCACCACCACCTGGTAGGTAAACTCGCTGAACCACTTGTCGCTCATCACGTAGTAGCCGCCATTTCCGGCGTCGGGGCCCCAGCTGTTTTCCACCCGCCAGCGGTCCGGCTTGCCGTTCTCGTCCAGGTTCACCCCCTGGAAGACCATGGCGTGGGTCATCAGGCTCTCGCCGTAGTCCAGGCGCTGGGCCTTGTTCATGCCGAAGGAGGTGCCGAAGAGCTCATCGGCCCGCAGGGCGTCCTGGTCCAGCACGCCCCCCTCCCGCAGGGAGAACTGCCCCACGTCGCAGCCGAACCACACCGGCTGGCCGTCCTGCAGCTGCCGGATGGCCGCGGCCTTCAGGTCCTCCACCGGCAGGTTCAGGTACTTGACAGGCCGGCCCTCTTTCACGTTCCCCAAGAACTTCACGGTGTAGGTCTTGTGATAGGGCTTGTCCTTGGTGGGGGCGTTGATCAGGCTCACGTACTGGGACAGGTCCCAGCCCACGTACTTCTGGAAGAAGTCCGTGCCCGTCAGGCCCTCCTCCCGGAAGAAGGCCTTGTTCTTGTTGCGCACCTCGAAGGTAAAGGTCCTGGGGGGCTTGCCCAGGGCGATGCACAGCATGTGGTAGATGGTCTGGAGCATCTCCTCTTTCCGCCCCCGCAGCTCCTCCGGGGACTGGCCTGCCTCGAAGCCGGTGCGCAGCTGGCAGGCGAACTCCCGCAGCTTTTTCGTCAGGTAGTTGTTGATCTCCCTGGTTGCGGAGGAGCAGGCGGTCTCGGGCATGGCGTCCTTGGGCGCCACGCCGTACTTTTCAATCAAGTTCACAAACATGTCCCACTGCCCCCCGTCGTTTAAGGGCGCGGACAACAGATAGGACACCAGCCGCCCGTTCACCGGCTGGTCCAAAGTCTCCAGAACGCTCTCCAGGAAGTAGTTGGACTTCTCCAGCTTGTCGTAGAACAAGGTGTAGTTCTGAGAGAGCTCGAAGGTCTCCAGGTCCAGCTTCTTCATCACGGCGAAGCGCATGGTGTTCAAGGCGGCGAACATCCAGCACCGGCCGCTCTGCTTCTGGTTGGTGATCTTCCCCTGCTCTAGGGAGACGGAGAACTGGTGCCGGTCCTTCCACACCGCCTCCGGGTCGGCGGCGGACTTCACCACGCCGTTGGCGGTGACGGCCCGCATGGCCACCCGCTTGGCGGGGTCCCTATCGAAGGCCTGCTCAAAACGTTCCAGCTGTTCTAACGTAAGGTTTTTCTCCACAGCGCATCCATTCCTTTCTTTGTTCTGCAGTGATAAATCCAGCGCAGGACAAGGCCCGCCCAGGGGGACCTCCACGGTGCGCCGGAACACCCGCCCGGTGGTAAGTTTCAGGCGGTCCCCCGCCTTTGCCACCCGGACCAGGACCCGCCTCCCCCCGCAGGGCAGGAGAAAGGCGGTGGGCCCGTCTTCCAGGCATCCATCCATCTCTCCCAGCGCGGAGAGGGCTTGGGAAATCAGTTCCTTGCGGTTCACCCCACACGCCTCCTCAGACGATTTGGGGTGTTTTCCCCCTCTCTTCCAACAGCTCCCTGATGACCACCCGCTCGTCGAAGGGGTGCTTGACCCCGTTGATCTCCTGGTAATCCTCGTGGCCCTTGCCCGCGAAGACCACGATGTCCCCGGGCTGGGCGTGGTCCAGGCACCAGCCCATGGCCTCCCGCCGGTCGGGGATGGTGACGTACTGGCCCTGGGTCTTTTTCATCCCCACCAGAATGTCGGCGATGATGTCGTTCACGTCCTCAAACCGGGAGTTGTCCGCGGTGATGACCGACAGGTCGGCCAGCTTGCCGCAGGCCTCGCCCATCTCGTACCGCCGCACCTTGGGCCGGTTCCCCCCCGCCCCGAACAGGACGATCAGCCGCCGGGGCTCATACTCCCGCAGGGTGGTCAGCAGGTTTTCCATGCTCACCGCGTTGTGGGCGTAGTCCAGCAGCAGGGTGTAATCCCCGGGCACGGGCACAGGCTCCACCCGGCCCTTGACCTTTACCTGGGACAGGCCCCGCTTCATGGCCTCCTGGGGAATGCCCAGCTGGTGGCAGGCGCCGATGGCCGCCAGGGCGTTGTAGGCGTTGAACCTGCCGGGAATGCCCACCTCGGCGGTGAAGTTCTCCTCCCCGGCCACGTCCACCGCCAGGCCCAAAAAGCCGGGCTTTGTCAGGTGGCGGCAGCCGGAGCCTGTCAGGTCCGCGGGGCGGTCCATGGCGTAGGTCTTCACCTGACAGGTGTGGCCCCGGAGCACCCCCTCCACGCTGGGGTCGTCGGCGTTGACCACCCCCACCTTGCACAGGGAGAACAGCTTGGCCTTGCAGGAGAGGTACTCCTCCATGTCCTTGTGCTCCACCCCGCCGATGTGGTCCTCGGAGAAGTTGGTGAACACCCCCACCTGGAAGGGGAAGCCGTAGACCCGCATGTCCCGCAGGCCGATGGAAGAGGCCTCCATCACACAGTAGCGGCAGCCCTCGTCGGCCATCTGCCGCAGGTATTTTTGCACGTCGTAGCTCATGGGGGTGGTGTTGTCCGTCTGGATGAGCTTCTCCCCCATCAGCACCCCAATGGTGCCGATGACCCCGGTCTTGTGGCCCGCGGCCTCCAAAATCGCCCGAATCATGTAAGCGGTGGTGGTCTTGCCCTTGGTCCCGGTCACCCCGATGACCTGGATGTCCCCCTCCGCCGGCTTTCCGAAGAAAGCGGCGCTCATCAGGGCCAGGGCCTTTCTGGTGTCCTCCACCAAAATCACCTGGGCCCCGGGGGCCTGCACAGGCTCCTCCGCCACGATTACAGAAGCTCCGGCCTCCGCCGCCTTTCCGGCGAACTTGTGGCCGTCCACGGCGGAGCCCCGCAGGCAGAAAAAGGCGCAGCCCGGCCCGGCCTTCCGGGAATCGTAGGCAAGATCGGCGATCTCCGTCTCGGCGAATCCCTCCCGGATTCCCAGGCTTTCCAATAAGATAGACAATTTCATAGGTGCGTCCCCCTTTTCTCGCTGTGGGGCGCGCCGCCCCGTTTGATGATACTCTTTTCCCCGCCGCTTGTCAAATGGGGCGCGGCCCGCCCCGGCGCGAGGAAACCCCCTCTCCGTTCGCTTCGCTCACTCACCGGGGTTTTCGGGTGGGTTTTCCCAACCTGGAGGGATAGAGTGACCTAAAATCCCGGAGCGCCCTTTGCAGAGGGATTTTCCTGGCCTGCGGTGCCAACCGCCCCACCCCCTGCCCCCTCCCGTAAGGATAGTGAGCTATAATCTCATCTTTTTCCGTACGGGAGGGGGAATATATTCTATAATCTCATTCCAAAGGGGGGCCTAACGGCCCCCCTTTGATAACCCCCTCATGTTTAACTCTCTACCTCAAGGGAGGCTATCTACCATGGGGGTCCAAGGGGCAAAGCCCCTTGAAAATCCTATTAAAATAATAAAAGAGAATCCCCCTCCCGCGCCAGCGAGGGAATGGCCTTCGCTATGGTCTGGGCGCGGGAGGGGGTAAGGGGGTGGGGCGCAGATAACTCGCCCCCCAGCTTGCTGGCAGGCGAGACCAGGGAGTGGGCCTCATAAAGCTTTCCCGCCCAGCTAGGGCGGCCGGCCGGGTGCGCCCCCAGAAGCGGCCGAAGCCCGGGCGGGGGCCCGGGCTTCGGTCTGGGATATAGAATGATGAAAAGGTAAACTTATACGCGTCAGTCAGCGGGGGAAGGTGAGGGTCACCGTGGTGCCCTGGCCCTCCTGGCTCTCTAAAGAGACCTTGGCGTTGTGGAAGGCCGCCCCGTGCTTGACGATGGAAAGCCCCAGCCCGGTGCCGCCGATCTCCTTGGAGTGGCTCTTGTCCACCCGGTAGAACCGCTCGAACACCCGGTCCTGGTCCGCGGCGGGGATGCCGATGCCCGTGTCCTTCACAGACAGGGCCACCCCGTGGGGCACGTTCCCGATGGCGATCTCCACCCGGCCGCCCTGGCGGTTATACTTCACCGCGTTGTCGCAGAGGTTGAAGACCATCTCGTCCACAATGGACCGCACCCCGTGGATCTTGGAGCCTCCCCCGGTGACGGAGAAGGTGAGGCCCAGGTCGTCCATGGGCTTCTTCAGGCGCTCCCCTACGCTCCTGCTCAGCTCCGTCAGGTCGATCTCCTCCTGGGGGAGGTTTACCTCCTCCTCATCCAGGCGGGACAGCCGCATGATGTCGTCCACCAGGGCGATGAGCCGCTGGGACTCGCTGTAGATGTTCCCGGCGAACCGGGGCACGTCCTCGGGCTTTACTATGCCGTTTTGTATAATCTCCGCGAAGCCGGAGATGGAGGTCAAAGGCGTTTTCAGCTCGTGAGAGACATTGGCGGTAAACTCCCGGCGCAGGCTCTCCCGGTCCTCCCGCTCGGTGATGTCCAGGATCACCACCACGGCGCCTACCACTTCCCCCTCTCGGAGCACCGGGTTTGCCAGCACCTGGCAGCACCGGCCGTTCTCCCGGAGCAGCTGCTGGCTGCGCTTGCCGGAGAGGGCCCCGTCCACCACGCTGCGGAAGCTGGAGCTGCGGTTTAAGGTCAGGGCGCTCTCCCGGCCGTCGGCGGAGGCGTCGGGGCAGCCCAGCAGCCGCAAGGCGCTGGTGTTGTAAGAGAGGATGTCCGTGTGGTGGTCCAGCACCAGAAAGCCCTCGCTCATGTTCTCGGTAATGGCGGTGAACTCCTCCTGCTTTTCCCGCAGGGACTCCATCTGCCGGGCGATGGCCTGGTTCTGCTTGCTGATCTTGGTCAGCAGGGGAGAGAGCTCCTCATAGCAGGAGTTGTCGTCGGGGTGGTCCAGGTCCAGCCGGTTGATGGGCGCCACGATCTTCTTGGTCAGGTAGTTGGAGAGCAGGGCGGTCACCGCCACCGCCGCCAGGGCCGAGGCGATGAGCCAGGGCAGAATCCCCAGCATGGCGGCGAAGATGGTGTCGGTGGTCACCGCCATGCGCAGCACCTGGCCGCTGCCCAGGCGCACCGCGTAGTAGAAGGTCTGCTCCGACAAGGTGTCGGACATGCGGGTCTCCTCCCCGGCCCCGTGTTCCAGGGCGTCGGCCACCTCCGGCCGGTCCAGGTGGTTCTCCATGGCGGCGGGGTCGGCCTGGTTGTCAAAGAGCACCGTGCCGTCCTCGTCGATGAGGGTCAGCCTGTTTTTGGAGAAGGCCAGGTCCTCCAGGTAGGCCGCTCCCAGCTCCTCCACCGCGGGCCGGAGGGCGGCGGTCTCTTCCCGCACCTCGTCCTCCATGTGGCCCTCGAAGTCGGCGTAGTACACCAGGGTGGTCAGCAGGGCGCACACCACCACGGTGGCCAGAGCGGTCAGGCACATATTGCGAAAGATCTTTTGTCTCATGGGTCTCGGGCACTTCCTTTTCCGTGGTGGTCTGTTTACGAGAGGGGATGGGCCTTGCTGTCGATCTTATACCCCACGCCCCGCACCGTCTCGATGAGAGAGCCCATCTCCCCCAGCTTCTGGCGCAGGGTGCGGACGTGCACGTCCACCGTGCGGGTCTCCCCGTCAAAATCATAGCCCCAAATCTTCGTCAGCAGCTTGTCCCGGGTGAGCACCATGCCGTCGTTTTCCAGCAGGGTGCGCAGCAGCTCGAACTCCTTTAAGGTCAGCTGCACCTCTCTGCCCCCCACCAGCACCAGGTGCCGGGCCGGGGACACCCGCAGCTCTCCCAGAACGAACTCCTTGGCCTCCGGCTCTGGCTCCGCCCGGCGGAGCAGGGCCTTCACACGGGCCACCAGCTCCATCATGCCGAAGGGCTTGGGCAGGTAGTCGTCGGCGCCGGTGTCCAGGCCTAAGACCTTGTCGTACTCGCTGTCCTTGGCGGTGAGCATCATCACCGGCACTTTTTTGGTGGGGGCGGCCGCCCGCAGCTTTTTCAGCACCTGCAGGCCGTCCTCCTCCGGCAGCATAATGTCCAGCAGCACCAGGCTGGGGGCCTGCCGGTCCACCGCCGCCCAGAACTGGCTGGGCTTTCCAAAACCCTGGGTCTCAAAGCCGGTGGAGTTCAAGGTGTACACCACCAGCTCCCGGATGCTGTTGTCGTCTTCCAGAATATAGATCATACGCTGACGCCGGCTGCCTTGGGACAGACGGCCCCTCCTTTTTTAGAGAGATTCCTTGGTGCCGGTGACGGAGTACTGCACCCACTCGGCCACGTTCACCGCGTGGTCGCCGATGCGCTCGAAGTACTTGGCCACCATCAGCAGGTCGATGCAGAACTCGCCGCTCTCCCTGTTTTCCGCGATGAGCCGGATGAGCTCGTCCTTCACCTTGTTGAACAGGTCGTCCACCCCGTTGTCGCACTGCATCACCTTCCGGGCCAGCTCCATGTCCCGGCGGACGAAGGAGTCCACGCTGTCGGTGACCATCTGGATGGTGGCCTCGGCCATCTCCTGGATGTGCACCCGGGAGAAGGAGATGTCCCGGTCCTTCAGGTAGGGCAGCAGCTCGGCGATATCGGAGGCCTGGTCGCCGATGCGCTCTAGGTCCGAGATCATCTTCAGCGCCGCGGAGATCAGCCGCAGGTCCCCGGCCACAGGCTGCTGCTGGAGGATCAGCCGCATGCACAGGCTCTCAATCTCCCGCTCTTTCTCGTCGATCTCCAGCTCGATGGGCTTTACCAGTTTGGCCAGCTTCAGGTCGTTTTCCAGCAGGGCCTTGGCGGCGGTGGAAATGGCGTCCTCGCACAGGGCCCCTGTCTTGATGAGCTCTACGTTCAGCTGTTCCAGCTGTTCCTCAAACTTGTTGCGCATTAGCCAAACCTCCCGGTGATGTAGTCTTCGGTCCGCTTATCCTTGGGCATGGAGAACAGCTCCTCCGTGGGGCCGGACTCCACCAGCTCTCCCAGCAGGAAGAAGGCGGTCTTGTCGGAGATACGGGCGGCCTGCTGCATGTTGTGGGTGACGATGACAATAGTATAGTTGGATTTCAGCTCCATTGCAAGGTCTTCGATCTTGGAGGTGGAGATGGGGTCCAAGGCGGAGGTGGGCTCGTCCATCAGCAGCACGTCGGGCTCCACCGCCAGGGCCCTGGCGATGCACAGCCGCTGCTGCTGCCCGCCGGAAAGCCCCAGGGCGCTTTTCTTTAAGCGGTCCTTCAGCTCGTCCCAGATGGCCGCCCGGCGCAGGGACTGCTCCACGATCTCGTCCAGCTTCACCCGGGAGCGCACCCCGTGGGTGCGGGGGCCGTAGGCGATGTTGTCGTAGACGCTCATGGGGAAGGGGTTGGGCTTTTGGAACACCATGCCCACCCGCTTGCGCAGGTGGTTGACGTCGATGTTCCCGTAGATGTCCTCCCCGTCTAAGAGGATCTCCCCGGTGATCTTGCAGCCCTCCACCAGGTCGTTCATGCGGTTTAAAGATTTCAGCAAGGTGGACTTGCCGCAGCCCGAGGGGCCGATAAAGGCCGTCACCTCGTTGGGGGCAATTTTCAGGTTCACGGACTTCAGCGCTTTAAAGCTGCCGTAGTACAGGTCCAGGTCGTTGATGGTAAATTTATCCATGCTCGTGTTCCCTTCTCAAAAGATGCGGCGCTTTACGCCTTGGTAAACTTCTTGGCCACAAAGGAGGACAGGGCGTTGATGCCCACCACCAGCACCAGCAGCACCACGGCGGTGGCGTAAGCGGCCTCCCGGGCCAGGCCCTCGTTTAAGAGGTTGTACATGTGCACCGCCAGGGTCCGGCCGGAGTCCGCCGGGTTTACGGCCACTTTGGCCACCGAGCCGGAGGTGAACATCAAAGCGGCGGTCTCGCCCACAATGCGCCCGATGCCCAGGATGATGCCAGACAGGATGCCGGGCATGGCCGAGGGCAGGATGATGCGGAACACCGTGCGCAGCTTGCCGGCCCCCAGGCCGAAGCTGCCCTCCCGGAAGGAGTCGGGCACGCTCATCAGGGCCTCCTCGGTGGTGCGCATAATCAGGGGCAGGATCATAATGGCCATAGTCAGGGCGCCGCCGATCATGGAGTAGCCCCAGCCGAAGCTGATGACGAAGAACAGGTAGCCGAACAGGCCGTACACAATGGAGGGGATGCCGGACAGGGTCTCGGCGGTGATGCGCACCACCCCTACCAGCTTGTTCCCCCGGCGGGCGTACTCCACCAGGTAGATGGCGGAGAAGATGCCCACCGGCACCGCCACCACCAGAGACAGCACCGTCATAATCACCGTGTTGATGAGGGCGGGCAGCAGGGAGGCGTTCTCAGAGGTAAACTCCAGCTCGAACAGGGAGGGCTTTAAGTTTGGCAGCCCCATAATGACGATGTAGGCCACCAGAAACAGCAGCACCGCCACGGTGAGGATGGCCGCCGCCGTCACCAGAATCCGCAGGGCTAAAGACAGGGGCGAGGCCTTATACTGCAGCATGGTCTGCCGGAAGGTGGGGGTGTTGATGGCCTGTACGGCCGCCTCCCCCTGGGTGCCGGCTTTCTTAAAAGGGTTGCTCATGCCTGGGCCTCCTTTCTCTTCAGTACAGAGAACAGCAGGTTGATGATAAGGATGAACACGAAGAGCACCACGCCGGTGGCGATGAGGGCCTCCCGGTGCAGGCCGGTGGAGTAGCCCATCTCGGTGACGATGTTGCCCGTCAGGGTGCGCACCCCGTCTAAAATGCTGCCGGGGATGCGGGGCTGGTTGCCGGCGATCATGATCACGGCCATGGTCTCGCCGATGGCCCGGCCCACCCCCAGGATGATGCCGGCCAAGATGCCGGACTTGGCCGCGGGCACGGTGACGAAGAACACGCTGCGCTCGTGACTGGCCCCCAGGGCCAGGGCGCCCTCGTAGTAGCTGTCAGGCACGGCCCGGATAGCGCTCTCCGACACGCCGATGATGGTGGGCAGGATCATGATCCCCAGCAGGATGGAGGCGGTGAGGATGCTTTTGCCGCTGGTGTTGGGAAAGAGCTGCTGCATCAGGGGCACGATGACCATCAGCCCGAAGAAGCCGTAGACGATGGAGGGGATGCCCGCCAGAAGGTCCACCGCGGGCTTTAAGATCTTGTAGATCCCCTTGGGGCAGAACTTGGCCATGAAGATGGCGGCCAGCAGCCCCAGGGGCACCCCCACCAGGATGGCCCCGGCGGTGACGTAGATGCTGCCCAAAATCATGGGGAAGATGCCGTACATATCGGCGTTGGGCCGCCACTCGGTGCCCAGGAGGAACTCCACGGGCCCGATCTCAGCGATGGCGGGAATGCCGTTGGCGAACAGGTAGACGCAGATCAGGGCCACGCACAGGATGGAGATACAGGCGGCCAGCAGGAAGACGACACGCATCACCGTCTCCCGGAGATTCCCTTTCCGGTTCCCCAGCAAAGAGCTTTTCCCCTTGCTTTCCAGGCCGGAGCGATTCATATCCATTTCCGTATTGATTCCTCCTCAGTTCTGATAGAAAAAGGGCCGGCGCTGCGGCAGGCCCTTTCCCATTGACAGGTATGTTCTCTTAGGCCACTTCGCTCCAGTCGGTGACGTTGCCCAGGTAGATCTCCTTCACCTGCTCGGTGGTCAGGTCTTCGATGGGAGACTCGTTGTTCACGATGATGGCGATGCCGTCGGTGGCGATGACGGTGTTCACAAGGCCAGCGTCCAGCTCTTCCTGCTTCAGCTCGCGGGAGGCCATGCCGATGTCGCTCATGCCGTTGATGGCGTCGGTCATACCGGTGGTGGAGTCAGAGGTCTGCAGCTCGATCTCCACGTTGGGGTTCACAGCGTTGTAGCCCTCGATGAGCTTCTGCATCAGGGGGGAGACAGAGGAGGAACCGGAGATGGTGACGGAGCCGGAGGCGCCGTTGCTCTCAAAGGCTTCCACGTCGGCCACGGGGATGTAATCCTCGGCCACAATGGCCTGGCCCTCTTCGCTCATGATGTAGTTCATGAAGTCCTGGGCGGCCTCATTGGTCAGCTCGCCCTTGGTGGCCACGTTGAAGGGACGGGACACGGTGTAGCTGCCGTTCTCGATGTTCTCGGCGGTGGGCTCCACCCCGTCGATCTTCACGCCCTTTACGGTGTCGTCCAGAGAGCCCAGGGAGATGTACCCGATGGCCCCGGTGTTGCCAGCCACGGACTGGATCACAACCTCGGTGGAGTTGGAGATCTCAGCGTCCACGGTGGTCATATCGTTGCCCTCTTCATCCTCCACGCCGATGAGCTCCACAAAGGCGCCCCGGGTGCCGGAACCGTCCTCACGGGAGACCACGGTGATGGGGCCGGAAGCGGCGCCGCCCTCGGTGGATTCCTCAGAGGACTCGGCCTCGCTGGACTCCTCGGAAGCCTCGGAAGAGGTCTCGCTGGAAGAGGTGGAGGTGGAGGTGGAAGTGCTGCTTTCGGAAGAACTGCTCTCGGTCTCTCCGCAGGCGGCGAACACGGACACGCACAGCAGAGCGGCCATCAGAATGGAAATCGCTTTTTTCATAGCTTGTCTTGACCTTCCTTTGCGTTGGTTTCAAAAGATTTTTCTCAACTTGCAGGGCCTAGTTTACGGCCCCATTGTAAAATGTAAAACCCGGGGTTTGTTAAATCTGGGTAAATGATTTTACAAACCAATTCCCCAATTGTAAAATCGCACGAAACACACAAAGAACCGGGAGACAGGTTGTACTCTTTGCCCAACGAGCGATTGCACCCGCCGGGTCCGTAACCGGACGGGGCGAAAAAATCCCTATCCGTTCGCTTCGCTCACGCACCGGGGCTTTCGGGGAGCGGTCATCCACGCCAAAGCAAGAGTTGGAAAGCTCATCCTTAAAATCCCGGAACGCCCTTTGTGGAGGGATTTTCCTGGCCTGCGGTGCCAACCGCCCCACCCCCCTGCCCCCTCCCGCGCCCAAACCACGGTGAAAGCTGTTCCCTCGCTGGTGCGGGAGGGGGATTTTAATTTTATTATTTAATAGGATTTTCAAGGGGGCGTTGCCCCCTTGAACCCCCACGGTAGATAGCTTCCTCTGACGGAGAAAACTTTGTATCGTGGGGGGGTATCAAAGGGGGGAGACGAATGTCTCCCCCCTTTGACAACCCCCTTTAAGGGATGCCCCCTCAGTCACGACTACGTCGTGCCAGCTCCCCCATAGGGGGAGCCGAGTCTTACCCCCCATGGGGCGCAGGCGCCAGGTGGGCACCGCTCTGGGCCGACCGAACCGGCAGAGAAGACAGTGTCATCGCTTGAAGCATTGACGGAAAGGAAGCACTTAAAAGGGGTTCAAGGGGACGAAGTCCCCTTGGAAATCCTATTAAAATATTAAAAGAGAATCCCCCCTCCCGCGCCACCGAGGCAACATATACCTCAATGGTATGGGCGCGGGAGGGGGCAGGGGGTGGGCTGAAGCCAACCAGAACAACGTGGCAGGCGAGAGGGGGCGGGTGCCATAAAGCTTTCCCGGCAGGCGAGGCGGCGGCCCTCCAGCGCAGAAGCTGGCAACAAGAAAGAGGGCCGGAGCATTGTTTACAGCCCTGCGGGCTGGTATGACAATGCTCCTACCCTCTTTCGTCGCGGCTGCGCCGCTCTTTAAGGTCGCGAGACTCTGTCTCGCGCTCTGCAAGCTTTTTGAAAAAAGCTTGACCAAAAACTTTTCGTTCCGCGCTGCTGCGGCCTTATCCGCGCCACAGCCCTGTGCTGATCAGGTACAGCGCCCCCCAGTACAGGGCCATAATGGGCTTCTGCCATTTGTCGGGCCAGCGGGAGAGCTGGTTCTTCGCCACCAGCATGTCGGAGATATAGAATAATAGGCACCCTAGGGCCACAGGCCACAGGGCCTTCCCCGCCAGGAAGGGCAGGGGCAGGGCCAATGCCAGGCTGCCCCCCAGCAGGGCCGGGTACAGCAGGAAGGGTACGGTGAGCTTCCCCAGGGTGGGCAGCTCTTTTCGGAACAGCACGGCGGTGAGGACGTACACCCCCACCCACCGCCCTAGGCTCCACCAGGTGGGGGAGCTCAGGCCCCACAGCCAGAGGATCAGGCACACATGGGCCGCCCCGAACACCAGCATCCCCGGGACGAAGCTGATCTCCAGCAGGGCGTCGGCGGCGGTGCACAGCAAGAAGAACCAGAACACCACCTGGGAAAAGGGGTTCTCCCCGGCAAGGTGCAGGGCAAGCCCGGCACTGCCCACCGCCAGAAAGCTCCCGGCGCACTTGGCGATGAGGCTCTGCCGCTCCCGGCCGGCGGAGCGAAGGAAAAAGTACAGGGCGAACTGGGCCGCCCACAAGGGCAGCGCCACCAGAGAATACGCCAGCAGTGTCATACCACCGCCTCCTTTCTCACTCTATTCTAGCAGGGAGCGCCCCCCGGCGCAACAGCGCCTTGCGTTTTTCTTTTTCTTTCGCTATGCTTTGTAACAAAGGGGGACTTTCCCAGTCTTACAGGTGAAAAGGGGTGAGGGCATGAAGGGATTCGACCAGATCTACGCCGAGTATTACGACGCGGTGTACGGCTACTGCCTGCGGCTGACCCGGGACCCTCACCTGGCGGAGGAGGTGTGCCAGGAGGCGTTTTTCAAGGCGCTGAAGGCCATCGACTCCTTCCACGGCGAGTGCAAGCTCAGCGTGTGGCTGTGCCAGATCGCCAAGAACACCTGGTTTACCCTGCAGAAGAAGCGCCGCCGCACCCAGGCCCCGCCCCCGGACGAGGCCTGGCCCGACCCCGCCGATCTGGAGGAGCGCTTCGAGGACAAGGACACCGCCCTGCGGATCCACCAGGCGCTGCACCAGCTGCCCGACCCCTACCGGGAGGTGTTCTGGCTGCGGGCCTTTGGGGAGCTGAGCTTCGCCCAGATCGCCGCCCTGTTCGAAAAAACCGAGAGCTGGGCCCGGGTCACCTACCACCGGGCGCGGCTGAAGCTGAAGGAGGAATTGGAATGAAAGTCACCTGTAAGGTCATCCAAGACCTGCTACCCCTGTATGTGGACGGGGTGTGCTCCCCCGACACCGCCGCCCTGGTGGAGGAGCACCTGAAAGACTGCGCCCCCTGCCAGGAGGCCTACCACGCCCTGAAGGAGGCGCCCTCCCCTTCCCCTGCTCACGATACTACCCTCCCAAAAAAGGAAACGAAAATCGTGGAAGGGTTCAAACAAGTCAGGAGGACACTGCGAAAAAAGTGGGTGAAAATCGCGGCCTTGGCTGTGGCGGCCACCTTGGTGGTCACAATAGGGCTGGCGTTTTTCGCCAACACCTACCGGATTGTCCCCAAGGCAGAGGAAATCCTCCAAGGGGTTTCTGTGGAGGACGGCCTGCTCACCGTCAATTTGGAGACCCCCTTCTTCCTGTCCCCTATGACCTTGCTTACCCCCAGCACCACCCAGGCCCCGGGCGGGGGTGAATCCATCCTGCTGATCACCACCTCCTACACCCCCAGCGATTGGATCAACAACTGGTTTCATGTAACAGTCGGCCAGCACACCGGCCCTGAGGGCGGCTCCCCCTGGGACCTGACCTACACCCTCACGGAGGAGGCGTGGAACGACAAGTTTGGGGAAGAAGCCGCCCAGGCGAAAGCTCAGCTCCGGGCGAACGGTTTCACCGAGGATGAGATCAAATTCTTTGGCCGGAGTGTAGAGCAGGAACTCCCCCACGGGGATATTCAAAAGGTGTACTACTACGACGTCGCGTCCCCTCGCGTTTGGGATTCCAACGAGGATGCCCAGCAGGCCCTTGCGGAACACGGCACCCTCCTGTGGACCGCGGAGGACGGGGTGGTGTACCAGCCGTAAGCCTGTGGCCGGGGCGCGTGCCCGCGCGGGGCAATAAAATCCCTCTGCGCTCCGCGCTCCGGGATTTTAGGAGCGTATAAGTCAATCGTCCTCCAAGAAAGAAGCCCTCAGGCTATGCGCTGCCTGGGGGCTTCTTCTGTTGCAAGATGGCGTTTTTTCTGCTAGAGTGGGCTTGCGGGGACATCCCCGTGAGAGTCTGCCAGAAAAAAACGGTAGGCGGCTGGTCTTCCCCAGGAAGACTGAACTTCCTGTTACGATACCCCTGCTTTGACAGGAGAGCACGTAGGAGGGAGTGATACTGATGAGCGAGTTTGAGATGCTCACCTTGGTGGTGGCCCTTTTGGGCCTGTTCACCACTTGGGTCATTGCACTCCTAAACGCGAAAAAGTAGCCGCCCCGGTCAAGGAAACGGCTACTTTTCTAAAAGTAACTTAACCTAGGCCAGCCGTCTTACCGGCAGGCTCTCTTTTTCTGTCTTTATTATACCGCGGCCAGGCGGAGATGTCAACCGCCCATCTTGTAGAGCTTCACCCCGTAACCGGGCAGTTCCACGGTGCCGTGCAGGTCGGTCTTCTCCCCGGTGAGCAGTTCCACCGCCGGGCCGTGGTAGGCGCAGTCCATTTGGCAGGGGTTCTCCTCGGCGTTCACCGCCGCGATTACCGTCTGCTGGGAGTTCTGCCGCACAAAGATCCACTGCTTGTTCTTCAGGTTCAGGTTCTGGAAGTCCCCGTCCCACAGGGCAGGGCAGCTTTCCTTCACCTGGGCGAGCTTCCCCAAAAACCGGGTGAGCTCCGTCTCCTGGGGCGCCTCAAAGCAGGGGCGCAAAGCGTCGTCCCCCTGGTGCTTGTCCCCTTTGGCGCCCCACTCGCTGCCGTAGTACAGGCAGGGGATGCCCGGCATGCAGTACAGCACGGCGTACAGGGCGGGCAGCTGCTTCTCGTCGGTGAGGATGCTGGCCACCCGGCTCACGTCGTGGTTGTCGGCGAAGTTAAACAGGTGCTGGCCCTTGTAGAGGGTCCAGGGCTCGGGGCCGAACTGCCGGGCCAGGGAGTGGCCGATCTCAAACAGATTGAGAGAGTTGAAGGCGGAGTAGAGCCCCTTGTAGCACTCGTAATTGGTGACGCTGTCCAGCATCTCCGGGTTCATGATGCGCTTGTAGTCCCCGTGGATCATCTCCCCCACCAGGAAGAAGCCGGGCTCCCGGCCCTTGCAGAAGCTTCTGAGCCTGCGCAGGAAGTCCTCGTCTAAGGAGTAGGCCACGTCCAGCCGCAGCCCGTCGATCTGGAACTCGTCCATCCAGAAGCCCACGCAGTCCAGGAGGTAGTCCACCACCGCGGGGTTTTTCAGGTTCAGCTTCACCAGCTCGAAGTGGCCCTCCCAGCCCTCGTACCACAGGCCGTCGTTGTAGCTGCTGTTGCCGCCGAAGTTCAGATAGAACCAGTCTTTATAGGGGGAGGCCTCCCGGTTTTTCAGCACGTCCTGAAAGGCCCAGAAGCCCCGGCCCACGTGGTTGAACACCCCGTCCAGCACCACCCGGATGCCCTCCTGGTGCAGGGCGCCGCAGACCTCTTGGAACTCCTCATTGGAGCCCAGGCGGCAGTCGATCTTCCGGAAGTCCCGGGTGTCGTAGCCGTGGCGGTCCGAGTCGAACACCGGGCAGAAGTACACGGCCCCCACCCCCAGCTTCTTCAGGTGGGGGATCCACTCCTTCACCTTCTGGATGCGGTTCACGGCGGCCCCGTCGTTTTCCAGGGGCGCCCCGCAGAAGCCCAGGGGGTAGATCTGATAAAACACGGTCTCGTTCTGCCAGCCAGGCTGGCGCAGCGTTTGCAGGTCCATACAAAGTTCCTCCTTTGCTGTGCAGCCCTCAGCCCAGGCTGTAGCTGCCGTCTCCCTCCCGGCGGAGGGGAGTGTTGTAAAATGCGGTCATGGCGGCGATCATGTGGCCCAGGTCCTCCGCCCCGGCGGTCTCGTAGGGGGAGTGCATGGAAAGCTGGGCCAGGCCGATGTCCACCGTGGGGATGGACACGTGAGAGCCGGACAGGTTCCCCAGGGTAGAGCCCCCCGGGACCTTGGAATTGTTGTAATAGGCCTGGGTGGGCACCCCGGCCAGCTCGCAGATCCGCTGGAACACCCCGGCGGTGACGGCGTCGGTGGCGTAGCGGGTGCTGTGCTTGACCACCACGCCGCCGTTTAGGTAGCAGCGGTTGGTGGGATCGTACTTTTCGGGATAGCTGGGGTGCACCCCGTGGGCGTTGTCCGCGGAGAGGAGCATCCCGCCCTGGATGGCCCGAAGCTTACCCTCCTCCCCTTTCCCAAAGCCGGCGCACACCCTTGCGAGCACGTCGGAGAGGAAGGTGGAGTCCGCCCCCTGCCGGGTCAGGCTCCCGATCTCCTCGTTGTCGAACACGGCCAGCACCTTGCAGTCCTCCCCGTTGCCCCCCTGGAGTAAGGCGGTGACGGCGGAGAACACGCACTCCAGGTCGTCCAGCCTGGGGGCGGCGATGTACTCCCCCTTTGCCCCCAGCTGGGTGCCCCGCTGCCGGACGTACAGGTACAGGTCGTGGGTGAGCACGTCCTCTTTCCGCTCCCCGATGGACTGGGCCAGCAGCTCCAGCAGGTCGGCCCCCTCTCCCCCCAGCAGGGGCAGGGTGTCCTTCTGCCGGTCCAGCTTGCCCCCCTGTTCGGCGGTCTCCCGGTCCAGGTGGGGGGCAAGGCCGGGGATGATCAGCAGGTCCTGAGAAAGGTCCACCAGCCTGGTCTCCACCCCCCGCTCCCGGCGCAGGGCCAGCCGCCCCGCCACAGAAAGGGGCCGGTCGGTCCACAGCCGGAGCAGCGGCCCGCCGTAGACTTCCGTGTTCAGCCGGGTGTAATGGCCCTCACAGGGCAGCTCCGGGGATTCCTTCACCTTAAAGCTGGGGGAGTCCCCGTGGGGGGCCACGATGGAGAAGGCGCTAAAGTCCCCCTTGGGCGCCTGGAAGGCGATGAGGGAGCTCATGGCCCGGGTGGTGAAGTACCCCCGGCCCGGCTCCAGCTCCCAGGGCTCCGTCTCCTGCAGCCGGGTGTAGCCCGCCGCCTCCAGCATGGCCCCCAGGGCGGCGGTGGTGTGGCAGGCGGTGGGGCAGCCCGCGATGAAATCAAACAGCTTTTGGATCATGACCTCGCTCCTTTCCGGCCGGGGGCCGGTTTTTCTGCCCAGGTTGGTTTACCGGCCCTCGGCCAGCCGCCGGTTCACTTCCTCCCGCCCTGTAAGCAGGGAGCCGGCCTCCCCGGGGCAGCGGGAGAAAGTCAGCCCCCCAAAGCCGGGAAGGCACTCCTCCGCCGCCTGACGGCCCTGGCGGGCCTCCAGCAGCTCCAGGGCCCGCAGGTCCTGGAGGCCCTGGCAGAACACCTTCTGCCGCAGGGAGGGAACAGGCCCTTCCTTCCCCGGATACACGGAGAAGGGGTCGCCCCCGGGGAAGGCCCTGCCTCCATCGGTGACCTGGTAGGGGTCGATGGCCTGGCGGGACAGCTGGGTGTTCCAGAAGTTGTAGCCCCAGTGGAGGAAGCCCTCCACCTGGAACTTATAAAGCTGCCAGCCCAGGATCCTGTTGCGGCAGGAGGGCATGGCCAAAAACCGGTTGGACACATCCACCCCCTGGGCGCAGCAGTAATAGGCCCAAAGGCCGGGGACCTTCCGCTCCAAAAAGGGCCCGATGCGGTCCGTGGCGGCCACCGGGTGGTCCACCAGGCCGCTGTCGTAGTAGGCCGGGTCCGACAGGGCGTCGTACAGGGGGAAGTCCCCCAGATAGGGCTTTACAAGCTCCTTGGCCCGGCGGTAATCGTCCAGGTGCTCCTCCCCCGGCTCGTCGGACAGGTGGAAGAACACCTTCCCCTCCAGGCCCTGCTCCCGGAAGAACCTGGTCAGGGCCGGGAGCATCTGCCCCAGAAACGCCCCGTAGCCGCCGGCTGCCGCCGGGGTGTCCCAGCCGAAGATCCGCCGCCGCGCCCCGTTCTCCCAGGCGTACACCGCCGGGGCGGCCTTGGCCCCCCACTGGGTGAACAGGTGCCCCACCTCGAAGTACCTCATCCCCGCCTGGCGGGCCACGGCGAGAAAGCGCTCCAGCCGGGAGAAGCCAAAGCGGTAGGTCTCCCCCTCTTTCTCAATGTCCAGCAGCTGGGTGGGCAGCCGCTCTTTTCCCACCTCCGTGTCCAGGGGCGGGGTGAGCGCCGGAGTGAGGACCACGTTCATGCCCTCCTGGGCGGCCAGGGTCAGGTACCGCCCCAGCAGCTCCCAGTAAGCCGGGCCGTACACCGGGGCCTGGTACCACTGGGCCAGGCAGTCCCCGTGGACCCACTGGGTGTAGCGCAGCTTTTGCTCCGGCAGGTCCGCCCCCACCACCTGCAGGGTGAAGTCCGCCCAGGCCCGCTCCCCCTGGCACTGGGCCAGGCAGCGGAGGGGGTACTCCCCAGGCGGGCAGCCCTGGGGCACCGCCGCCTCCACCCACACCGCCGTGGGGGAGAAGCTGCTGACCGGCACCTCCCCCTCCTCCAAGGGGAACAGGGGGTCGGGGAAAAGCCCGGGCCGGGTGGTCAGGTAGCCGCCGCCGCAGTTGGGGTAGGCGGGGAGCTGGCAGGGCACCTGCCCCACCAGAAACAGGGAGATCTCCCCCGGGAAGGGGGACTCCACCCACACCTTGCAGGGGGCGGTGCCCCGCTCTGTCCTGCCCAGCACCAGCTGGAAGGAAAACCGCTCTCCCCCCAGGGCGCTGGCCCGCTCATAGGCCGGGGCGAACGCCCCGCTGTCCAGAAAGATCTTCTCCAGAGACGACTGGAGCAGTACGGTGACCATGGCCTTCTCCTTTCTCCCCCTTACCGGGGGCCGTCGAACTGGTGGAAATCCGGGATGTACTGGCTGCCCTTGGCCTTTCGGGACTGGACAAAGCCCTCCAGCCCCAGGGAGAACAGCTCCTCCTGGACCTTATCCCACTCCCGCCGGGTGAGGCTCCGGGAGAGCTCTGGGTACCCGGGCACCCCGCCTGGCTGGGCGGCCAGGCCCCAGGGGGTGTACTGGGCCATCAGGCTCACCGGGATACCGGGGAAGCGCTGGCGGATCAACCGCAGCACGGCCATGGAGTTTCTCGTGTGGCCCGGCAGCACCAGGTGCCGGATGAGCACCCCTTTTACCATCCGGCCCTCCCCGTCGTACTGGGGCGGGCCCGCCTGCTCCACCATCTCCCCGATGGCGGCGAGGGCTGTGTCCACGTAGTCCGGGGCGTGGGACAGGTCCCGGGCCAGGGCCTCCTCCCCGTATTTCAGGTCGGGCAGGTAGATGTCCACCAGGCCCTGCAGGCTCTTGACGGCCTCCCGCTTCTCATAGCCGGAGGAGTTGTACACCACCGGCACCGGGGGTTTTCGCAGCAGCAGGGCCTGGCGCACCTGGGGCAGGAAGTGCCCGGCGGTGACCAGGTTGATGTTCTGGGCCCCCTGGTCTACCAAATTCTGGAACAGGGCGGAGAGCTCCTCTGGGGTGACTTCCCGGCCCCGGTTCTCCCCGGCGCTGATCTCGTAGTTCTGGCAGTAGACGCAGCCCAGGGAGCACCCGGTAAAGAACACCGCCCCCGAGCCTGCCTTCCCGCTGATGGGCGGCTCCTCCCAGAAGTGGAGGGCCGCCCGGGCCACCCGGGCCTTCTCCCCGCTTTTGCACACGCCCTCCCCGGTGTCCCCCCGGGGGACGCCGCAGTTTCTGGGGCACAGCCTGCAGCGGGGGATCAACCCTGCCCCTCCCCGGAGAGGGCCAGCATGGCGCAGTTGCTGCCCCGGCGGCCCCTAGTCTTCCGGTGGGAGAAGAGCAGGTCGCTTTCGCACATGGTGCACACCTTCCCCAGGGTGATGCGCTCCTCCCGCACCCCGGCGGAGAGCAGGAACTGGCGGTTGCACTCCCACAGGTCCACGTGGTACTTCTCCCCCTGGGGTCCGGAGACGAACTTCCCGCTCTGGGGGAGCTTTAAGAACTCCTCTCCCACAGGGGCGTCCACCTCAAAGCACTCCGGCCCGATGGAGGGCCCCACCGCCACCAGCAGGTCCTGGGGGCGGGTGCCGAACTCTTTGCCCATGCGCTCCACCATCTCTCGGGCCATGCCGGCGGCGGTGCCCCGCCAGCCCGCGTGGGCCAGGCCGATGGCCCGGTGGGCGGGATCGAGAAAATACAGAGGCACGCAGTCGGCGCAGTAGATCACCAGGGTGACGGCGGGGTCGTCGGTGCACAGCCCGTCGATGGACTCCATGTCCTTCTCCCGCCAGATGCCGGTGCCCCGGTTCTCCGCCGTCACCCGGCGGATGTTCACGTGGTGGTCCTGGGCGCCGCACACCAGAGACTCCGGGTCAAAGCCGGCGGCGGCGCAGAACAGCCGGTAGTTCTCCGCCACCTTCCCGTCGTCGTCCCCCCGGCGGAAGCCCAGGTTCATGGCGGCGAACTCCTTCTGGCTCACCCCGCCCACCCGGGTGGTAAAGGCGTGGTTGACCCAGTTCTCCTCCCGCCACTGGGCGAAGCGCAGCACCCCCACCCCTTGGGGGAAGGTCAGGTCCATATTCCCCAGGGGGCCGGGCTGGGGAGCCCGGGGCGCCTGGATGACGGCCACAGGGTAAGTCTTTTTGCTCACAGTCAGTCCCTCGTATTTCTGTTTGATGGTCAGCCGCCCGGCGAAGGGGTAGCCGCAGCTGCCGCACTGGAACTCCGCCCGGAAGCTCTTGTTCTTCAGGGCCCAGCGGGTCTTCCGGCGGCTCTCTCCCCCGCACTTGGGGCAGGGGAAGCGCAGATGCCCCGCCTCCACCAGGGGGCTGTTCAGGTCGCAGATGTAGGTGGTCTTAAAGGTGATCTTCCGGTAAAACTCCGCCCCGCACTCCTGGACGAAGGGGGCCATGGCCTGGGGGTGGTAGACTTTTTTCAAGATCTCCAGGGCCATGCGGCTGTCGTCCAAAGCCCGGTGGTGGTCCATGCCCGACAGATCCAGCCCCAGCAGTTCCGCCGCCTTGGAGAGGCCCACCTGCTCTTTGGTGCCCAGGCCCATGCGCTCCTGGGCGTAGCGCTGCAGGTCGCAGTACCGGGTGAGGAAGGGCACCTGCCCGTCGCCGCTGAAGTAACGGCAGTTCTCGATAAGGGCCAGAATGTCGGAGGTGCCCCAGGTCAGGAGCAGGCACTCCCCGGCCCATTTTTTAAACCGGCTCACCGCCTGCATAAAGGTGAGGCCGCCGGTGAGGTTGTCGTCGGTGATGCTGGTGAGGTCGGTGACCAGGGTGTTGACGTGCTTGCTCACCTGGGGTTTGACGAAGCAGGAAAAGCAGCTCTTCTCCTGCAGGCCCGGGGAGACCTTCACCGCCCCGAACTGGATGATCTCGTTGATATACCCTTTGATCCTGCGGCTGTACGCCGCGTTCCACTCCAGGTCTAAAATCACGATGTCCAACCAGGTGCCTCCTTTCTGTATTTGATGGCCCGCGGCCCGCGCGGGCCGGAAAAGCCTTTGCGCCCCGGGGGGTTGGACAGGCACTCCGCAGCACGGCGGCGCCCGCCCCCGCCGCTCCGCTCTGGATGGACGCTGCCCACCCCCATCTCACCTGCCGGTGGGCGGGGTTTATGGTGCCCACCCCCTGCCCCCTCCCGTAAGGATAATGAGATATAATTTGTCCCTTTTCCGTACGGGAGGGGGTGAGCGAGCGCCGGTGGCGCTCTGCCGCGAACCGGTCTCAGCTCCCGCTTCGGTCGGCGCTGAACGGTCGCCACCGGCGACCAGCGCCCGAGCCGGCAGGCGAGACGGTGGGTGGGCCTCACCTAGCTATGGCGGCAGGTTGGCCTGCGGTGCCAACCGCTTTTACTTCTTCTTGCTGGCCTGCTTCATCCGCAGCTCTTTGGAAAGGATCATCTTCCGCATCCGGATGGTCTTGGGGGTGACTTCCACCAGCTCGTCCTCGGCGATGAACTCCAGGCACTGCTCCAGGCTCATCACCGTGTGGGGCACCAGCTTCAACGCGTCGTCAGAGCCGGAGGCCCGGGTGTTGGTGGCGTGCTTCTTCTTGCACACGTTCACCACGATGTCCTCGTTCTTGGGGTTGGCGCCCACCACCATGCCTTCGTACACTTCCACCCCAGGCCCGATGAACATCCTGCCCCGGTCCTGGGCGTAGAACAGGCCGTAGGCCGTGGCCTCTCCCGCCTCGTGGGCGATGATGGACCCCTGGGTCCGCTGGACGATGTCCCCCTTGTAGGGCTCGTAGCTGTCGAACACGTGGTTCATAATGCCGTTTCCGTTGGTGTCGGTGAGGAACTCCGACCGGTAGCCCATCAGGCCCCGGGCGGGGATCTTGAACTCTAGGTGGGTGGTGCCGCTCTCCCGGGTGCCCATGTTCAGCAGCTCCGCCCGTCGAGAGCCGATCTTCTCCATGACGGCCCCCACGTAGTTGTCGGGCACCTCGATCATCAAAAGCTCCATGGGCTCTAACTTTTTGCCCTCCCGGTCCTGCTTGTAGATCACCGTGGGGCGGCTCACCTGGAACTCGTACCCCTGGCGGCGCATCTGCTCGATGAGGATGGAAAGGTGCAGCTCTCCCCGGCCAGAGACTTTAAAGGTGTCGGCGGAGTCTGTCTCCTCCACCCGCATGGCCACGTTGGTCTCCACCTCTTTAAAGAGCCGGTCCCGCAAGTTCCGGGAGGTGACGTACTTGCCCTCCCGCCCGGCGAGTGGGGAGTTGTTCACCATGAAGTTCATGGACACGGTGGGCTCGTCGATCTTCACAAAGGGCAGGGGCTCCACGCAGTCCACGGCGCAGGCGGTCTGGCCGATGTTCAAATCGGTGATGCCGGAGACGGCGATGATGTCCCCCAACTGGGCGGACTGGTGCTCCACCCGCTTCAGGCCCTCGAACTGGTAGAGCTTGGTGATCTTGGCGTTCTGCCGGTGGTCCTCGGCGCCGCCGCAGATGACCACGGTCTGGCCCACCTGGATGGAGCCCCGCTCCACCCGGCCAATGCCGATGCGCCCCACGTACTCGTCGTAGTCGATGTTGGAGAACAGCACCTGGGTGGGGCCTTCCAGGTCCCCTTCCGGGCAGGGGATCTCGTTGACGATCATCTCAAAGAGAGGGGTCATGTCCGTGCCGGGGGTGTTGGGGTCCAGGCTGGCGTAGCCGTCCCTGGCGGAGGCGTAGCACACCGGGAACTCCAGCTGGTCGTCGTTGGCGCCCAGCTCGATGAACAGGTCCAGCACCTCGTCCACCACTTCCGCGGGCCGGGCCCCGGGCCGGTCAATCTTATTGAGCACCACCAGGGGCTTCTTCCCCAGGGCCAGGGCCTTTTTCAGCACGAAGCGGGTCTGGGGCATGCAACCCTCGAAGGCGTCCACCAAAAGGAGCACGCCGTCCACCATCTGCAAAACCCGCTCTACCTCGCCGCCAAAATCGGCGTGGCCGGGGGTGTCTACAATGTTGATCTTGATGCCGTTGTACATCACGGCGGTATTCTTGGAGAGGATGGTGATGCCCCGCTCCCGCTCCAGGTCGCCGGAGTCCATCACGCGCTCGGCCACAGCCTCGTTCTGGCGGAACACGCCGCTCTGCCGCAGCAGCTGGTCCACCAAAGTGGTCTTGCCGTGGTCAACGTGGGCAATGATGGCCACGTTGCGCAAATCTTCTCTCTTTGCCATATCCCATCGTTCCTTTCTGCGGAGTGCCTGGCTTTTTCAATCCGCGGGGGCGCTTCCAGGCCTTTTCGCATTCCAATTTCACAAAGCGCTCGTTTCACATTAACCGATTTATTATAGCACCAAACGGCCCGCTTGAAAAGCCCGAATTTGGCCAAAAACCTGGGTTTTTGCCGTCCCTCCCTCCCTTGGTTGATTGTAGACAAAAGGGAGCGGGCTGCCCCCGCACTTTTTGGATGCGGGGCACTTGGGGGCCGCCGCTTGCATCTTGGGGGGATTTCCTGTAAAATAGTTGATAAAGCAACAAACTTCCCCCAGAAAGGAACGGATGCAGCCCATGACCAACACCCAAACCAGCGATTTTTCCCAAGGCAGCGTATCCAGCAACATTTTGCGGCTGGCCCTGCCCATGACAGTGGCCCAGCTCATCAACGTGCTGTACAGCGTGGTGGACCGGATGTACATTGGCCACCTGCCCAACGCCGCCGCGGACGCCCTGACGGGCATTGGCCTTACGTTCCCCATCATTTCCATCGTCACGGCCTTTGCCAACCTGTTCGGCATGGGCGGCTCCCCCCTGTTCTCCATCGAGCGGGGCCGGGGCCACCTGGACAAGGCCCGGCAGATTATGGGCAACACCTTTTCCCTGCTGGTGGGCACCGGCGTGGTGCTGACGGCGGTGACCCTGCTCATCAAAAAGCCGCTGCTGTACGCCTTTGGCGCCAGCGACGTGACCTATCCCTACGCGGATGGGTACATCACCATTTACATCTGCGGCAGCGTATTCGTCATGATCAGCCTGGGTATGAACCAGTTCATCAATGCCCAGGGCTTTGGGCGCAAGGGCATGATGACCGTGCTCATCGGCGCGGTGACCAACATTGTGCTGGACCCCATCTTTATCTTCGTGTTTGGCATGGGGGTGCAAGGGGCTGCCCTGGCCACCATCCTCTCCCAGTTCCTCTCGGCGGTGTGGGCGGTTTCCTTCCTGCGGGGGAAGAAGGC
>DXDU01000069.1 GCA_019115285.1 Candidatus Acutalibacter pullistercoris
GGGGTAGTAGCGGCCCTCGCCCATCTCCTTGGCCATGTCGGCGCAGATCTCGGGGATGCGGGGGTCGTCCTTGTGGGCCTTGTAGGCCACCAGCAGATCCAGCTCGGAGTTCTCCTCGATCTCCACGCCGATCTCGTACAGGCCCTTGATGGGGGCGTTGCAGGCAAAGAAGTCCTGGGGACGGGGGCCGAAGGTGATGATCTTCAGCTTGGACAGGCCGATGAGGGCGCGGGCGATGGGCACGTAGTCCTGGATCATGGCGGCGATGTCCTCGGCGGTGCCCACGGGGTACTCGGGGATGTAGGCCTTCAGGTGGCGCATGCCCAGGTTGTAGGAGCAGTTGAGCATGCCACAGTAGGCGTCGCCCCGGCCGTCGATCAGGTCCTTGCCGGTCTCCTCGGCGGCGGCGGCGTACATGACGGGGCCGTCAAACTTCTGGGCGATGAGGGTCTCGGGGGTCTCGGGGCCGAAGTTGCCCAGGAACACCACCAGGGCGTTACAGCCGGCGGCCTTCACCTCGTCCACGGCCTTGAGCATGTCCTTCTCGTTCTCCACGGTGGTCTTGCACTCGTAGATGTCCACGCCCTTGGCCTGGCAGGCGGCCACCACCGCGGCGCGGCGGCGCTCCGACAGGGAGATGATGAAGCAGTCCCGGGACACCGCGATGATGCCCAGCTTTACAGTGGGAATGTTGGTCAGCATAATGTTCTCACACCTCTTTTAAAATTGAGCCGGTTCAGATGAGCCCGGCAATGTCAATGTTTTCTCCGTCCAGGCGCACGGGCGCTCCCTGGGCGGCCTCGCTGCTGTCCTTGTGGGCCAGCAGCCACTTGTTCCGGGCCCACAGGCACTGGTCCTCCTGGTTGCCCGCCAAAATGGCCGGCTTGTCCAGGTTGGTGCCCTTGGGCAGGACGATGGCCACCTGGAAGCCCTCCCCCGCCTTGGCGGAACAGGGAGCGTAGTGCAGGGTTGTGGCGTACACCTCCACCAGGGTGCCGGCGGGGCACAGGAAGGCCTCCACCTTGCCGGTGTCCAGACGGCCGTCCGCCATCTCCTCCCGCTTGGCCAGCAGGAGGATAAAGTCCTGAACGCCCACGTTCAGCTCGCTGTCCCTGTGGTACTCCAGGCAGTTGAGCTTGGTGTTGTGGCCGTTGCACCAGCCGATCTGGATGGGCATGCCGCCGTAGGCCCGGTCGGACAGCTCCCCGCACACGGGCAGGGCCATGAGCTCGGGCTGCTCCGGGACGTACTCGGTCCCCTCCGGGACCGGGGTCACCCGCTCCAGGGTGTCCAGCAGCCCGGTCAGGTCGTAACCGGTGAGCACCTGTCCGTACTTGGTGAAGGACGGATCAAAGACAGATTGAATGGTCATAAGCATTCACCTCAAGTTTGGGAGCGCACTCCCGCAAATTGTGCCAGCGCGGCCTCGCACAGCCGCTGGCTGATGGGAAAAAACAGCTGGGCGGCGGGGCCCACCAGAAAGGCGCAGATCACGGTGCCCAGTCCCACCACGCCTCCCAGAGCCAGCCCCACCAGGGCAAAGGTCAGGTCCACCCCGATGCGCACCGGACCGAAGGGTTTTCTCAGCTTGTCGCTGAGCACCACCGCCACCAGGTCGTTGGGGCCGGTGCCCGCCTGGGAGCGGATGACGATGGTCATGCCGAAGGCCAGGATAACGCACCCGGCCACCAGCAGCGCCAGCCGCAGGGGCAGAGGCAGCCCCCCGTGGATCACCGGGGACAGCCAGAGGGTATACACATCAATAATGGGACCGCCCAGGGCCATGCACAGCACGGTGCCGATTCCCACATAGGAGCGGTCCACCGCCAGCAGCACCAGCAGAATGACCAGCGATACCAGCAGGTGGGTCCGGCCGTGGGTCATTTCCATAAGGGGCGGCCAGGGAATCCCCCGGAACAAGCCCTGTACAAAGACGTTGAAGGGATCGGAGCCCAAGTCGCTCTGGAGAAACAGGGTCACCCCCAGATGGGCGATGCACAGCCCCGCCAGCAGCAGGGCCACCCGGACCGCCAGTTCCCGCCGCGTCCAGCCTCTCACGGCTCGTCCTCCGGCGCAGGCGGGTCCGGCTTTTTCTCCCGGTTGGCCCGGCACTGCTTGAAGTAGCGGAACAGGGAGTAGCCGCAGAACGCGATGCCGGCCAGGCCCAGAATCCCGCCCCCGGCATAGGCCGCCCAATCGGGCATGTCGCTCCCTCCCCCCAGCTGGGTGGAGATGAGCTTGTAAGCCATATAGATCAGATACAGCCCCACAGCCAGCCGGAACACCAGCCGGGTCTGTTCACCCCAGTTTTCCAAGAAAATTCCCCCTTACAGCAGCGCAGGGAAGATTCCCTTCAAAGCGGGGTAGATCTGTTTGAACTGCTGGTACCGCGCCTCGTACCGGGCGGTGAGCTCGGGATCGGGGGTCACAGTCTGGGCCACCTGGACCAGCTTGGAACAGACCTCCTCCACGCTGGAGTAGGCCCCGCAGGCCACCATGGCCAGCATGGCGCCGCCCATGCCCGGCCCCTGCTCGGAGACGGGCAGCTCCAGCTCCAGCCCCAGCACATTGGCCAGGATGGTCCGCCACAGGGGGCTCTTGGCTCCGCCGCCGCACAGCTTGCTGCGCCGGATGTCCAGGCCCAGGGAGCGGGCCACCTCCAGGCTGTCCCGGATGGCGAAGGCGACGCCCTCCAGCATGGCCTGGGTCAGGTCGGAGCGGCTGGTGTCCATGGTCATGCCCACAAAGGCGCCCCGGGCGTTGGTGTCGTTGATGGGGGAGCGCTCCCCCATGAGGTAGGGCAGGAAAAATACGTGGTTGTTCCCCAGCTTGTCCGGGGTGATGGGGGCCTGCTCGGCCCCGTAGTCCTTGGTCTGGAAGACGTCCTCCATCAGCCACTTGTTGCAGCTGGCCGCCGAGAGCATGCACCCCATCAGGTGGTAGTGCCCGTCGGCGTGGGCAAAGGCGTGGAGGGCGTTGTTGGGGTCCACCCCAAACTTTCCGCTGGAGATGAAGATGGTGCCCGAGGTGCCCAGGGAGATGTTGCAGGCCCCGTCTCCCACCGTGCCGGTGCCCACGGCGGCGGCAGCGTTGTCCCCCGCTCCGGCGCACACCTTTACATCGGGGGAGAGCCCCAGCTGAGCGGCGACGTCGGGCTTGAGGGTGCCAACCGCCTCATAGCTCTCAAAGAGCTTGGGCATCTGGTCCTCCGTGAGGCCGCACAGGTCCAGCATCTCCTTGGACCAGCGCTTGTGCTCCACGTCCAGCAGCAGCATGCCGCTGGCGTCGGAGTAGTCGGTGCAGTGGACCCCGGTGAGGATGTAGTTGATGTAGTCCTTGGGGAGCATCACCTTTTTGATGCGGGCGAAGTTCTCCGGCTCGTGCTCCCGCATCCACAGCACCTTGGGGGCGGTGAAGCCGGCAAAGGCGATGTTGGCCGTCCAGGCGGACAGCTTGTCCTTGCCCACGGTCTGGTTGAGGTAGTCCACCTCCCGGGCGGTGCGGCCGTCGTTCCAAAGAATGGCCGGGCGGATCACCTGGTCGTTCTCGTCCAGCACCACCAGGCCGTGCATCTGCCCGCCGGCGCCGATGCCCCGCACCTCTTTGGGGTCAAAGCCCTTCAGAAGCTCCGGGATGCCGGTGAGGACGGCGTTTTTCCAGT
>DXDU01000070.1 GCA_019115285.1 Candidatus Acutalibacter pullistercoris
GGGGAAGAGGTGGACCTGGAGGCCATGGAGCTCTACCGCCAGTGCAAGAGAGAGGGGGCCACCAAGGAGGAGTTCCTGCGCCGGGCCGCCCAGATCCCCGGGGTGTACGTGCCCTCCCTCTACCAGGTGGAATACCACCAGGACGGCACCGTCAAGAGTTACACCCCCAAGGACGGCGCCCCCGCCCGGGTGGAAAAGCGGGTGGTCATGGACCTGGACAGCGCCTATTACCCCAAGAGCTTCCCGGTGCCCAACATCGAGGTGGTCCACGACCGTATCGCCGAGGAGGTGCTGCGGGGGTGCATCCGGGGCTGCCGGTTCTGCCAGGCCGGGTTCCTGTACCGGCCCTTCCGGGAGAAGAGCATCCAGGCCATTGACAGGCAGTGCAGGGACCTGTGCGCCTCCACCGGCTACGACGAGATTTCCCTGTCCTCCCTGTCCACCAGCGACTACGGAAAGCTCAACGAGCTCATCGACACCCTGCACCAGTGGACGGAGGAGGAGAAGGTCAGCCTCTCCCTGCCCAGCCTGCGGGTGGACAATTTCTCCCCGGAGCTTATGGAGCGCATCCACTCGGTGAGAAAGAGCGGCCTGACCTTCGCCCCCGAGGCGGGGAGCCAGCGGATGCGGGACGTGATCAACAAAAACGTGTCGGAGGAGGAGCTGCTCCACACGGTAAACGTGGCCTTTACCGAGGGCTGGACCAGGATCAAGCTGTACTTTATGATCGGCCTGCCCACGGAGACCATAGAGGACGTGGAGGCCATCCTGGACCTGGGGAAGAAGGTGGTGGACGCCTTCTACCAGAACAAGGAGAAACCCAAGGGCCGGGGGGTGGAGGTGTCCCTCTCCGCGGCGGCTTTTGTGCCCAAGCCCTTTACGCCCTTCCAGTGGTTCGGCCAGGACACCATGGAGGAACTGCGCCGGAAACAGCGGGCCCTGAAAGGGAACGTCCCCAGCCGGAAGATCTCCGTGAGCTACCACGGGGCCCAGACCAGCTTTCTGGAGGCGGCCTTCGCCAGAGGGGACCGCCGCCTGGGGGCCGTGCTGGAGCGGGCCCTGGAACTGGGCCAGCGCTTCGACGGCTGGGACGACTGCTTCCACTTCGACCGGTGGATGCAGGCCTTCGCCGACTGCGGCCTGGACCCTGCCTTCTACGCCAACCGGCAGCGGGGGAAAGAGGAGGTCTTCCCCTGGGACCACTTGGATTACGGCATCCGCAAGGAGTTTTTGTGGGAGGACTGGCAGCGGGCGCTGGCCGGCGTGACCACGCCAAACTGCAAGGAGGCCTGCTCCCACTGCGGGGCGTCTTGCTACAAGGGAGGGATCTGCGTTGCAAAGCGTTGAGACGGTGCGGGTCTGGTTTGAAAAGACAGGCCCGGCGAAATTCATCTCCCACCTGGACCTGACCCACTGCATGGCCCGAGGCCTGAAGCTCTCCCGGCTGCCGGTGTGGTACACCGAGGGCTTTAACCCCCGCATCTACATGACCTACGGCATGCCCCTGTCCCTGGGCATCGCCGGGCTCCGGGAGTGCATGGACATCCGCCTGACGGAGCCTGTGCCCCTGGAGGCGGTGAAGGAAAAGCTGGGGCAGCGCCTGCCCGGGGGGATTCGCATTCTGGAAGTGACCCAGCCCCGGGAGAAGCTGGAGCACATCGGCTACGGCCTGTATGAAATCCGGCTGGAGGAGGACCGCCCCGGCCTGGGAGAAGCGGTGGAGCGGCTGCTCTCCCGGGAGGAAATCATCGTGAAGAAGCACACCAAAAAGGGGGAGCGGGACCTGGACATCAAGCCCTACTTCCAAGAGGCGAAGCTTGCCCCCTGCCAGAACGGCGTGCTATTAGAAGTCCTGCTGCCCTGTTCCCAGGAGGGCAGCGTAAACCCCGGCCTTCTGCTGGAAGCCCTGAAAGCCTATGAGGGGAGAGAGCCCTTTAGCCAGATCACCCGGGTAAAGCTGCTGACGAAAGAATTTTCGGAGATGGGGTAAAATTTTCTTGCATTTCCAGGACGGATGTGCTATAATACTCGAGCATTTGAGTTCCGCGGGTCTTCCTCAAAGGCTTGCCCGTGGGGATCGAGGCATGGCCGCTTACAGTGCGGCGTGTACAAGAAGCGGACAGTCCGCTGCCTTTGAGGCATGAATGTCTGACACAAGATGAAATTGGAGGAATATCAAATGGACGCCATCAAAATGATCTCTCAGGACTCCATGAAGGCTGAGATGCCTCAGTTCAACATCGGCGACACCGTGCGGGTGGACGTGAACATCCGCGAAGGCGACCGGGAGCGTATCCAGCAGTTTGAAGGCACTGTCATCGCCCGCAAGGGCAGCGGCATCAGCGAGACCTTCACCGTGCGCCGCGTGTCTTACGGCGTAGGCGTGGAGCGTGTGTTCCCTGTGCACTCTCCCAATGTGAAGGCTGTGCAGGTGGTCCGGCAGGGCCGTGTGCGCCGGGCGAAGCTTTACTACCTCCGTGATCGCGTGGGCAAGGCCGCCAAGGTCAAGAGCCAGATCAAGTAAAAACTGGCAGGAAAAGAAATTCGGCAGAGAGCGCTGTTGTGAAATGTTTCATTTTGCAACAGCTCTTTTGCTATCCTGGAGGAGGGCTTATGGATCAGAGACCGGAAGCCTTAGAGCAAACAAACAGCAGATGGAAGAATCTGTTCGACTGGGCGGAGGAGCTGGTCTTCGCCGTGGTGATCATCGCGCTGGTGTTCACCTTCCTGTGCCGGATCATCACCGTGGACGGCACCTCTATGCAGCCCAACTACAACCACGGGGACCGGGTCCTGGTGACGGGAACGGCCTTCGGCATCGAGCAGGGGGACGTGGTGGTGGTCACCAACGTCCTGGAAGAGCCTATCATCAAGCGGGTCATCGCCACCGAGGGCCAGACCGTGGACATCGACCGGGAGACAAAGACCGTCTACGTAGACGGGGAAGCGGTGGACGAGACGGCCTTTGGGCTGAGCAACCACATCACCGACCTGCCCTACGCCTCCTTCGAGGTGCTGGAGTTCCCCCAGACCGTGCCGGAAGGCTGCGTCTTCGTGCTGGGGGACAACCGTTCCGTGTCTGAGGACAGCCGGTACCAGCGGGTGGGGATGATCGACCGCAGGAACATTCTGGGGAAGGCCGTGCTGCGGCTGTTCCCCTTAAACCGCATTGGCCTGGCGAACTGACCACGGGAAAGGAGGCGCCTCCATGGAGGAACTGGAAACAAGGCAGGAGAGAGACCCCCAGCCCCTGCGGCAGTCTGTGCTGGAGTGGGCGGAGGTGGTGGTGGGCTCTGTGGTGGCAGTGACCCTGCTGCTCACCTTCCTGTGCCGGATCATCACCGTGGACGGCAGCTCCATGAACCCCACCTACGAAAACGGGGACCGGGTGCTGGTCACCAACCTGGCGGGCCCTGTGGAGCAGGGGGACGTGGTCATTGTGGTAAACGCCCTGGAGGAGCCCATCATCAAGCGGGTGGTGGCCACCCAGGGCCAGGTGGTGGACTTCGACCCCGCCTTGGGCGAGGTGACGGTGGACGGAGAACCCCTGTACGGGGAGACCTTCGGCATCTCAAACGGCATCACCTATGTACCTGACCTGCCCGGGGAGGTGCTGGAGTTCCCCCAGACCGTGCCGGAAGGCTGCGTCTTTGTGCTGGGGGACAACCGTCAGAATTCCAAGGACAGCCGCTTTGCCGAGGTGGGCATGGTGGACTGCCGGAACATTCTGGGGAAAGTGGTGTTCGACCTGTTCCCCTTGACGAAATTTGGATTTGCGGGGTGAGGAAATGAGCGAAGCGCAGTCAGTACAGTGGTTCCCCGGGCACATGGCGAAAACCCGGAGGAAGATTACCGAGGACCTGAAGCTGGTGGACATCGCCGCGGAGATCCTGGACGCCAGGATCCCCGCCAGCAGCGCCAACCCGGTGCTGCGTGACATTGTAAAGAGAAAGCCGCGGCTTGTGCTGCTCAATAAAAGCGACATGGCCGACCCGGCCCAGACCGCCCGGTGGATCTCCTGGTATGGGGAGCAGGGCCTGAAGGCCGTACCCATCGAGAGCAAAACGGGAAAGGGCGTGTCCGCCTTTTACGGCGCCGTCCGGGAAGTGCTCCAGGAGCAGATCAAGCAGTGGGAGAGCAAGGGCATGGTGGGCCGTCCCATCCGGGTGATGGTGCTGGGCGTGCCCAACGTGGGCAAGTCCTCCTTTATCAACAGGATGATCAAAGGCGGCGCCGCCGGGAAGGCCCAGGTCCAAGACAGGCCCGGGGTCACCCGGCAGAACAGGTGGTTCACCGTGGGCAAGGGCTTCGAGCTGCTGGACACCCCCGGGGTGCTGTGGCCCAAGTTCGAGGACCCCATCGTGGGGGAACACCTGGCCTTTACCGGGGCCGTGAAGGACGAGATCCTGGACGTGGAAGGGCTGGCCTGCCGGCTGCTGGAGCTTTTGTCCCAGCTGTACCCCCAGGCCATCCAGACGCGGTACAAGGTGGAGGCCT
>DXDU01000071.1 GCA_019115285.1 Candidatus Acutalibacter pullistercoris
TTTCTCGGGGTCCAGCCAAACGGCGTTGCCGGCGGTCTTGCCCATCTTCTTGCCCTGGGAGTCGGTGAGCAGGGCGATGGTCATGGCGAAGGCGTCCTTGCCAAGCTTGCGGCGGATGAGCTCGGTGCCTCCCAGCATGTTGCTCCACTGGTCGTTGCCGCCGAACTGCATGTTGCAGCCGTAGTGCTGGTACAGGTAGTAGAAGTCGTAGCTCTGCATGGGCATGTAGTTGAACTCCAGGAAGGACAGGCCCTTCTCCATGCGCTGCTTAAAGCACTCGGCCCGCAGCATGTTGTTCACGGAGAAGCAGGCGCCGATCTCCCGGATAAAGTCCACGTAGTTCAGGTTTAAGAGCCAGTCGGCGTTGTTCACCATCTGGGCCTTGCCATCGCCGAACTCGATAAAGCGCTCCATCTGCTTTTTAAAGCAGGCGCAGTTGTGCTCGATGATCTCCCGGGTCATCATAGAGCGCATGTCCGTCCGGCCGCTGGGGTCGCCGATCATGGCGGTGCCCCCGCCGATGAGGGCGATGGGCCGGTTGCCCGCCATCTGCAGCCGCTTCATCAAAGTCAGGGCCATAAAGTGGCCCACGTGCAGGCTGTCGGCAGTGGGGTCAAAGCCGATGTAAAACACGGCCTCCCCGTTGTTGATGACCTTGCGGATCTCCTCCTCGTCAGTCACCTGGGCGATCAGGCCCCGGGCTTTCAGTTCCTCGTAGATCTCCATCTGTCTTGCTCCTTTCGTCTGTCTGGGGGCAAAAGAAAACGCCCCCTGTGCTTCACAGAGGGCGATGAATATCGCGGTACCACCTCAGTTTACCGGGACCTCTCGGTCGCCGGCCTCGTCGGGCGCGCCAGATCACCTGGGAGGCCCTTGCAGAGTAACGCCTGCCTACGGCCGCCTCTACTTGTCTTCCGACGTTCCAGGCGGCAGCTCGGGAAAGTAGCTTCAGTCCTGCCTTGCTCCCGCTTCCACCAACCGCGGGCTCTCTGGGCCAGGGGACAAGACCTATGGGTTCCGTCACAGCCATTGGTGCTATTATAGGGAAGAAGCCCCCAAAAGTCAAGCCTTTTTTATCATTTCCTCGGCCATGTCCAGCTGCAGCTGGGTCACCTGCTCCCCGCCGATGATCCGGGCCAGCTCCTGCTTTCTCCCCTCCAGGTCCAGGGGCTCCACTTGGGTAAAGGTCCTGCCGTCCTTCACGTGCTTGGTAATCCGCAGGTGGTGGTCCGCCAGGGCGGCGATCTGGGCCAGGTGGGTGATGCACAGCACCTGCCGGTTCTGGGAGACCTGCTTGAGCTTCTGCCCCACCTTGTTGGCGGCGGCCCCGCTGATGCCCGTATCCACCTCGTCGAAGATCAGGGTGGCCACCTTGTCTTTGCCGGAGAGCACCGTCTTGATGGCCAGCATAATCCGGGAGAGCTCCCCCCCGGAGGCGATCTTGCTCATGGGCTTGGGGGGCTCCCCCTTGTTGGCGGAGACCAGGAACTGCAGTTTGTCACAGCCGGTGGAGGTCAGCGGCACCCGCTGGATCTCCACCTGGAACTCCATGCCCGGCATATTGAGGAAGGAGAGCTCCTCCTTCACCCGCTTGGAGAAGGCCAGGGATGCCTTTTTCCGCAGCTGAGACAGCTCCTTGGCCAAGGCAATGGACTTGCTCTTCTCCTCTTCGTACAGGCCCTCCAGCCGCTCCCGCTCCTGGTCGGAGAACTGGATGGCGTGAAGCTTCTCTCGGCACTCCTCCAGGTAGGAGAGGATCTTTTCCTCAGTCTCCCCGTACTTCAGCCCCAGCTTATAAAGCAGGTCCAGCCGCTCCTCAATCTGGTCCAGGGCCGCCGGGTCGAACTCCACCGGCAGGCTGTCCAGCAGGCCGTCGGCGTCCTCTATGGCGTACTGGGCCTCCCGGAGTTTCTGGGCGCAGGCCTCCCCTTCCGGCAGGAAGGGCACCACCCGCTCCAGCGCGGCGGCGGCCTGGTCCAGCTCGGAGAGAATCCCGCCCCGGTCCTCGTCCCCGGTGAGCAGGGCCTTGGCCAGGGAGACCCCCTCGGCGATCTTCTCGCTGTTGCGGATCTTGTCCCGCTGGGCGGAAAGCTCTTCCCGCTCCCCGGGCCGGACCCCTGCCTCCTCGATCTCCTGAATCTGGAACTGGAGCAGATCCAGCTGCCGGGCCTTCTCCCCCTCGTCGGTGAGGAAGTCCCCCAGTTGCCGCTGCAGCTCCCGCAGCCGGCGGTAGCTCTCCTGGTACTGAGAAAGCAGCTCCTCCAGCCCGGCGAAGCTGTCCAAGTAGGTCATATGCACTTCCGGGGAAAGCAGCTCGTAGCTCTCGTGCTGGCCGTGGATGGTGACCAGCAGGGGACCTATGGACTTGAGCATGGAGACGGTGGCGGGGGCGCCGTTTAACTTGCACAGGGACCGGCCCTCCGCCCGGATCTCCCGCTGCACCAAAAGGGACCCGTCCTCCTCCAAAGGCACGGAGAGCTCTCTCAGGGCGGCGGCCACCTGGGGCCCCAGCTCTGTAAACAGGGCGGACACCGATGCTGTGTCCGCCCCGGTGCGCACCAGTTCCTTGGAGGTCCGCTCCCCCAGAACGGCGTGGATGGCGTCGATGATGATGGACTTGCCGGCGCCGGTCTCTCCCGTGAGCACCGTAAAGCCCCGGTCCAGGTCGATGGAGGCACGCTCGATCACCGCGATGTTATGGATAAACAGTTGGGAAAGCATGGCGCCTCACCTGCCCATCAGCTTGCGGAATTCTTCCTGGGCGTCCTGGGCGGCGGCGTCTGTGCGGCAGACGATGAAGATGGTGTCCTCCCCCGCCAGGGTCCCCACAAAGTTCTGCCAGTGCATGGCATCCATAGAGGCGCACACGGCCTGGGCCATGCCGGTCATGCACTTGATCACCAGCATGTTCCCCGCCGCCTCCACCGAGAGCACGGAGTCCCGGAACAGGGAGTAGAACTTGGCGGACATGTCGTTGTTGGATTCGCTGCCGGTGGAGTACTTGTACTTGCCGGACCGGGACAGGGTCTTCACCAGGCGCAGCTCCTTGATGTCCCGGGACACGGTGGCCTGGGTCACATCGAACCCCTCCTCCCGCAGGTAGCGCAGAAGCTCCTCCTGGGTGTCGATGTCGAAGGCCTTGATCAACTCCAGAATTTTGGCGTGACGTCTCGTTTTCATGGAAGCCATTCCTTTCTCTCACATATATCCTTGCACTTCGATGATCTTTTGATTGAGCCTGTCGTAAAAGTCAGAGCCGGTGAGCTTTACGAACCTGGCCGCCCGCTGGGACCTGTAAAAGCTCAGCCGGTAACCGGAGCGCAGCTCCACCGGGTCCTCCCCATCCACGGTGAGGAACAGCCGCCCCAGGTTCCGGGGGATGTCCACGGTGAGGTGGGTGCTCCCCCCGAAGATCACGCTGCGGCTGAAGAGGGAGTGGGGACAGATGGGGGTGTAGATCAAACAGTCCATGGCGGGCTCCACCACAGGCCCTCCCGCGGACAGGGAGTAGGCGGTGGACCCGGTGGGGGTGGCCACGATAAAGCCGTCCGCCCGGTAGTTGTAGCCGTGGTTGCTGCCCAGGGCCATGCGGTAGTCGATGATCTTGGCCAGCTCCCCGGTGACCACCGCGTCGTTGAGGGCGAAGTACTTCCGCTCCCCCAGGGAGGAGGTGACGGTGATCTCCAGCATCAGCCGGCGCTCCTCGGTGAACTCCCCTTTCACCAGGCCCGCCAGCAGGTGGAGCTCATCCCGCTCCAGCCCGGCGGTAAAGCCCAGCTTCCCGGCGTTCACCCCCAGGATGGGCTTGTCGTATAAAGCGGCGGACTTGGCCGTGTGAATGATGGTCCCGTCTCCCCCCACGGCTAAGATTAAATCGCAGCTGCCCAGCCGCTCGTCCCGGGACTCCCTATACACGCCGTTCTGGTCGAACAGGTCCGTCTTCAAAATGGTGGAACAGCCGCTTTGCTCCAGAATGGCCAGGACCTCGTCGGTGCAGGCCTTGGCCTCTTTTTTCGTCAGATTGGGCACCACTGCCACCTTCACGGCACTCTTCCTCCTTCTCTCATCGGTCCAGCTCTTTGTGAGAGGCCTCCACCACCCGGGCAGGGGTGGGCAGGGCATCGTCCTGGGTGGGGGCGTCGCTGCGCTGCAGGTACACCAAATACTCGATGTTCCCCTCCGGCCCCTTCACCGGGGAATAAGTCAGCCCCAGCACGGAGTACCCCTCCTTCTGGGCCATGAGCAGTGTCTTCTCGATGACCTCCCGGTGCACGGCGGGGTCCCGGACCACCCCCTTCTTCCCCACCTTCTCCCGGCCCGCCTCAAACTGGGGTTTGATCAGGCACACCGCCCGGCCCTGTTCCGCCAAAAGGGGGCGCACCGCCGGAAGGATCAGAGAAAGGGAGATAAAGGACACGTCCACGGAGAAAAAGTCTATGGCCTCGGGCACCTGCTCCCGGATGAGGTACCGGGCGTTGGTGCGCTCTAAGTTCACCACCCGCGGGTCGCTGCGCAGGGACCAGGCCAGCTGCCCGTACCCCACGTCCACAGCGTACACTTTCCTGGCCCCGTTTTGCAGCATGCAGTCGGTAAAGCCCCCGGTGGAGGCCCCCACGTCCATGCAGGTCAGGCCCTCTAAAGAGAGCTGAAACTCCCGCCGGGCCTTTTCCAGCTTCAGGCCGCCCCGGCTCACAAAGGGCAAAGCCTTGCCCCTGGCCTCAATCTGGGCGTCCTCCGGATAGAGATCCCCAGGCTTGTCGGCTTTTTGCTGGTCCACGTACACCTGCCCCGCCATAATCAGCGTTTTGGCCTTCTCCCGGCTCTCCGCCAGGCCCCGCTCCAGCACCAGCAGGTCCAGCCGCTTTTTCATAGGGCCTCCCTCCTTTCCAGTTCCCCCAGGACCGACTGTTCCATGCCCTGGGCGTTCAACCCCAGCGCCTCCAGGGAGCGGAACATAGGCGCGTGCTCCACAAAGGGCTGGTCGATCCCCCGCAGGGTGTACCTGCCCTTATAGCCTCTCTGCTGCAGCAGGAAGCCGAATTCCTCTCCAATGCCGCCCTGGGTTACCCCCTCCTCGAAGAAGAGGACATGCCGGCAGGGCAGGGCTTCCTCCACCGCCTGGGAATCCAGGGGGATGATCCTGTTGAGCTTGATGAGCTTGACGGAGATCCCCCGGGCTTGCAAAGACTCCCGGCATTCCGCGGCGAAGGAGAACAGCCGCCCGTAGGTGACCAGGGCCGTCTCCCCCTCCCCGTAGACGGAGGTGGGTTCCGTGCCGCTGTGGAAGTCCCCGGGCTTAAAAAGCTCTTTCCCCCTGGGGTAGCGGATGGCGCACAGACCCTGGCCTTCCTTCACAAGATAGGCCAGCTGCAGCCGCAGCTCCCGGAAGTAGGTGGGGGAATACACTGTAATCCCCGGCACAGACCGGAGAAAGGCCGTGTCGAACAGGCCCTGGTGGGTCTTGCCGTCCTCCCCCACCAGCCCGGCCCTGTCTATGGCCAGGAGCACCTTGGTGTGCTGCAGGGCTACATCGTGGATGAGCTGGTCGTAAGCCCGCTGCAGGAAGGTGGAGTACACGGCGAACACCGGCAGCATCCCCCCAGCCGCCAAGCCGCCGGCGAAGGTGACGGCGTGCTCCTCGGAGATGCCCACGTCGTAAAAGCGGCCCTTAAACCGCTCCCGGAAGGGCGTCAGCCCCGTGCCCACGGACATGGCCGCGGTGATGGCGCAGATCCTGGGGTCGTCCTCCGCCAGCTCGCACAGCGTCTCCCCGAACTCGTCGGAGAAGCTCTTGGACTTTTCCCCGGTGTCCCCGGTGGTCACGTCGAAGCCGGAGAGCCCGTGGTAGATGCTGGGGTCCTGCTCGGCGTACTGGTAGCCCTTTCCCTTGTAGGTGCGCACGTGCAGCAGCACCGGCTTGTGGATCAGCTTGGCGCTCTCCAAAGTCTCGGTGAGTTCCTTTAAGTTGTGGCCGTCGAAGGGTCCGTAGTAGGCGAAGCCGAAATCGTCGAAGATGGTGGAGCTGTAAAACAGCTTCTTCACTCCGTCCTTGACTTTCCGCAGCACGGCCCCAATGGCGCTGCCCACCACGGGGATCTTCCGCAGGGAGGAATCCAGGTTGTTCTTGATCTTGATATAGCCGGGCTTGGTGCGGATGTAAGTCAGGTACCTGGCCATGGACCCCACGTTTTTGGAGATGGACATGGTGTTGTCATTGAGGATGACAATCAGGTTCCGGTGAAGCCGCCCGGCGTTGTTCAGGCCCTCGTAAGCCAGGCCGCCGGTCAGGGCCCCGTCGCCGATGACCGCCACCACGTAGTTATCCCTTCCCTGGAGGAAGTTTGCCTCGGACACCCCCAGGGCGGAGGAGATGGAGGCGCTGCTGTGGCCGCTGGAGAACATGTCGTAGGGGCTCTCCTCCCGGTTGGGGAAGCCCGCCAGGCCTCCCTCCTGCCGGATGGTGGAAAACCTGGGGTACCGCCCGGTGAGCAGCTTGTAGGCGTAGCTTTGGTGGCCCACATCCCACACAATGGTATCCTGGGGCGGGTCGAAGGCCAGGCCCAGGGCCACGGTGAGCTCCACCACCCCCAGGTTAGAGGCCAGGTGCCCCCCGTTGTGAGAGACCGTATCGATGATGGCAGTCCGGATCTCCTCGCACAGGGCTTCCAGCTCCTCCCGGTCCAAGGCTTTCAGATCCTTCGGAGAACGGATCTTCTCCAGTAACTTTCCCATACTCACACCTGTCTTTTTCTCAAAGTCCCCGCTGCAGCTTGGCGGCCGCCACGGTGTTCTTCAGCAGCATGGCGATGGTCATGGGGCCCACCCCTCCCGGCACCGGCGTGATGTAAGAGGCGATGGGTTCCACGGCGGCGAAGTCCACGTCCCCGCAGAGCTTGCCGTTCTCGTCCCGGTTCATGCCCACGTCGATGACCACGGCCCCGGGCTTTACCATGTCCGCAGTGACGAAGTGAGCCTTCCCCACGGCGGACACCAGGATGTCAGCCTCTCGGCAGACGGCGGGCAGGTCTTTGGTGCGGCTGTGGCAGATGGTCACTGTGCCGTTGTTGTGCAGCAGCAGCATGGCCATGGGCTTGCCCACAATGTCGCTGCGGCCGATGACCACGCACCGCTTCCCGCTGATCTCCACCCCGGTGGAGCGGATGAGCTCGATGACCCCGGCGGGGGTGCAGGGCAGGAAGGTGTACTTCCCCTGCATGATCTTTCCCACGTTGTAGGCGTGGAATGCGTCCACGTCCTTATTGGGATCGATATGCTCCACCACCAGGCCCTCGTCCAACCCTTTGGGCAGCGGGGACTGGACCAGGATGCCGTGGATCTCCGGCTTCTCGTTTAAGGTGTGGATCAGCTCCAGCAGCTCCTCCTGGGTGGTGGAGGCCGGCAGGGCGTACTCCTCGGAGTAGATGTCCGTGGCGGCGCAGGCCTTCTTCTTGTTGTTCACGTAGATCCGGGAGGCGGGATCATCTCCCACGATGACCACCGCCAGGCCGGGCTGCACCCCCTTCGCCTGGAGCTGGTGGACTTCCTCTTTCACATGTTCCTTCACCTGGGCGGAAATGGCCTTGCCGTCGATGATGTTTGCCATAGCGCGTACCTCCTCGTTTCCAGCGGGGCGCCCCTCACTCTTTGGGAGCGTCCTCCTGTTCCTTCTCTTCCGCCGGGGCGGTCTCCCGCTCCTTCTGGGCTTCCTCTTCCGTCTCTTCCCGGGCGGCTTCCTCCGGCTGGGGCTCGGCGGGAGTCTCCGCCTGCTCTTTCCGCCCGGGGAAGATCTCCCGCAGCTCTTCGGGGGAAAGGTCCCCGAAAATGGTGCTGGTCTCCGGTTCCGCGCTCTCCTGGACGACTGGCGCCTCTGCCAGGCCCACGGCCTCCATGACCCGACGGCTGCCGCAGCCGCTGAGGCTGGTCTTGTGCCGCAGGGCGATGAGGATCACAATGCCGGCTGCCACGCACAGCCCCGCCAGCACCTGGGACACCCGCAGCCCCGTGCCGGGGATGATCAGGCTGTCGGTGCGCAGGCCCTCGATGAGGAACCGGCAGGCGCCGTACCACACCAGGTACAGAAGGAAGGTCTGCCCGTCGTACCGGCGGAGATACTGGTTAAAGATGTGGAGCAGCACAAACCCTACCGCGCACAGCAGGGACTCGTACAAAAAGCAGGGGTGCACCGGCCCCTGAGGGACCACCGCCTGGGTGTTGTCGCTGAGCATGCCCCAGGGCAGGTTTGTGGCGGTGCCGAAGGCTTCCTGGTTCACAAAGTTGCCCCAGCGGCCAATAGCCTGGCCGATAAGGAAGCCCAATGACACCACGTCCAGCACGGCGGGGACTTTCAGCTTCCGCAGCTTGGCCGTCAAGCCCCCGAACACCAACGCGCCGATGAGGCCGCCGTAAATGGCCAGGCCCCCCTCCCGGATGTCGAAGATCTTCAAGGGGTCTTTCCAGTACTTGTCCCCGTCGTAGAACACACAGTAGTAGAGCCTGGCGCAGATGATGGCGCCGATCAGGCCCACCACCACGGCGTCCAGCAGCCGGTCAGAGTCCAGCCCCATGGCCTTGCACCGGGAGAAGGCGTACAGCACCCCCAGCAGAAAGCCCAGGGCGATGAGGATGCCATACCAGCGCACCTGGAAATTCCCGATGGAAAAAGCCACTTCGTTTACGGTCAGTTGTATCCCCAAACCGGGGAATTGCACTACATGCGTCATGTTCGTTCCCTTTCTGCGATAGATAAAAATGCGGCGGCCTTACAGAGGCCAGATCACCGAAAGCACGTGCTCCTCCAAGGGCAGGGCGTTGAGCTGGGCGGTGACCTGGTCGATGGTCAGGTTCTCCAGGGCGTGGAGATAGGTGAACAGCTCCCGCCCTTTCAGGGCCAGGTTCAAAATGCCGTTGGCGATGTTGGCGGTGCTGTTCAGGGCGGAGAGGTTCTCCCCATATAGGGCCCGCCTGGCGCACTCGAAGCTCACCGGGGAGATCCCCTCCTTGCGCAGGCGGGTGAACTCCTTGGTGATGGCCGAGGCCACCGTGGCGGGCTCCCGGCTCTCCCCGCTGAAGATCACCGTGGCAAAGCCGGTGCCCTCGAAAAACTCGTAGCCGAAGCTGCTCTCGTTGATCAGCCCCCGGTCCATGAGATTGCGGAACAGCGGCGAGGCCTGGGAGGCCATGACCTCCAGCAGCACCTCCATGGCGGCCAGCTCCTCCTCCCCTCTCCGCTGGGCCCCCGGCAGCTTGTAGCCAAACTGGAACAGGGGGATGGACACGGACAGCACGTCCTCCACCGAGTGAGCGGCCACCTGGTCCGGCTCCTCCGGGAACACCCGGCGCACGGTGACTGGAGCCGAGGGCTTTAGCATCTTGTCGCACAGCTCCAAGACCCGGTCCACGTCGAATTTCCCCGCCAGGACCAGGGCCATATTTCCCAGGTTATAGAAGGTGTCGTAGCAGCGGTACAGGTACTCCGGGGTGATCTGGGCAATGCTCTCCACCGTGCCGGCAATGTCCTGCCGGATGGGGTGGGCGTGGTACATGGCCTGGAGGTATTGGAACATCACCTGCCACTGGGGGTCGTCGTCATACATTTTGATCTCCTGGCCGATGATCCCCTGCTCTTTGGCCACGGTCTCCTTTGTAAAGTAGGGAGACTGTACAAAGTCCAGCAGGATCTCCAAAGACTCGTAGAGGTGGTCGGAGCAGGAGAAGAGATAGCTGGTGGTCTCGAAGGAGGTGTAGGCGTTGGCGCTGGCCCCGGTGCGGGCGTACCGGGCAAAGGCGTCCCCGTCCTCGCTCTCGAAGAGCTTGTGCTCCAAATAGTGGGCGATGCCTTCCGGGACCTGCTCCGGCGCCGCCTCGTCGCTGCGCTGGAAGCAGTTGTCCACCGAGCCGTACCGGGTGCCGAAAATGGCGTAAGTGGTGCTGCACCGCTCCTTGGGGTAGAGGAAAATCTCCAGCCCGGAGGGATGACGGCCGTGGTAGTAAAAATCCCCCACGCCGCCGCCGGACACGCGTTCCAGTTCCATCTCAGCACTCCCCTCCCTTCAGGCGGTAGACCACCGCGGGCTCCAGCCTGCGGGCGGCCTCCACCACGTCTTCCACGGTGTAGGACATGAGCAGCTCCGCCGCCTGTTCCGGGGTCTGCCCGGGCAGGTCGAAGGTGCGGCCCAGATACCAGTTCTCCACGCTGTGCAGGGAATCCTGCAAAGAGCCCATGGAGTTCTTCAGGGCCAGCTTGGCGTAGAGCAGCTCCTCCTCGGTGACCTCTCCCCGCTGCATGGCTTCAATCTGCTGGAAGATGGCCTCCTCCGTCCGGTCCATGTTCACCGTGTCCACGCCGCTGTCGATGGTGAGGGAGCAGCTGGACCAGGAGAAGCCGGAGGAGCAGTAGTAGCACAGGCTCTCCTTCTCCCGGACGTTCTGGAACAATTTGGAGCTGGCGGTGCCGCCCAGCACGGCGTTCATCAGCTGGAACAGCACCCGCTCCCCCCGCTGGGTGTCCATCCGGAATCCCAGGGACAGCTTGGACTGGGTCACAGGCTGCTCCTCCGTCACCCGCTGGATCTCCCCGGGCTTCTCGAAGTACACCCGGTCCAAGGGATAGGGAGAGCCCAGGGGCCGGAAGAGCTCGCCGAAAGCGTGGGCCTCCCTGGCGGTGCAGTCTCCCAAAACGAACAGCTCCACCCGGGCGGTGTCCAAAATCTCGTTCCAGGCGTCCACCAGGCCCTGGCGCTTCAGGGCGGCCAGGTCCTCCCGCGAGCCGTACCGGTCGATCCCCGTGGGCTGCCCCTGGAACAGCAGCTGCTCGCAGCGCCGGTGGGCGTAGGCCACCTTGTCGTTGAACTCCGCGTCCTTCAGCTCCAGCAGCTGGCGCTTTTCCTGGGAAAAGTTCTCCTCGGGAAATTCCCCGTCCTTGTCCAGCAAGGGGTGGAACAGCATGGAGGCCAAGATCCGGCAGAGTTCCTCCGCCATGTTCTCCCCTCCAAAGGCGTACCGGCTGGAAATCCCCGAGGCCGCCAGGCCAAAGACCTGGTAGTCCCCCAGCTTGCGCACGGAGGAGTGAACCGAGGCCCCGTACAGCTGGGAGAGCCGGGTGTTCAAAGCGGTGTAGTTGGGAAACTCTATGGTGGCCCGGCTGGCCAGGGAGGGCAAGATCCCCCGCTTGGCGGCAGTCTCCTGGCTCAGGGGCAGCAGGAGGTTGGCCGAAAGGGCCATGGTTTTAAAGCTGGGATCTGTAAAGGATGTAAGCCTTACAGAATCCGTAATCTGTTGGATCGAAAGTGTCCGCATCCTGTGTTCTGCCTTTCTGCGTTGCATAAATATCCGAAAAAGGATGGTACTCCCCAGTATTATACCACATTTTTCCGGCATTTGAAGTATAATCGTAAAAAAAGAGGGTTTCCCCAGGAAAACGTCCCGCCCTTCCCTCTTCTACGACGAAACACGCACCGCCGAAGCAGTGCGTGTTCTCTCTTCCAAGTTGTTACAGGGTGCCGAAGATCCGGTCGCCGGCGTCGCCCAAACCGGGCAGGATGTAGCAGTTGCTGTCCAGGCAGCGGTCCACGGCGGCGCAGTACACGTGCACGTCGGGATGGGCCTCGGACAGAGCCTTAATGCCCTCGGGGGCGGCAATGATGCACAGGAACTTGATGCTCTTGGGATGGCTGCGCTTGATGATGGTCACAGCGTCCACGGCGGAGCCGCCAGTGGCCAGCATGGGGTCCAGCACGATCACGTCCCGCTCCTCAATGTCCTGGGGGAGTTTGTTGTAGTATTCCACAGGCTTGTGGGTCTTGGGGTCCCGGTACAGGCCGATGTGCCCCACCTTGGCGGAGGGCACCATGTTCAGCATGCCGTCCACCATGCCCAGGCCCGCCCGGAGAATGGGCACAAAGGCCAGCTTCCGCCCGGCGATGACCTTAGTGGTGGTCTTCTCCATGGGGGTCACCGTCTCCACGTCCACCAGGGGCAGGTCCCGGGTGGCCTCATAGCACATGAGCATGGCGATTTCGCTGACCAGCTCCCGGAAAAACTTGGTCCCGGTGGACTGGTCCCGCAGGAAGGTGAGTTTGTGCTGGATCAGGGGATGATCCATGACGAATACGTTGGGAAATTGCTCCATGACTTTTCGTTCCTCCTATTATTCATAACCGGCCGCAGCCGGCATCTGGTGCGTGCTGTTACAGAACGCCCTCCTCGATCTGGGCGATCTGGTCGATGCGCCGCTGGTGGCGGCCTCCCTCAAATTCCGTCTCGAGGAAGATCTCCAGCAGCTTGACGCCGGTCTCCGGGTCCACCACCTTGCCGCCCATGCACAGGATGTTGGCGTCGTTGTGGCGGCGGGTCATCTCGGCGCAGAATTCGTTGGTGCAAAGGGCTGCCCGGATGCCCTTGACTTTGTTGGCGGCGATGGAGATGCCGATGCCTGTAGAGCAGATGAGCACCCCTCGGTCCGCCTGGCCGGAGGCCACGTACCGGGCGGCCTGGGCCGCGATGGGGGCGTAGTCTACCGACTCTTCGCTGTAGGCGCCGAAGTCTTTATAGTCGATATGGTTCTGTTCCAGATAGGCCCGCACCGCTTCCTTCAGGGCGAAGCCTCCGTGATCGCAGCCGATGGCAACTTTCATAGGGAACCTCCTTGGCTCAGTCGTTGTTTCAGCTCCCGCTCCGCTTGGGGGAGCCGGAGATAGGCGGGCACCAGCTCTTGGGGCGCCACGGTGGGACAGTCCTCCCGGCTTGCCAGAAACGCCACGGAAGAGGCCCGCTGGAACCGGGTGGCAGGGGGCGCCAGCCTGGCTCCCCAGGGGGAGAAGGTCTTGTGGCACAGGGCAGCCCCGTCTCCCAGCAGGAGCAGGCCGCTGCCGAAGCCCTCGCACTCCTGTTCCAGCTCCCGGATGGAAAGGGCCCGGTCCTCCGTGAGCCGGACGAGCTCCCCTCTCTCTTCACGGAACAGGGCGTTGTACACCTGGCCGCACCGGGCGTCCATCACGGCGCAGAGCACCGAGGCCCCGCTGCCCAGGCCCCCGTAGGCGATGGCCTCCAGGGTGGAGACGCCGCAGCAGGGAAGATTCTCCGGGAAGGCCAGGCCTTTGAGGCAGGCCACCCCGATGCGCACCCCGGTAAAGGAGCCAGGGCCCGCGCTCACCGCCAGGCGCTGGAAGTCCCTCACCTGCTTCCCCAAGGCGGCCAGCAGCTGCTCCACCATGGGGAGCAGGGTCTGGCTGTGGGTCTGCCGGGTGTTCACGTAGGATTCCCCCAGCAGCACCCCGTCCTCCACCACCGCGGCGGAAGCCGGCCCGGCGGAGGAATCTATGGCTAATACCAGCATTGCTTACAGCTCCCCTTTCCACCCCTGGAGGGTGATGACCCGCTGGGTCTCCCCCTCTCCCGGGGCAATGTGGATGCGCACCGCGTCTTCGGGCAGGGCGCCTTCGATGTTCTCGCTCCACTCGATGACCAGCACCCGGCCCGGGTCCTCCAGGTAGTCGAAGAAGCCGGTGGAGTACAGGTCCTCCCACCCGGAGATGCGGTACATGTCAAAGTGATCCACCGTCAGCCGGCCCTGGTACTCGTTGACGATGGCGAAGGTGGGGCTGGAGACCTCCCCGCCTCCCCCCAGGCCCTCCATCAGGCCCCGGGTAAAGGCGGTCTTCCCCATGCCCATGCCGCCGGTAAAGGCCAGCACCTCTCCCCCCTTCAGCTTCTCTCCCAGCCTGGCCGCCAGGGCCTGGGTCTCCCGTGGGGAGTTGGTGACAAAGCGCAGGGGCTCAGAACAGGCCATGGATCACAGCCTGGTCGTCCACGTCGATCTTCTCCGCGGCGGGGACTTTGGGCAGCCCGGGCATGGTCATAATATCCCCGGCGTAGGCCACCACAAACCCAGCGCCGGAGGAGAGCTTCAGATCCCGGATGGTGATGGTAAAGCCCGTGGGGCGGCCCAGCAGGGCGGGGTCGTCGGAGAGGGAGTACTGGGTCTTGGCGATGCACACCGGCATCTTGTCGCCGCCCAGGGCCTTAATCTCCTTCAGGGATTTCAGGGCCTTGTTGCTGAAGGTGACGCCGGCGGCGCCGTAAATGGTCTTGGCGATGGTCTCCACCTTCTCCTCCACAGGGGCCTCATCGGGGTAGATGGGAGCGAAGCGGGACTTGCCCTCGTTCTCGTCGATGACATCGCAGATGGTCTGGGCCAGCTCCATGCCGCCCTCGCCGCCCTTTGCGAACACCTCGGACAGGGCGTAGCGCACCCCCAGCTCTTTGCAGCAGTCGTCGATGACCTGCAGCTCGGCGTCGGAGTCGGTGCCGAACCGGTTGATGGCCACCACCACGGGGATGCCGAACTTCTGCATGTTCTCCACGTGGGCCTTCAGGTTCACCACGCCCTTTTCCAGAGCGGGGACGTTCTCAGCGGAGAGCTCCGCCTTGGGCACGCCGCCGTTGTACTTCAGGGCCCGGACAGTAGCCACCACCACCACGCAGGCAGGGGTCAGCCCCGCCATGCGGCACTTGATGTCCAGGAACTTCTCGGCCCCCAGGTCAGAGCCGAAGCCGGCCTCGGTGATGCAGTAGTCCCCCAGCTTCAGGGCCAGGCGGGTGGCCCGCACGGAGTTGCACCCGTGGGCGATGTTGGCGAAAGGGCCCCCGTGCATAATGGCGGGGGTGCCCTCGATGGTCTGCACCAGGTTGGGGTTCACCGCGTCCCGGAGCAGGGCGGTCATGGCCCCGTCGGCCTTGATGTCCCTGGCGTACACAGGCTTGCCGTCGTAGGTGTAGGCGATGAGCATGTCCCCCAGCCGCTTTTTCAGGTCTTCCATGTCCTTCGAAAGGCACAAGATGGCCATGACCTCAGAGGCCACGGTGATGATGAAGCCGTCCTCTCTGGGCACGCCGTTGATCTTCCCGCCCAGGCCGATGACGATGTTCCGCAGGGCCCGGTCGTTCATGTCCAGGCAGCGCTTGATCAGCACCCGCCGGGGGTCGATGCCCAGGGGGTTGCCCTGCTGCATGTGGTTGTCCAGCATGGCGCAGCACAGGTTGTTGGCGGAGGTGATGGCGTGCATGTCCCCGGTGAAGTGAAGGTTGATGTCCTCCATGGGCAGCACCTGGGCGTAGCCGCCGCCGGCCGCGCCGCCCTTTACGCCGAACACAGGGCCCAGAGAGGGCTCCCGCAGGGCGATGACAGCCTTCTTCCCGATCTTCGCCATAGCCTGGCCCAGGCCCGCGGTGGTGGTGGTCTTCCCCTCTCCGGCGGGGGTGGGGTTGATGGCGGTCACCAGCACCAGCTTGCCGTCGGGGCGATCCTGCAGGCGGGCGAAGGCCCTCTCGTTGATCTTCCCCTTGTACTTCCCGTAAAGCTCCAGCTCGTCTTCCTGGATGCCAAGCTCGGCGGCGATGTCCGCGATGGGCCGCAGCGCCGTGCTCTGGGCGATCTCGATATCAGAAAGCATAGTTTCCAGCACCTTTCCGGCCAAAGGCCATGAAAATTTCTCGATCCCCTACATTATAGAATATCCGACAGGATTAGTAAAGCCCGAAAGCCTCTTTTTCCCTGCCGCCGGGAAATCCCCCTGTTCTCTCACAGAAAAGCCGGGAACAAAAACCTTGAAGCCCCTGCCTTCCTGTGGTATAATGATTTGACATAATTCTCGCGGGGGATGTTCCCCCGTCCCTTTGACTGTTCCGATCCCACAGGGCAGACGCCTGCCCGCAAAGGAGATGCCATACACCATGATCAAACGCTTGGGAAAGGGTCTGATCCAGTACCTGAAACGGGCAGACCTGCTCTTGTGGCTGCTGCTGGCAGCCATTTCCGTCTACAGCCTGCTGCTGCTGCGCAGCGTGGACTACGCCACGGGCTCGGGGTACTTCCGCACCCAGCTGCTGGCCATCGGCCTGGGGGTGATCGCCGCCGTGGCGGTCACCCTGGTAGACTACGCCGAGGTGGCCAACTTCTGGTACTTGTTCGCAGGCTTTTCCATCTTCCTGATGATCTACACCTCCATTTTCGGGGAACAGATCCAGGGCAGCGGCGGCGTGGACGCCCGGGCCTGGATCAACATCGCCGGCAGGACCTTCCAGTCCTCGGAGCTGGTGAAAATCGCCTTTATCCTTACCTTCGCCAAGCATCTGGACGTGCTCCGGGGCAAGGGCCTTGTCAATCATCCCCTGCACGTGGTGCTCCTGGCGGGCCACGCCCTGGTCCCCATGCTGCTGTGCCAGATGCAGGGCGACACAGGGGCGGCCATCGTGTTCTTCGCCATCTTCCTGGCCATGAGCCTCTCCGCCGGCGTGAAGGCCCGGTACTTCGCCATTTTGGGGGGACTGTTCCTGGTGGGGGCGCCCCTTTTGTGGCAGTTTGTCATGGCGGACTACCAGAAGGCCCGGTTCACCGCGGTGTTCAACTTAGACGACCCCACCGTACAGATGGAGGACGGCTACCAGCAGTACCAAGGGCGGATCTCCATCGGCAGCGGCCGCTTAGACGGCATGGGGCTGTTTAATGGCATCCGTGTGGCGGACAACGCCGTGCCCTTTCAGCAGAGCGACTACATCTTCTCCGTGGCCGGAGAGGAGCTGGGCTTTTTGGGCTGCTCCCTCATTCTGCTGCTGTTGCTGCTGTTCATGTGCAAGGTGCTGCACGTGGCCCACTCCTCCCGGGACGACATGGGCAAGTACATCTGCTTCGGCTTCTTCGGCATGATCGCCCTGCAGTCCGTGTCCAACATCGGCATGTGCTTGGCCCTGCTCCCCGCCATGGGTGTGACCCTCCCCTTCTTCAGCGCCGGCGGCTCCTCCGCGGCCTGCCTGTACCTGGGCTTCGGGCTGGTGCAGAGCGTCTACATGCGGCGCAAAGAGAGCGACGGCATGCGCCTCAAGCGCCGCCAGCCTCTGCGGTTCCTCCACAGCGAGCTGAAGGACAACAACTGAGCCCCAAGCCCCCGGTCCGCCGGGGGCTTTTCCTTTCCCGCGGCACAAAAAAGAGAGCCTCCCCCTGGGAAGCTCTCTTTTCTTGTTCGGTTCAGATGCCGTCCACGTACTTGCGGAAGGTGGGCAGCATGCCGATCTTGTCCGGGGTGTGGGGCGGCATCTGCAGGATGTCGTAGCCCGGCAGGTTGTTCCCCTCCACGAAGAGAGGCCCCTGGTCCGTCAGGCCCACGTCCCAGCCGATGTAGCGCATCTGGGGCACCCGGGTGGCGGCCTTCAGGCACAGGGCCTTGGACTCCTCCCAGTAGGGGATCTGGAAGCCCACCAGCTTCACCCCGGTGAGGGGGTGGGTCTCAAAGGTACGCTGGTTCTTGTCGTAGCCCGGGGCGGAGATCTTCCCGGTGTCCAGGTCTATGGGGGCGAACATGCCGCCGGAGTGAAGGTTGTCCACAGGCCGGTCGCTGTTGCCGATGCGCACAAAGGCGTAAACGATGTGGGGCCCCTGGCCGTTCAAGATGGTGACGATCCGCAGGGTGTTGAGACAGCTGGGGTTGAGCCGGGCCATCTCCTGGTTCTGGACGATCACGTCCTCCACCACCCCGATGTTGTCCCCTTTGAGCTTGCGGTACAAAGCCTGGGGGCTGGGGTAGTCCCCCACCCGGAGCTTCTCCACCCCTTTGCCGCCGCTTTCCGCGTCGGGCTTGACCATGATCTCCTCCCGGCCCTGGAGGAAGCGGGTAAAGTCCTCCTCGCTCGCCTTGGTAAAGTCCAGCCAGTCCCGGCCCAGACAGTCGGAGAAGGTGGAGTAGAAGTCCTTCTTGTTGTCGAACAGGTGGTAGTACTCCCTGTCGTTGAGCAGGGCCACCAGCTTGTTGTTCACCTGCCGGGTGATGTAAGTAGCCCGCTGCTCCTCAGTGAGGTTGTAGAACTGGCACAGCAGGTAGTCGTTGTACCCGGCGCCGTAGCGCAGGCCGCATTTTACCACGTCCGCCATGACGGCCAGCCTGTTCTTCCCACAGGCCTTGTGGACTTTGGACACGGTCTGGAACAGCCCGGCGTAGTCCATGCGCACCAGGCACTGGACCAGGAATTTCAGATTCATGACCCTTCCCCCTTCTCTCAGCCGCCGAAGGCCTTGCGCTGCTTGTCCAGGATCCGCTGGCGGCGGCGCTGGGTCTCTTCCTCGTCCAGCACCAGCTCGCCCTCGTCGGTGATCTGCAGCACGCAGCCGGCCTTGGCCCCCTGGGGGAGCTCCTGGGCCTCGATGGCGTAATATTTCTGGTCTTTATCTTCGCAGATGGCGTACTTTCCCTCGAACCTGTCGATGATCAGCTGTTTCATGTTGCAGGCTTCCTTTCATCTTTCTGTTTCTATGGCAAAGTCCTCTCCCTGGGAGGAGAAGACGATAGAGCCGTCTGTGTCGGTGCGGTAGATCTGGGCGCCCACCGCCTCCAGCTGTTCCAGGGCCTCCGCCCGGGGAAGCTGGTTCCTGTCCGGCCCCACGGAGACCGCCGCCAGCCGGGGCATCACGGCCTTTACAAAGCGCTGGCTGCAGGAGGTGGCGCTGCCGTGGTGGGGGACCTTCAAAAGGTCCGCCTGCAGCTCCTGCCCGGACTTCACCAAGTCCAGCTCGGCGGTGGCCTCAATGTCCCCGCAGAACAGGGCGGAGACCTCCCCGAACTCCAGGCGCAGCACCAGGGAGGAATCGTTGGAGCTCTCGTAGGCCCGGCAGGGCCCCAGCACGGAGAAGGAGGCCCCTCCCAAAGAGAAGCTGTCTCCCCTGGCCAGGGTGCGCCGCTCCCCCTCCCAGCCGGAGAGGGCCCGGTCCATGGCGGCGCCCTCCAAGCTGGGCTCCTCCACGGAGAGCTCCCCCTGGTAGAGGGTGTCCACCGCAAGCTCCCCCAGCACCGTGGGCAGGCCGCCGATGTGGTCGGAGTCGTTGTGGGACAGGAGCACGAACTCCAGCTCCTTCACCCCGTGGCGCAGCAGGTAGTCCGCCACGTCTTCCCCGTCGCCCCCGGCCCCTGTGTCGATCAGGCCGGCGTGGCCCTGGCACCGCACCAAGATGGCGTCCGCCTTCCCCACGTCGATCACGTGGATCTCCAGCCCTGCGGGATCCGGGTCGGACCCGCCAAAGCCGGAGCGGAGGAACATCTGGTTCCAGAAGGCCCGCCCCGGCCCACTGACGGACCAGAGCAGGATTGCCGCCACCGCCAGGGTGAGCAGGAGCTTCCCGGGCTTGCGGGGCCTGGGGAGCCTGGGCAGGGAGCGCTTGGCCCGGTGGGCCGGCCGGTAGGAGTCTCTCATGTCACTCCTCGTCCTGGTCGGGTTCGAGAGCGGCGTCGGGCCGCTGCATGTTCTTCTCCATCCACTGGGCGTAGGTCATCAGCACCTGCCGGGGCTTAGAGCCCTCGTGGGGGCCCACCACGCCCAGCTGCTCCATGTCGTCGATGAGCCGGCCCGCCCGGGCGTAGCCCAGCCGCAGCCGGCGCTGCAGCAGGGAGGTGGACGCCTGGCCGGCCTCCACCACCACTTTGATGGCCTCGTCCAGCATGGGGTCGGCGGAGCCGCTTTCCCCGTCGCCACTGTCTCCCCCAGAGGACTCGCTGGCGGCGTTGCGCTCAATCTCCTCCAGCACTTCCTCGTCATAGTCCAAGGACTTGGACTTCTTCACGAACTCCACCACAGAGGAGATCTCCCCGTCGGTGACATAGCAGCCCTGGACGCGGACGGGCTTGTTGATGCCCACCGGGGCGAAGAGCATGTCACCGTTGCCCAAGAGTTTTTCCGCGCCGCCCGCGTCCAGAATGGTGCGGGAGTCCACGGCGTTGGACACGGTGAGGGCGATGCGGCTGGGGATGTTGGCCTTGATCAAACCGGTGACCACGTCTACCGAGGGGCGCTGGGTGGCCACCACCAGGTGCATCCCGGCGGCGCGGGCCAGCTGGGCCAGGCGGCAGATGGAGTCCTCCACCTCTTTGGGTGCGGCCATCATCAGGTCCGCCAGCTCGTCGATGATGATGACGATCTGGGGCATGGAGGGCATGGGCTGGCCGTTCTCGTCCTGGAAGCCCTGGGCCTCCGCCAGGGAGTTGTAGCCTTTCAGGTTGCGCACGTTGTACTCGGAGAAGATCTTATACCGCTTCATCATCTCCGACACCGCCCACCCCAGGGCCCCAGAGGCCTTGTGGGGGTCGGTGACCACGGGCACCAGCATGTGGGGCATGCCGTTGTACTCCGTCAGCTCCACCGCCTTGGGGTCGATCATCAAAAAGCGCACCTCTTCCGGGGTGGCCTTGTAGAGCATGCTCAGAATCAGGGAGTTGATGCACACGGACTTGCCCGATCCGGTGGTGCCGGCGATGAGCAGGTGGGGCATCTTGGCCAGGTCCGCCACCACGGGCTGCCCGGCGATATCCCGGCCCAGGGCCACGGTGAGCTTGCTCTTGGAAGTTTGGAAGGCGTTGGACTGGATCAGGTCCCGCATCCGCACGGTATTGCGCTTCTTGTTGGGGACCTCGATGCCCACCGCGGCCTTCCCGGGGATGGGCGCCTCGATGCGCACGCCGGTGGCCGCCAGGTTCAGGGCCAGGTCGTCGGAGAGGTTGGTGATCTTGCTGATCTTCACCCCGGCGGCGGGCTGTATCTCATACCGGGTGACGGCAGGTCCCCGGCAGATGTCCAGAATCTTGGTCTGCACCCCGAAGCTCTTCAGGGTGTCCACCAGCACCCGGCCGTTGGTCTGCAGTTCCTCGGTCTCGGCGGCGGGGTTGCCCAGGGGGCTCTCAGCCAGCATGGTCACCGGGGGGAACACATAGGCGTTCTGGGGGTCGGCCGCCTGGTACTGGAACTGCTCCCCGGGAGTGGCCTCCCGGCGCTTGTTCTCCTCCTGCTTCTGGACGAACTCCTGGGTCAGGGCCGCCACGTCGTCCAGTGCCTCCGGCTCCTCCGTCAGGGGCTTCTCCTCAGGGGACTGTGCCGGCTGCTCCGGCTCCTGGGCCCGGGTCTCTTCCTCCTGGGCAGGGGGAGCGGGCTCCTCCTCGTTGCGCACAGTGTGCACAGGCACCGTGGGCAGCTTCATCTCCTGGATCTCCCGGACGGCGGCCTCCAGCTCTTCCGTGCCCTGGGTCAGGGCAGCGGCCTGCTCCCGCTGGGGGTCAGCGGCGGGCGCGTCCCCCTCCTGGAAGCCGAACACCGCTTTGAGCTTCTCCAGCTTCTCGTTGGGGGCCTTGTCTTTTTTCTTGGGCTCGGCCTTGGGGAACAGGGCGCTCCCCGTTCCGGAGTGCACCGGGTGGGCGGGGAGCTGGGCCTCGATGGGCACGTCGATGGCACCCAGGTCCTGCTCTAAGATCTGCCGCTCCTCCTCCCGGCGCTGCCGGGCGTTCTGAATGCCCTCGCTGACCACGTCCACCGGCTTTTTCAAGGTGCGGAACAGCCCGGTGAGGGTGGTGCCGGTGAGGACCATAATGGCCACGAACAGCAGCAGGATTACAATGATCTTAGCCCCGGTGGGGCCCGCCGCCAGCAGCAGGGGGTGGCCCAGCAGGCCGCCGATCACACCGCCGCCGGTGTTGGCGTTGTTGTGGAACAGGGTGGCTATGTACTGGCCAAAGCCCAGGTCCTCCGGCAGGTCGCTGCCCCCGAAAATGTACCCGGTGGCGCAGAACAGCACGATGATCACCACCGTCAGCCACACCTTGCCGCTGATGGACCCCTTGGGCTTTTCCAGGGCGGTGATCACCGCCACGTAGATGATGAGCACAGGCCACAGCAGCGCCCAGCTGCCGAAGAGGCCCAGCACCCCTTGGTGGGCCCAGTTCCACAGGTTGTCCCCGGGGATGAGCACAAGGCACCCCAGGAAGATGGCGCAGGCGAACAGCACCACCGCCCGAATCTGGTTGCGCTGCCGCAACTGTTCCGCGGTGACCCGTTCGGTGTGGGCCTTGGCCCTGGTCTGGCCGCCTCGTCTGCCGCCAGCCGCCGGGGCCCGTTTCGTCCCCGGCTTCTTCTTCGTCCCGGCGTTTCCTTTCTTTTCCGCCAATGGTTCTCCCTCCCTTTTCCCTGGCTCTTTCTCCGTACTGTGTTACAGGGGCAGGCCGGTAAACAGGTTCTTCCCCAGAATATGTTCGATGATGCCCAGCACCGTCACCAGGCCGCCGGCGATCAGGGTGTAGAAGGCGAAGATCTCCAACTTATTGGTGGTGACGATCCATTTGAGCAGCTTGATGGCCAGGAATCCCACCACCGCGGAGGTGATGACCCCCACGATGAGAGGGGCCGCCCCGATGGCCGCCCCGTCGGAGCCCAGGTCCTTTAAAGAGACCAGGGCCGCCGCCGCGATGGAGGGAATGCCCAGCACAAAGGAGTAGTCCAGGGCCGTCTGCTGGTTGATCCCCCGCAGCAGGCCCATGGACAAAGTGGAACCGGACCGGGACAGCCCCGGGAACACCGCCGCCACGCACTGGGTCAGCCCGATGCAGATGGCGTCCACGGTGTGGAGCTTCTTTCTCCCCTGGCAGGGGACCAGGTTCCCCGCCCGGTCTTTTACTTTCTTCTGCTTGGTGAGGTTGTTGGCCCGGATGCCCAGAAACAGCAGGACGCTGGTGGCAAGCAAGGCCAGGCCTTCCGCCAGCATGCTGGTGTCGGACCCCAGCAGCTCGGAGAAGTCTTTCAAGAGCATCCCCGTGCCGGGGATGGGGGCAAACAGCAAAAACAGGGGCAGCAGCCCGATGATGAGCATGAAGATCAGCCGCCGATCGTGGTTCATCTCTTTCCACTTGAACTTCCCGTGGACCACGTCCACGCACAGGGAGCCGAACTCCTTTAACAGCCGCCAGATGAGCTTCCGGTACACGAACACCACCGCCACCAGGGTGCCCAGGTGGAGCATGATGTCAAACAGGATGCCCGGCAGCTGGATGCCAAACAGATGCTTGGAGATGGACAGGTGCCCGCTGCTGGACACCGGCAGGAATTCCGTGGCGCCTTGGATGATCCCTTGGATAATGGCTTCAAAAATCGACATAGCTTCCTCCTTATCTCAGGGCCCCAGGCGCGGGGAACGTCACTTCCCCTTCTTCCCTCCCTGGGAGCCTTTGCTTGCTTTCTTTTTTGTCCGCTGGCGGATCATCCCCGTCAGGCAGTCCATGGCGTCGGACAGGGACCCCAGAGAATCGATGAGCCCCTCCGCCACGGCGTCCGGGCCGTCCAGCACAGTGCCCACGTCCATCACCAGCTCCTGGGTGTTCCGGGAGAGGGCAGTGAACCGCTCTTTGGTGATGCCGGAGTTCTGTATGACGAAGTTGGTGATCCTGTCCTGCATCCGCTGGAAGTACTCCAAAGTCTGGGGGATGCCCAGCACCAGGCCGTTCATCCGCACGGGGTGGATGGTCATGGAGGCGCTCTCGGCGATAAAGGACCGCTTGGCCGCCACCGCCAGGGGCACCCCGATGGAGTGGCCGCCCCCCAGCACCAGGGAGACTGTGGGCTTCTTCATGCCGGCCACCAGCTCCGCCAGGGCCAGGCCGGCCTCCACGTCGCCCCCCACCGTGTTCAGCAGCATGAGAAGGCCGTCGATCTTGGGGTCCTCCTCCACCGCCACAATCTGGGGGATGACGTGTTCATACTTGGTGGTCTTGTTCTGAGAGGGCAGGATATAGTGGCCCTCGATCTGCCCGATGATGGTCAGGCAGTGGACGGTGATGCCATCGAAACTGGTGGTGACGGACCCGTCCCCGCTGGGGACGCCCCGCTCCTCGAAAGAGGGCGCCAGGTCCTCCTGGCAGTCGTTAAGGCCTTTGCTTTTCTGGATCTCGTTTTTCATGGCTTGCAGCAACTCCTTTCGGAGTTAGTCTGCCGGGAAAGGGAAAGCTTCATACCCTCCCCCCTGGAGAAAACCGAGAGAAAAAGTCCCGCAGGCATACACGCATTTATTATATCACCTGTTTCCCTCACTGGCAAGGAAAAACCAATTCCCCGGAAAAAATCCTTCCGCCGCTTTACGCTCCCCCCCTGCCCATGGTATAATAGCTGCATACGATTGGAAGTTGCCGCCTGGGGCGGAGAGGAGTTGAGCAGGCCATGGAAAGTCTAAGGATCTCACTGGAGATCGTGCTTCCCCTGTTTTTGCTGCTGGCCATCGGTTACGCCGTCAAGCTGACGGGGATGATGAACGACACCTCGGTCAAACAGATCAACAAGGTGATCTTCAAGATCTTCCTGCCGCTGCTGGTCTTTCAGAACATCTACGAGACAGAGCTGGCGGAGAGCTTCCGCTCGGACCTGCTGCTCTACGCCGTGGCCGGGGTGGTCATACAGTTTCTCATCTCCCTGTGCGTGGTGCTGCTGGCGGAGAAGGATAACGCCCGCCGGGGGGTGATGCTCCAGGGCATGTTCCGCTCTAACTTCGTGCTCTTCGGCATCCCCATCAGCACCTCCCTGTACGGGGACGCGGCGGCGGGGCTGGCGGCGGTGCTCATCGCGGTGATCATCCCCCTGTACAACGCCCTGGCCGTCATCGCCCTGGAGATGTTCCGAGGCAAGAAGCCCAACTTCTTCAAGATTCTGCTGGGCATCGTCACCAACCCCCTGATCCTGGGCTCCGCGGCGGGCATCCTCTTTGTGGTGTTCCGCATGCCCCTGCCCGGCCCCATCGCCGAGACCGTCTCGGACCTGGCCACCATCTCCACCCCCCTGGCCTTCGTCATCCTGGGGGCGTCCTTCAGCTTTGGGGACATGGGCAAGTACGTGAAGGAGCTGTTCCTCACCGTGGGCTTTAAGCTGGTGGTGTACCCTGCCCTGTTCCTGGGGGTGGCCATCCTCCTGGGCTTCCGGGACGCTGCTTTGGCGGTGCTCCTCACCGTGTTCGCCGCCCCTGTGGCGGTGTCCTCCTTCACCATGGCCCAGCAGATGGGCGGGGACGACAAGCTGGCCGCCCAGATCGTGGTGTTCACCTCCATCCTGTCCATCGTCTCCATGTTCGTCATCATCTTCCTGTTTAAGGAACTGGCCTTCTTTGGGTAAAACGCTTAAAAAATCCTGGCAAACGCAAAACGCTTTTTCTGTGATTGACAGAAAGGGCGTTTTGTTAGATAATAGACCTATCTTAAATTATAAGGGGGAGAACCTCATGGGCAGAACCATCGCAGAAAAGATCATCGCGGCGCACCTGGTCAGCGGTGAAATGAAAACGGGAGAAGACATCGGCCTGCGCATCGACCAGACCCTGACCCAGGACGCCACCGGCACCATGGCCTACCTGGAGTTCGAGGCCATGGGCGTGCCCAGAGTGAAGACAGAGCGCAGCGTGGCCTACATCGACCACAACACCCTGCAAAGCGGCTTCGAGAACGCCGACGACCACAAGTTCATCCAGTCCGTGGCGAAAAAGCACGGCATTTATTTTTCCAAGCCTGGCAACGGCATCTGCCACCAGCTGCACTTAGAGCGCTTCGGCATCCCCGGCAAGACCCTCATCGGCTCTGACAGCCACACCCCCACCGGCGGCGGCATCGGCATGCTGGCCTTCGGCGCCGGCGGCCTGGACGTGGCTGTGGCCATGGGCGGCGGGGAGTACCACATCACCATGCCCAAGATGATGAAAGTGAACCTGACGGGCAAACTCTCCCCCTGGGTCTCCGCCAAAGACGTGATTCTGGAAGTGCTGCGCAGGCTCAGCGTCAAGGGCGGCGTGGGCCGCATTCTGGAGTACGCCGGCGAGGGCGTGAAGACCCTGTCCGTCCCTGAGCGGGCCACCATCACCAACATGGGCACCGAGCTGGGGGCCACCACCTCCATCTTCCCCTCCGACGAGATCACCAAGGCCTTTTTGGAGGCCCAGGGCCGGGGCGGCTGCTGGGTGGAGCTTCAGGCCGACGAGGACGCCCACTACGACGAGGTCCTGGACCTGGACCTGTCCTCTCTGGTGCCCCTGGCCGCCTGCCCCCACAGCCCCGACGCGGTGAAGACCGTGGAGGAGCTGGGCCCCATTCACATTGACCAGTGCTGCATCGGCTCCTGCACCAACTCCTCCTATCTGGACATGATGCGGGTGGCCTCCATCTTAAAGGGCAAGACCGTACACCCCGACGTGGACCTGACCATCGGCTGCGGCTCCAAGCAGGTCTACAACATGCTGGCTCTAAACGGCGCCCTGGCGGACATCATCGCCGCCGGCGCCCGGGTGCTGGAGTGCACCTGCGGCCCCTGCATCGGCATGGGCCAGTCCCCCCGGTCCGGGGGCGTGTCCCTGCGCACCTTCAACCGGAACTTCGAGGGCCGCAGCGGCACCGCTGACGGCCAGGTCTATCTGGTGAGCCCCGAGACCGCCGCCGCCTCCGCCCTGGCCGGCGTCCTCACCGACCCCCGCACCCTGGGGGACTACGAGACCATCCCCCTGCCGGAGCAGTTCCTCCTCAACGACAACATGATCCTCCCCCCCGCTCCCGAATCGGAGATGGACCTGGTGGAGATCCAGCGGGGCCCCAACATCAAGCCCTTCCCCACCACCCAGCCCCTGCCGGAGAGCATCGAGAAGAAGGCAATCTTGAAGGTGGGCGACAACATCACCACCGACCACATTATGCCCGCCGGGTCCAAGATCCTCCCCTTCCGGTCCAACATCCCCAAGATCTCCCAGTTCTGCTTTACCGTGTGCGATCCGGACTTCCCCGCCCGCTGCCAGAAAGAAGGGGGCGGCATCATCATCGGCGGCTCCAACTACGGGCAGGGTTCCTCCCGGGAGCACGCCGCCCTGGCTCCCCTGTACCTGGGGGTAAAGGCCGTGGCCGCCAAGTCCTACGCCCGGATCCACTGCGCCAACCTGGCCAACGCCGGGCTGATCCCCCTGCAGTTTAACGTCGAGGCCGACTACGATAAGATCGACCAGATGGACGACCTGAGCCTGCCCCACATCCGGCAGGAGCTGGAAGCCGGCACCGACGTGACCATGATTGACAAGACCAAGGGCATCACCATCCGCCTCACCGCCCTGCTGTCCCAGCGGCAGCGGGCCATGGTGCTGGCGGGAGGCCTGCTCAACTACACCAAAGAATCCGCCCGCTGACCGGGGCGCAGAGAAAGGAAGGAGCGTCATGGCAGAGTTTAAGAAGATCCAGATGGAGGCCCCTCTGGTGGAGATGGACGGCGACGAGATGACCCGTGTGATCTGGAAGATGATCAAGGACATCCTGCTGCTGCCCTACATCGATTTGAACGTGGACTACTACGACCTGGGCCTGGAGAACCGGGACAAGACAAATGACCAGGTCACCGTGGATTCCGCCCTGGCCACCAAGAAGTATGGCGTGGCCGTCAAGTGCGCCACCATCACCCCCAACGCCGCCCGCATGGAGGAGTACCACTTAAAGGAGATGTGGAAGTCCCCCAACGCCACCATCCGGGCCATTCTGGACGGCACGGTGTTCCGGGCGCCCATCCTGGTCAAGGGCATCACCCCCTACATCCCCAATTGGAAGAAACCTATCACCATCGCCCGTCACGCTTACGGTGACGTGTACAAGAACACCGAGGCCCAGGTGGCCCAGGGCTCCAAGGCGGAGCTCCTGGTCACAAAGCCGGACGGCGCCCAGGAAAAGTACCTGATCCACGACTTTTCCGAGAGCGGCGGCATCCTCCAGGGCCTGCACAACCTGGATTCCAGCATCCGCAGCTTCGCCCGGTCCTGCTTTAACTACGCCCTGGACACCAACCAGGACCTGTGGTTCGCCACCAAGGACACCATCTCCAAGCAGTACGACCACACCTTCAAGGACATCT
>DXDU01000072.1 GCA_019115285.1 Candidatus Acutalibacter pullistercoris
CTCCAATGTATGGGCGTGGGAGGGGGTGAGCGAGCGCCGGTGGCGCTCTGCCGCGAACCGGTCTCAGCTCCCGCTTCGGTCGGTCCTGGACGCGCCCCACCGGGGCGCAGGACCCGAGCCGGCAGGCGAGACCAGGGGGTGGGCTAGCATAAAGCTGACTCCCCGGTGGCTGAGACGGGGGGTGGAGCGGTTGGCACCGCAGGCCAGAAAAATCCCACTGCACTGCGTGCGCCGGGATCATAGGTCACTCTATCCCTCCAGGTTGAGAAAACCTACCTGAAAACCCCGGTGAGTGAGCGAAGCGAACGGATAGGGGTTTTCCCTGCCCCGCGCGGGCACGCGCCCCGTCCGGCCATGGACCCCCGCGGTGACAACCGCCCGCCAAATACTTCTTGCTTTTTTTGCTTTTTTTGCGGTATAATGACAGGTAGAAAACATGGAGGTGTTCCGCCGTGAAATGTCCCTATTGCGGCTACAGCGAGAGCCGCGTCATCGATTCCCGTCCCACCGACGAGGGGGAGCGCATCCGCCGCCGGCGGGAGTGTCTCAAGTGCGCCAAGCGCTTTACCACCTACGAGGTCATTGAGAACGTGCCCATCGTGGTCATCAAGAAAGATAAGTCCCGGGAGACCTTCGACCGCACCAAGCTGTTAAACGGCCTGCTCCGGGCCTGCGAGAAGCGCCCGGTGTCCGTGGACACCCTGGAGCGCATCGTGGATGAGATCGAGGCCCTGCTCCAGAACTCTTTGGACCGGGAGGTCTCCAGCCAGCGCATCGGCACCTACGCCATGGAGAAGCTCAAGTCCGTAGACGAGGTGGCCTATGTGCGGTTCGCCTCGGTGTACCGCCAGTTCAAGGACATCAACAGCTTTATGGAAGAGCTGTCCAAGATCATCAACAGCAAAAAAGAGTGACCGGCTGCCGCCGGCCCGCGCCTGGGTGACCGGGCGCTTTTTTCTTCCCCAAACAAAAAGCCCGGGGACACCCGGGCTCGCTTCATTTCTTGTCTTGTTCCCCCTGGGAGAGGTGTTCCTCCACCCGCTGCCCGGGGCTTCTTTTCCCAGAGAAAAGAAAGGCCAAAATAAAAAGCCCGGGGACGCCCGGGCGCGGTTTATTTCTTATCCTGTCCCCCCTGGGAGAGGTGTTCTTCCACCCGCTGCCCAGGGCCTTCTTTTCCAGAGAAAAGAAAGACCAACCAAAAAGCCCGGGTAACCCGGGCTCGGTTTATTTCTTGTCCTGTTCCCCCTGGGAGAGGTGTTCTTCCACCCGCTGCCCGGGGCTTCTTTTCCCAAAGAAAAGAAAGGCCAAACAAAAAGCCCGGGAGGCCCGGGCCCATTTTATTTCTTCTCCTGTTCCCCTTGGGAGAGGTGTTCTTCCACTCGATACCGGGGGCGGGCTTTTACCTCGTTGTAGATCTTGCCGATGTAGCCGCCCACCACTCCCAGGCACAGCATCTGCAGGCCGCCCAAGAGCCAGATGGAGCACACGGTGGCGGTCCAGCCGGGCACGGCCCAGCCGGCGAAGAAGGAGATCAGGGCGTAGAGCAGCCCCACCACGCTGAGCAGGGAGATGAGGATGCCAAGATTGGAGATGAGCTTTAAGGGCTTTACGCTAAAGCTGGTGATGCCGTCCAAGGCAAAGGAGATCATCTTCTTCAAGGGGTATTTGCTCTCCCCGGCGAAGCGCTCGTGGCGGTCGTAGTACACGTAGTCGCTGCGGTAGCCGATAAGGGGCACAATGCCCCGCAGGAACAAGTTCACCTCTTTGTACTCGGACAGGGCGTCCAGGGCCCGCTGGCTCATCAGCCGGTAGTCCGCGTGGTTGAAGACGATGTCCACGCCCAGCAGCTTCATCACCTTGTAGAAGCCCTCGGCGGTGGTGCGCTTAAACCAGGTGTCCGTGTCCCGCTTGTTGCGCACGCCGTAGACCACGTCGCAGCCCTCCAGGTACTTCTGCACGAACTGGTCCAGGGCGTCGGTGTCGTCCTGCAGGTCCGCGTCCAGGCTGATGGCGCAGTCGCACCGGTCCTTGGCGGTCATCAGGCCGCAGAGCAGGGCGTTCTGGTGGCCCCGGTTGTGGCTGAGCTTCACCCCTTCCACATAGGGGTTCTCTTTGTTGAACCGGGAGATCAGCTCCCAGGTCTTATCCTTGCTGCCGTCGTCCACCAGGAGCATGCGGCTCCCCGGCCCGGCCAGGCCCTGGGCCTCCATAGAGCGGAGCTTCTCTGTCAGGCGCTTGACGGTCTCGGGCAGGACCTGCTCCTCGCTGTAGCAGGGGATGACGAAGTAAACGGTAGGTCCCATGATCGTTCCCTCCTTTTAGGGCTGGCCCTGGGCCGGCCCGGTCTCTTCCTCCCCTTGTTGGGGCGGCTGGCTTTCTTCCGCCGGGGGCGCCGGCGGGTCTTCGGGGGGCAGGGCCGCCACGGCGTGGCTCTTGGGCTTCAGGGCGCCGGGGCGGCGGAAGCTCACCCCTCTGGACTTGGCGAACTCCTCAAACCGGCCGGGTCGCATCAGCCGGGGGATGGGCGGGTGCTCCTTGGGCTTCCACCGGCGCATCAGGGCCAGGTACCCCACCAGCAGGCCGATGCAGGCCAGGGTGCACAGGGCCCCGGTGAGCAGCCCCGGGGTGTGGTAGGTAAACTCAATGGTCACGTCCTCCCCGGCGGGGACCTGCACCGCCATAAAGCCCACGTTCACCTGCAAGATCTCCGCGTCCACCCCGTTGACAGTGGCGCTCCAGCCGGACTCCCAGGGGACGCTGAAGAACACCAGCTGCTCCCGGCTGGCGGTGAGGGTGGCGGTAAAGCCGGAGTTGGTGTACTGGAAGGACTCGCAGGCCGTCTCCTTCCGGTCCAAACAGTCCGCCAGGTACCGCTCCTGGGTAAACTCCCGCTGGTCCAGGGGCAGGTGAGACACCATCCCGTCGCACTGGGCGGTGTCCTTGTCCTCCAGCACGATGGCCCGGAGCATGCACAGCTCCCGGTCCTCCTCCGTCATGGAGTTGTACTCGCTGCGGGAGACGTAGTAGTCGTAAGAGAAGCCCATGGGGATGTAGTACTGGTTCTCCCAGATGTCGTAGCCGTTGGCGTTGCCGTAGTAGGCGAAGCCGGGCATGGCCGGGTCGTCCATGCTCTCCCCGGCGAAGAAGTCAGAGTCGTGGTCGTCGTCGAACAGCCAGTGGACGCTCAGCAGCCCCCGGATGGCGTAGTGCTCCGCCTCCGGCCGGCTGGCCACGTCCCGCTGCACCCCGATGGAGTCGTAGAACTCCATAATGGACCCGGGCACCACGCTGTGGAAGGCCTGGATGGTGGGGATTTCCCAGAACATGCCGGCGTTGTCCAAAGACTCGTAAAAGTCAGAGCGGCACACCTCCAGATCGGGCAGGTCCACCTCTTCCCCGCCGTTTAGGTTGTAGGGGATCAGGTGGTCCCAGGTGTACTCAGACTGGGTCTTACCCAGGGCGATGAAGTAGATGGAATAGCACACCGCCACGCAGGACAGGGCCACAGCGGTGGAGCGCAGGAAGATCTTTCTCGTCTTCCGCTGGAACAGCAGCAGGTAGGCCACCGCCCCCAAACACAGCAGAGAGATGGCCACGTAGGTCCACAGCCGGGTGGGGTAGTCCTCCAGCCCCAGGGTGACGGTGGTCTCCCCGGCGCCGTCGGTGGAGAAGGTGGGCATAAAGCCCACCACGCCCCCAATGGCGCAGGTAATCGCCAAAGACCAGGTGATGGAGCGCTTCCAGTTCACCTGTGGGCACTCCAGGGCCATGCCGGTGGCCAGGGCCATCATCAAAGTGAGCATGTAGTACCACCTGGCGTAGAAGGAGGTGTTCATCAGCTGGAAGGCGGAGTTGAGGAAGGGCACCAGGGCCATGAGGAACAGGGCCCACAGCAGTTTTTTCAGCCAGTGCTTCCGCCGCAGCTGCAGCCAGCCGATGACGCCGGTCATGCCGAACAGGGGCAGCCAGGCCCCCAGGGAAGACCACTTGGAGCCGGAGTCCGGGGTGAAGTTGGGCCGGGCAGGCAGGTCCGGCGGGAAGAAGAAGCACTCTAAAATGTGCAGGTACCGCTGGACGTTGTTGTACAGCACGGCGCTCCAGCCGTTGATGTACTCGCTGGCCCGGTAGTTCTGGGTGACGGTGAGCACCGAGGGCAGCAGCAAGATCCCGGACATGCCCAGGCCCAGCACGGCCTCCAGCCCCAGCAGCAGAAAGTCCCGCAGGGAGATCTTCCAGCTTCTGCACAGCAGCCGCAGGAAGAAGTACAGCAGGGTAAAGGTGACCTGTCCCACAAAGAAGTAGTAGTTGGCAAGGCAGCAGAAGCACACCGCCAGGGCGAACAGCCCCCGGCGACGGGTGGCCATGTACTCATCCAGCGCCGCCAGCAGCAGGGGGAAGAACACCATGGCCTCGTGGAAGTGGTTGAAGAAGATGTTGTAGATGGAGAACCCGGAGAAGCTGTAGAGCACCGCGGCGATCAGGGCGGTCTCCGGGGTCTTGGTGTACCGGTGCAGATAGATGTAGGCCGTCAGCGTGGCGCAGGCGAACTTTAAAATGAGCAGCGGCCCCATGAGGAACTGCACCCACTCCGAGGGGAAGGGGATGGTCAGCCAGAAGAAGGGGCTGCCCAGGAGATAGAAGCTGTAAGAGCCGATGAAGTTGGCCCCCAGATCGGTGTACTGGTTCCAGCCCAGGTTCCCGGCGCGCACCGCGTCGTGGGCCAGGCGGTAGAAGGGCACCTGCTGCACGTTGAAGTCGCCGTAGAACAGGAACCGGCCCCCGTCCACCAGCAGGAAGGGGAGAAAGACCAAAAAGGAAAGTCCCAGCCCCAGGAAGAAGGCTTTCAGGTAGTAGTTGTTCCGCCAGCCGCCGCTGGCTTTTTGCTTGATCGTATCCATAGACGGAGCCCTCCGCAGGTGATGGCGGGAGGAGGCGCCCCCTCCCCGCCAGGAAAATCGCTACACTTACTTGTAGTATAGCACAAACTCCCCCAAGGATAAAGTCATTTTTACGGGCGCGTGCCCGCGCGGGGGTCCGTGGCCGGACTGGCCAGGGCGCGTGCCCGCGCGGGGCGGGGAAAACCCCTCTCCGTTCGCTTCGCTCACTCACCGGGGTTTTCGGGGATGGTTTACCCAACCTGGTCGGTCGGGGCGACTGAAAATCCCGGAGCGCCCCTCAGCGGAGGGATTTTATTGCCCAGCGCGGGCACGCGCCCCGGAGCGCCCTTTGCGGAGGGATTTTCACGGCCAGTCCGGCCACGGACCCCCGCGCGGGCACGCGCCAGGCGAGACGGGGGGCTTGCATAAAGCCTTCTCCCCGGGCAGGCGCGGGAGTCGCCTTACAACACCAGCTCCCCCAGGCAGAAGTCCTCCAGGGCCTGGGTCAGGCGGACCTGGAGGATCTGGCCCTGGAGGGGGGCGGCGCTGGCCACCCGCACCGGGGTGTAGTTCCGGGTGTAGCCCTCGTACACGTTCCTGTCCCGCTCCTGCTCGAAGAGCACCTCCTCCACCCGGCCGGTCTGGGCGACGAAGAACGCCCGCTGGGTCTCCAGGGTGGCGGCGATCATCTCCCGGCTGCGCCGCTCCTTCTCCCGGTTTGGCACCTGGCCGGGCATGTCATAGGCCCTGGTCCCCGGGCGGCGGGAGTAGGCGAACACGTGGACCTTGGCGAAGGCGATCTCCTTGGCGAAGGCCAGGGACTTAGCGAACTCCTCCTCCGTCTCCCCGGCGAAGCCCACCATAATATCGGTGGTGACGGCGCAGTTGGGGAAGGCCTTCCGCAGGTCCCCCACAATCTGCCGGTACTCCGCCGTGGTGTAGTGGCGGTTCATGCGGCGCAATGTGTCGTCGCAGCCGGACTGGAGGCTCAGGTGGAATTGGGGGCACAGCTTCTCCTGGGCCGCCAGCCTGGCGATCACCGGCGGGGTGAGCTGTTCCGGCTCCAGCGACCCCAACCGCACCCGGAGAATCCCCGGGGCGGCACAGGCGGCCTCCACCGCGTCGCACAAGTCCCCGCCCAGGTCCTTCCCGTAGGCGGGCAGGTTGATGCCCGTGAGCACCACCTCTTTGTAGCCCGCCTCCCCCAGCCGGGCAGCCTCCTCCCGGATGTCTTCCAAAGGCTTGGAGCGCACCCGGCCCCGGGCGTAGGGGATGATGCAGTAGGAGCAGAACCTATCGCAGCCGTCCTCAATCTTCACAAAGGCCCTGGTGCGGCCGTGCATGGCGGAGATGGAGAGCT
>DXDU01000073.1 GCA_019115285.1 Candidatus Acutalibacter pullistercoris
TCGTAGCCGCCCTTTTCCGCGGCGGTGATGTCCCACTGGATGCGCTCCGGCTCCTTCTCGATGGGGTCCATGTCCTGGTCGAAGAACTGGATGCTCTCCCGGGTGAGCACGGCGATCTCCTGGTCCTTCAGCCGGTAGATATCCCGAGTGCGGGAGAGGATGGCCGGCACGTCGGAGGCGATGTAGTTCTCCCCTTTCCCAATGCCGATGATGAGAGGGCTGTCTTTCCGCACGGCGAAGAGCTTCTCCGGGCAGTCGGCGCAGATGATGCCCAAAGCGTAGCTGCCCTCCACCCGGGAGATCACCTTCCGGATGGCCTCCAGCACGTCGCCCTCGTAGTAGTACTCCAGCATCTGGGCCACCACTTCCGTGTCCGTCTCAGAGACGAACTCCACCCCACGGCGGATGAGATGGTTCTTCAGGTACAGGTAGTTCTCGATAATGCCGTTGTGCACCACGGCGAACTTGCCCCCGTCGCTGACCTGGGGGTGGGAGTTGATGTCCGAAGGCGCGCCGTGGGTGGCCCACCGGGTGTGGCCGATGCCCACCGTGCCGGGCAAGGTCTTGCCCCCTTCCAAAATGCTGTCCAGGACGCTTAAACGCCCCTTGGACTTCACCACGTGAAGCCCCGTGTCGTTGTACACAGCCACCCCGGCGGAGTCATACCCCCGGTATTCCAGCTTTTGCAGGCCAGAGAGCAGAATGGGGGCAGCTTCCTCCCCACCGATATAACCAACGATGCCGCACATGCGAATCTCTCCTTTCTAAGCGGGGCGCGGCCCCGAAAAACAGAGGGGCCCGCCGCCGTCTGCAGACAGCAGCGGACCCGTCCTCTCAGCGGTAGATGATGTCGTCCCGGGCCGGGCCGTTGGACACCATGGTGATGGGCACACCGATCTCCTTCTCCGCGAACTCCACGTACTTTCTGGCGTTCTCGGGCAGGTCCTCGTACTTCTTAATGCCCTTGATGTCGCACTTCCAGCCGGGCAGCACTTCCAGAATGGGCTTACACTTCTTCAGCTGGGCCGTGGGCGGGAAGGTGTCGATGCGCTTGCCGTCCAGCTCGTAGCCCACGCACACAGGGATCTCATCCAGGTAGCCCAGGGCGTCCAGCACGGTGAAGGCCACCGCGGTGGTGCCCTGTACCATGCAGCCGTAGCGGGCGGCCACCAGGTCCAGCCAGCCCATGCGGCGGGGCCGGCCGGTGGTGGCGCCGTACTCGCCGCCGTCGCCGCCCCGGCGACGCAGCTCCTCGGCCTCGTCGCCGAAGATCTCAGAGACGAACTCCCCGGCGCCCACGGCGCTGGAGTAGGCCTTCACCACGGTGACGATCTCGGAGATGGCGTAGGGCGGGATGCCGCCCGCGCCCACAGAGCCGAACCCAGCCAGGGGCGAGGAGGAGGTGACCATGGGGTAGATGCCCAGGTCCGGGTCTTTCAGAGAGCCCAGCTGCCCTTCCAGCAGGATGGTCTTCCCCTCCCTCACTGCGTTGTGCAGCAGGGTGGTGGTGTCGGCCACATAGGGGGCCAGGGCCTCTTTGTATTCCATCAGCTTCTCGTAGACCGCGTCACGGTCCAGGGGCTCGTGGTGATAGAGCTGGGTGTACAGCACGTTCTTCAGCCCCAGCACGTGGTCGATGCGCTCGTAAATGGCCTCCTTGTCGTCGAACAGGTCGCTGACCTGGAAGCCGATCTTGGCGTACTTGTCAGAGTAGAAGGGGGCGATGCCGGACTTGGTAGAGCCAAAGGACTTGGCGGCCAGCCGGGCCTCCTCCAGGCCGTCCAGCTCCTTGTGATAGGGCATGACCACCTGGCACCGGTCAGAGATCACCAGCCGGGGCGCGGGCACCCCCCGGTCGGTGATGGACTTGAGCTCGTCCATCAGGTTCTCCACCGACAGGGCCACGCCGTTGCCGATGACGTTTGTGATGTTCTGCCGAAACACGCCGGACGGCAGCTGGTGCAGGGCAAACTTCCCGTACTCGTTGATGATGGTATGCCCGGCGTTGCTGCCCCCCTGGAACCGCACTACGATGTGGGAATCCTCCGCCAACACGTCGGTGATCTTCCCCTTCCCTTCGTCGCCCCAACAGGCGCCTACAATGGCTTTTACCATAATTGTATCCCTTTCCTTTCCCGATTATCCCCACCGGGCGGTGCCGCCCTGTTTGGGGTGAGAGTCTTTACACGTTGATCTCCACGGCCTCTTCCTCGATCCCGGCGTAGCGGGCCAGCACCGGGGCCACTGTCTGGGTGAGGAAATCGGCGGTCTGCTCCGGGGCCCGGCCCACGTACTTTCTGGGCTCCAGCACCCGGTCCAGCTCCTCCAGGGTCACCCCGAAGATGGGGTCCCCGGCGATGCGCTGCAGCAGGTCGTTTTCCCCTCCCTGCTCCTTCACCACCCGGGCGGCCTCCATGGAGTGGACCCGGATGTGCTCGTGGAGCTCCTGCCGGTCGGCGCCTCGCTTGGCGGCATCCATCATGATGTTCTCCGTGGCCATAAAGGGCAGTTCCCGGCGCAGGTGCTGCTCGATGACCTTGGGGTACACCACCAGGCCGTCGGCCACGTTCTGATACAGGTTCAAAATGCCGTCCACGGCCAGGAAGGCCTCCGGCACGCTGATGCGCTTGTTGGCGGAGTCGTCCAGGGTCCGCTCGAACCACTGGGTGGCCATGGTGATGGCCGGGTTCACCGCGTCTGCGATGACGTACCGGGCCAGGGAGGCGATGCGCTCGCTGCGCATGGGGTTGCGCTTGTAGGCCATGGCGGAAGACCCGATCTGGCCCTTCTCAAAGGGCTCCTCCACTTCCTTCAAATGCTGCAGCAGCCGGATGTCGTTGGAGAACTTCGCGGCGCTCTGGGCGATGCCGGAGAGGACGCTGAGCATCTGGCTGTCCAGCTTTCTGGAGTAGGTCTGGCCGGAGACGGGGAAGCAGGCGGTGTAGCCCATCTTCTCGGCGATCTTCCGGTCCAGCTGGCGGCACTTCTCGTGGTCGCCCTCAAACAGCTCCAAAAAGCTTGCCTGGGTGCCGGTGGTGCCCTTAGAGCCCAAAAGCTTCGCCTTGGAGAGCTGGTACTCCACGTCCTCCAGGTCCATGAGCAGGTCCTGCATCCACAGGGTGGCCCGCTTGCCCACGGTGGTGGGCTGGGCCGGCTGGAAGTGGGTAAAGGCCAGGGTGGGCAGCTCTTTGTACTCGTCGGCAAACCGGGACAGCACCCTGAGCACCCCCACGATCTTGTTGCGGATGAGCTTTAAGGCCTCGGTCATCACGATGATGTCCGTGTTGTCCCCCACGTAGCAGGAGGTGGCCCCCAGGTGGATGATGCCGGCGGCTTTGGGGCACTGCTGGCCGTAGGCGTACACGTGGCTCATCACGTCGTGGCGGACCACCTTCTCCCGCTCCTGGGCCACTTCGTAGTTGATGTCGTCGGCGTGCTCTTTGAGCTCGTCGATCTGCTCCTGGGTCACAGGCAGGCCCAGTTCCCGCTCCGCCTCCGCCAGGGCGATCCACAGTTTCCGCCAGGTGCGGAACTTCATGTCCGGGGAGAACAGGTACTTCATTTCCTTGTCCGCGTACCGGGCGGACAGGGGGGACTCGTACACGTCTTTTGCCATAGGGATTCTCCTTTGCTAAGGTACTTCTTCCTGGGTTACGAAAGGAAACGGAGGGCCTAGCCCGGGGTGGCGCTCACTTTCGGGTATGCGCCGCCGCCCCGCGCGGGGCCCCCCGCCGGATCACTGTTTCACGTCTCCCGAAAACGCTCGGGGACTGTTCCCTTCCCGCTGCCACTGGCCGGGAAGGCCTGTCTCGTTTGTCTTTTCCCAAAGGCCTAAAAGGCCCTTCGGGAAGCTGGGGTCGGTCAGCATACGCTGCCCCTCCTTACCAGAGCCGCCCTTTTCCCGGGGGAGTGAGCCGCTCCACGATTCTTTATTTTAGTACATTATCACATCCCCTGTCAATGTTTTTTCCCGTTTTTCCAGGGGAGCGGTTCCACTTTTCTCCCCTTTTCCCAGATTTTTCTCTGATTTTTGATCAGATGTTTCCCTAAAATGAATTTCCAAAAATTTTTCTTGTCAATTTCCGCTATGTGTGGTAGAATAAGTCCATGATTTTGCAAGATTCCAATTCCCAACTTGCAGTCTGGAGGAAAAAGCTTATGTCTTATGTCAGCGAGACCCTTGCACAGTTAAAGAAGAAGAACGCCGGGGAGCCGGAGTTCATCCAGGCCGCCACCGAGGTCCTCACCTCCCTGGAGCCTGTCATCCAGCAGAATCCCCAGTACGAGGCTGCCGGCATCTTAGAGCGCATCGTAGAGCCCGAGCGGCAGATCATGTTCCGGGTGGCCTGGGTGGACGACCAGGGCAAGACCCAGGTCAACCGCGGCTACCGGGTGCAGTTCAACTCCGCCATCGGCCCCTACAAGGGCGGCCTGCGGCTCCATCCCTCTGTCAACCTGGGCATCATCAAGTTCCTGGGCTTCGAGCAGATCTTCAAAAACTCCCTGACCGGCCTGCCCATCGGCGGCGGCAAGGGCGGTTCCGACTTCGACCCCAAGGGCAAGTCCGACCGTGAGATCATGGCCTTCTGCCAGGCCTTTATGACCGAGCTGTGCCGCCACATCGGCCCCGACACCGACGTGCCCGCCGGCGACATCGGCACCGGCGCCCGGGAGATCGGCTACATGTACGGCCAGTACAAGCGCATCCGCAACGCCTTCGAGGGCGTGCTCACCGGCAAGGGCCTGACC
>DXDU01000074.1 GCA_019115285.1 Candidatus Acutalibacter pullistercoris
CTCCAATGTATGGGCGTGGGAGGGGGTGAGCGAGCGCCGGTGGCGCTCTGCCGCGAACCGGTCTCAGCTCCCGCTTCGGTCGGTCCTGGACGCGCCCCACCGGGGCGCAGGACCCGAGCCGGCAGGCGAGAAGACAAAAACTTTTACTTGTCTCCCCCGTTCCAGCGGGTCAGGCGGATGGCCATCCACTCCTTCCCCGGCAGGGGGATGCGGAACTTGCCGGTGTGGACGCCCGCGTCGGTCACGGTCATCTCCCAGGTATCGATGACCTCCACCCGCCAGCTGCCCTCCTTCTGGAAGTCCCGGAAGCTGGGCCGCCCGAAGCCGTAGTAGTGGATCTCGTACTCCCCCTGGCGCAGGGGGGACTGGGGCACCCCCACCACCTCGTCAAAGGCGCCGGGGCCCTGGCACAGCCCCAGCCCCGGGGTCTGGGTGAGGATCCCGTGCAAAAACTGGATCCGGGCCGGGCTCTCCCCGTGGAGCTCCCCGCCGTGGCTCCACCACAGCACGTCGTGTTCCGGGTCGAGAAAAGTCTCCCCGTGGCCGGCGTACCCGCCCCGGAGGCTGGCCTCCCAGAACCGGCGGGTGAGCTCCTGCCCGGAGATGTTCCCCCAGCCCATGTCAATATTCCCCTCGTAGGCGATCTCGTCCCACACCACGGGCTTGCCGTAGCGGGTCCGGTACTCTGTGGTGTACTCCACGTGGCGGTACAGGTCTTGCCGCTGCATGGAGCAGTGGGTCACCCAGGGCCGGGTGTAATCGTAAAAGGCCATGCAGTTGTGCACCGACCGCAGGTGGTTGTAGGGGTCCTTCTCGCACAGAAGGCCGGCGTACCGCTCCCAGTCCTCCAGGGTCTTTGCCTTCATCAGATCGTACTCGTTTGCAAGGCTCCACCACAAGTTCCGGTAGGCGGCAAACCGGGCGATGCAGTACTTCCAGTACAGGTCGTCCTGCTCCTTGGTCATCTGGGAGAAGCCCCACCGGTCGTAGGGGTGCATGACGATCAAGTCCGCTTCGATCCCCCGGTCCCGCAGCTGGAGAATAGCCCGCTCCACCCGCCGGAAGTGCTCGGGGTTGAAGCGGGTGAAGTCCCAGCTGCTTCCGGAGAAGTCCGCCTGGTAGGTGAAGTTTTCCTCCGTCAGGCCGGAGGCGTCCACCGGGGTGCCCACGTAGGGGAAGGTCTGGGGGTCTTTGAAATTGTGGATGTAGTGCTTGGGGAACACGCAGAACCGCAGTTTGTTAAAGCACCCCCGGTCCAGCTCTTTCAAAGTCTGGGCGATCACGTCCTCCGGCTGGTGGGGCCAGGCGTAGCAGGTGGTGCCCACGCTGTAATAGGGCGTGCCGTCCTCGTAGGCGAAGTGGTACGTCTCCGCCACCCGCACCGGGCCGTGGTTTCCCTCCCCCGCAGGGGTCACCGTAAAGCTGCCAGCTGTGCGGGCCTGGGGGAAGGACCCGGTGGTCTCATACCGGTACTCCCCCACAAAAGAGGGCATGAACCGCACCTTGTACACCCCGTCCCCGTCGTAAAAGCCGTCCACGGTGACGGTCTCGTTTTTTCCGGCAAAGGTCCCCTGGAGCCACTGCTCCACAAAGGGGTTGCCCTCCGCCGGCCCCTGCAGGACGATCTCCAGCGCGTCCCACCGTTCCACTGTCATGGCCTGTTCCTCCTTGCTCGCCGGGGCTTCCCGGGCTTTTGTACCAGTATACCAGGCTCCCCGGGGAACTGGCAAGACCCGGTGGATTTTTCTCCCCTGCCCTTGCGGCCGGGGCGGCGGTCTGGTATCATAACCTCGAAAGCCCTCTGGGGCGAAAAGGAGGACCCGCTATGATCACCACACTGCTGTTTGACATGGGCAACGTGCTCATTCACTACGACCCCCAGCACTTTTTGGAGCGCATGGGGTTGACCGGTCCCCAGGACCAGGAGCTGCTGCTCCGGGAGATCTCCCACTCTCCCCTGTGGCCCAAGCTGGACGAGGGAGAGATGACGGAAGGGGAGCTGGAGGCATTGGTGCTGCCCCGGCTGCCGGAACGGCTCCACAGCTATGCCCACCAGCTCATCTTCCACTGGGACGACCCCATCGAGCCCATCCCGGGCATGGCCGCCCTGCTGGAGGACTGCAAGAAGGCGGGGCTCAAGCTCTACCTGCTGTCCAACGCCAGCCGCCGCCAGCCGGAGTACTGGGGGAACATTCCCGGCAGCGCCCTGTTCGACGGCACGGTGGTTTCCGCCTTTTACCGGTGCGTCAAGCCCCAGCGGGAGATCTACCAGGTGGTGCTGGAGAAGTTCGGCCTCTCCCCGGAATCCTGCGTGTTCGTGGATGACGTGGCGGAGAACATCGCCGGGGCCCAGGCCGCCGGCATCCAAGGGGTGGTCTTCACCGGCGACGCGGACCTTCTCCGCACCCAGCTCCGCAGCCTGGGGGTAGAGGGGATCTAAGCTTCCTCGCCTGCCGGGTGGGAAAGCTTTGAGGTGCCCACCCCCTGGTCTCGCCTGCCGGCTCGGGTCCTGCGCCCCGGTGGGGCGCGTCCAGGACCGACGGTCGTGGCAACGTAGACCGGTTCGCGGCAGAGCGCCACCGGCGCTCGCTCACCCCCTCCCGTAAATTTACCAAGCGGTAATCGATAGTTTTTCTGTACGGGAGGGGGAGAAAGTTATATAGTTTAATTCCAAAGGGGGGAGGCAAGCCGTCTCGCCTGCCGGCTCGGTCGGTCGCTGAACGCGTGCCACCGGCACGCAGCGACCCCTTTGTGAACCCCCTGTTTATAGATAGCCTCCTTTGAGGCAGAAAACCATAAACCGTGGGGGTTGTCAAAGGGGGCAACGCCCCCTTTGGAATGAGATTATAGATTAACATCCCCCTCCTGTACCGCAAGGGGACAGACTATATCCCGTTAGCCTTACGGGAGGGGGTAGGGGGTGGGCTGCACTAAACCCGCCCGCCGGCAGGCGAGACCAGGGGGTGGGCTTTATAAAGCTTCCCCTCCGCGCTGGGCGAGACGGGGGATGGGCAGCACCTATCCCGGGCAAGCCGGCAACAAGAAAAAGGGCCGGAGCATTGTTTACAGCCCTGCGGGCTGGTATGACAATGCTCCTACCCTCTCTCGTCGCGGCTTCGCCCCTCTTCAGGCCGTGGGACTCCGTCCCCTTCTCACCTGCCGGCTCGGTCAAGCGCTGAACGGTCGCCACCGGCGACCAGCGGCCCTGCCGCCTTTGAAAAGGTGGACGAAACTTTTACTTTCGCTCTACCGGGCCTTCGCCGCGGCCCGCCGCTGCAGGAAGATATAATACCCCACGCCGGTTAGGTCCGCCAGGACCCACCCGATGGGGATGGCCGCCCAGATCCCCGTCACCCCCACCGGCCCGGAGAGCAGGTAGGCCAGGGCCACCCGGGTGCCCAGGGAGATCACCGTCAGCACCACGGACATGCCCGGCCGCTTGACCGCCCGGTAGTACCCATAGAGCAGGAACAGCAGCCCGATCCCCCAGTAGAACGCCGCCACCACCTGGAGGTACCACACCCCTTCCGCCAGGATCTCCGTCTCCTGGGGCTGGACGAACAGCAGCATCAGGGGCTTTGCGAACAAGATCACCGCCGTGGACACCACCGCGCAGAACCCGAAGGCCAGCAGCACCGCCCGCCGGATGCCCGAACGGATCCTGTCCTTCCTCCCGGCGCCGTAGTTCTGGGCCACAAAGGTGGAGAAGGCGTTGCCGAAGTCCTGCACCGGCATGTAGGCGAAGGAGTCTATCTTCACCGCCGCGGCGAAGGCCGCCATGATCACCGGGCCGAAGCTGTTCACCAGGCCCTGCACCAGCAGGATGCCGAAGTTCATAATGGACTGCTGCACGCAGGTGAGCAGGGACAGGGAGCAGATCTCCCGGAGCATTTTCCCCTGGGGCCGCAGCTGGTTTCTGGCGGGGCGCAGCTGGGGGCACTTGCGCCAGGTGTACAGGGCGATGCCCACCCCCGCCACGTACTGGGAGAGCACCGTGGCCAAAGCCGCCCCCGCCACCCCCCAGGGGATGACCAGCACGAAGAACAGGTCCAGGGCGATGTTCAGCAGGGCGCTCACCGCCAGAAAGGCCAGGGGCACCGCGGAGTTCCCGATGGCCCGGAGCAGGCAGGCGAAGAAGTTGTAGAGGAAGGTGGCGAACAGCCCGGCGAAGATCACCACCACGTAGTCCCGCATCAGGGGGTACACGTCCCCGGGGACCTGCAAAAAGGTGAGGATAGGGTCAGTCCACAGGTACACGCAGGCGTTCAGCGCCAGGGTGATCAGGAAGATCAGGAAGAAGGCGTTGCTCACCGCCCGGCCCAACCTGTCCCGGTCCCCCTGGCCCTGGTAGATGGAAAACAGCGCCCCCGCCCCCATGGAGAGCCCCAAGAGCACCGAGGTGAGAAAAGTCATCAAGGTGTAGGCGGAGCCCACCGCCGCCAGGGCGTTGCTGCCCAGAAACTGCCCTACGACCAGGGTGTCGGCGATGTTGTAGCACTGCTGCAATAAGTTCCCGGCGATCATGGGCAGGGAAAAGAGCAGCAAGGTTTTTGTCACATTTCCCTGGGTCAGGTCTCGGTACAAGGGGGTCGCTCCTCTCTGTCACAAACTTGTTCCATCATAGAAGAAAGCCGCGGCCTTGTCAAGATAAACCAAAAGGGACAGACCAACAAGGCCCCTCCCCCGTCTAATGGTCAAACGAGGAAGGGAGAAGCGAGCCATGCGGGACCAGCGAAGACACAGAAGAAGGGGAAAGGCCTGGATGGTCCTGGCGGCAGCGGCCTGCTGCGCCCTGGGGGCGGCGGCCCTGGTGCTGCTCCTGCCCACCGTCACCGCCCAGCGGCTGATCCAGGACGGGGGCAACCCCACCCTGACGGCGGTGAGCTCCCGCCAGGCGCTGGACGCGCCCTACCTGTCCCAGGAGGACTACCCCACCGGCTGCGAGAGCGTCTCCGCCGTGATGGCCCTGCAGTACTGGGGCGTGGACCTGACGGTGGAGGAGTTTATCGACGGGTACCTGCCCTTGGGGGACGCCCCCCACACCGACAGCGCCGGCCACTTTGTGGGCTGCGACCCCAGAAAGGCCTTCCCCGGGGACCCCAGGAAGGAGACGGGCTGGGGCTGCTACAGCCCGGTGATCGAGAAGGCGCTGGTGCAGGTGCTCAGCGACCAGCAGCGCCACGACCTGGCCGTGGCCCGCGTAGACGGCGCCAGCCTGGAGGAGCTCTACGACAAATACGTCAGCCAGGGGACGCCGGTGCTGCTGTGGGTCACCATCGGCATGGAGACCCCCCGGGTCAGCGCCCTGTTCACCCTGGAGGACAGCGGGGAGACCTTCGCCTGGCTCTACCCCCTGCACTGCGTGCTGTGGGTGGGCATGGAGGGGGACGGCTTTTTGTTCCACGACCCCTTGGCGGGCCCGACGGCCCGCTACGCCGCCCAGGAGGTCTCCGCCGCCTACGACGGCCTGGGCCGCCAAGCCGTGGTGGTGGCCGCCACCGGCGGGGATTAGCCGCTGCCAGCGGGGACAAGCATGATGGTTCCCGCCCCTCTCACCTGCCGGGTGGGGAGGCTATGTGGTGCCCACCCCCTGGTCTCCGCTGCCGCGTCGGGCGCTGGTCGCCGGTGGCGACCGTTCAGCGCCGACCGAAGCGGGAGCTGAGACCGGTTCGCGGCAGAGCGCCACTGGCGCTCGCTCACCCCCTCCCGCGCCCAAACCATGGCAAAGGCTGTTTCCTCGCAGGCGCGGGAGGGGGAGAAAGTACTATAGTTTAATTCCAAAGGGGGAGACTTGCGTCTCCCCCTTTGACAACCCCTTTTCAGGGCGCCCTCTCAGCCACGACTTCGTCGTGCCAGCTCTCCCAGAGGGAGAGCCAAGTCGTGGGTAAGTTATCTACGCCGCATCCCCTTCTCTCCTGCCGGGTGAGCGGGATTTGCGGTGCCCACCCCCTGCCCCCCTCCCGTAAGGGGACAAAAGCTAAAATCTCATCCCTTTCCGTACGGGAGGGGGAAATAGATATATAGTTTAATTCCAAAGGGGGAGACTTGCGTCGTCTCGCCTGCCGGCTCGGTCGGTCGCTGGACGCGTGCCACCGGCACGCAGCGACCCCTTTGACAACCCCCACGTTTTTTGCTTTATGCCTCAGAAGCGGCTATTTCCCATGGGGGTCCAAGGGGGTCCTGGTGCCCAGTGGGCACCGTCCAGGACCGACCGAACCGGCAGGTGAGACCATAGCCCCCTTGAAAATCCTATTAAATATTAAAAATATAATCCCCCTCCCGTACGGAAAACTACCGATTACCGCTAGGTACATTTACGGGAGGGGGTGAGCGAGCGCCAGTGGCGCTCTGCCGCGAACCGACCGACGCGGCAGCGGAGACCAGGGGGGTGGGCTTGCGTATAACTTGCCACCTAGGTGCGCACCCGGTCGGGGCGGCGGCCTATCGCCCTGTGGGCGCGTGCGGCCGCCGCCCCTGGCTTTTTCGTGTCGCGGCTGCGCCGCTCTTAAGGCCGCAGGGCTCCGCCCTGCAACCCGCAAGCTTTTTGTAAAAAGCTTGACCAAAAACTTTTAGTTTCCCTCTGCCGCCCCTCGGCTAATTCCCGCGGCGCTCCTCTTTCCAGGCTTTGATGCGCTCCAGGCGCTCTTTGGCCCGGGCTTCGCTGCCCTGGTCCGTGGGCTGGTAGTACACCTTCCCCCGCAGGGAGTCGGGCAGGCACTCCATGTCGGTGAGTTTCTCCTGGGTGTCGTGGGCGTACTGGTAGCCCTCCCCATAGCGCAGGTCCTTCATCAGTTGGGTGGGGGCGTTGCGGATTTGCAGCGGCACCGGCTCCGCCAGCATCTTCTGGGCGTCCAGCTTGGCGGTCTCGTAGGCCACGTACAGGCTGTTGGACTTGGGCGCCAGGGACAGGTACACCGCCGCGTGGGTCAGGTGGACGCTGCACTCGGGCATGCCCAGAAAGTGGCTGGCCTGGTAGGCTGCCACCGCCACCTCCAGGGCCCGGGAGTCCGCCATGCCCACGTCCTCGCTGGCGAAGCGTATGAGCCGCCGGGCCACGTACAGGGGGTCCTCCCCGGCCTCCAGCATCCGGGAAAGCCAGTAGACGGCGGCGTCCGGATCGGAATTGCGCATGGACTTGTGCAGGGCGGAGATGAGGTTGTAGTGCTCCTCCCCGTTCTTGTCGTAGAGCAGGGACCGCCGGCTGGTGCACTGCTCCAAAAGCTCCCGGGTCACCAGGGTGGTCTCCCCCTTCTGGTCCCCGTTGAGCACCACCATCTCCAAGGTGGACAGGGCGGTGCGGGCGTCCCCGTTGGCGAAGCTGGCCACGGCCTCCAGCACCCCCTCCTCCAAGCGGATGTCCTGGCCGCCGAAGCCCCGGGGGTCGGAAAGGGCCCGGCGGAGCAGCTCTTCCAGGTCCTGCTGGGACAGGGCCTGGAGGACGAACACCCGGCACCGGGACAGGAGAGCGGCGTTCACCTCGAAGCTGGGGTTCTCCGTGGTGGCCCCGATGAGCACGATGCTCCCCTTCTCCACGTAGGGGAGAAAGGCGTCCTGCTGGGCCTTGTTGAACCGGTGAATCTCATCCACGAACAGGATGGTCCGCTCCCCCAGGCGGCGGCTGTGCTCCGCCTGCTCCATCACCTGCTTGATCTCTTTGATACCGCTGGTGACGGCGCTGAAGTTGATAAAGTGGGAGCGGGTCCGCCCGGCGATGATCCTGGCCAGGGTGGTCTTCCCCACCCCGGGCGGGCCCCAGAAGATCATAGAGCTCACCCGGTCGCCCTCGATGAGCCGGCGCAGCACCTTGCCCTCTCCCAGCAAATGGCGCTGCCCGGCAAACTCCTCCAGGGTCCGGGGGCGCATCCTGGTGGCCAGGGGCACCTCCAGCTGGGCCTTGTCCTCGAAAAAGCTAGTCTGTTCCATGCTGCTCCCTCCCAACGTTTTCTCGGTTCTCCCGGCGGTACTCGCTGGGGGACCTGCCTGTCCGCGCCCGGAACACCTTGGAAAAATACGCCGGGCTTGTAAACCCTGCCCCGGCGCCGCTTTCCGCCACGGTCTTCCCCTGCTGCAGCAGCTCTAAACTCTTGCCCACCCGGTAGTCCAGCAGGTAGTCGAACAGGGGCATGCCCATCTGCCGCTTGAAGAACCGGCAGCACTCGCTTTTGCAAAGCCCCACCTGCCGGGCGGCGTCCTCCAGAGTGATCTTCTCCCGGTAGTGGCTGTGCAGGTAGGCGAGGAGGACCCGCAGCCGCCGAAGCTTCTCCGGGTCCTCCCCGGCGGCCTGCTCCACCTGCTCTCCCGCCCCCTGCACCAGCAGGGACCACACCCCCAGCAGCCGGCGGAGGACCTCCAGCTCGTAGACGGCGGGCCGGTCCCGGTCCAGCTGGTACACCTCCCCCACCACCTGGAGGATCTCCCCCTGCCAGGGGACCTGGGGAGACAGCCCCAGGGAGGAGGGCCCGCCGCTGCCCACCAGGCCGTCTACGAATTTGGGCCCCAGCACGCTGCCCTCAAAGCCCCGCAGCAGCCGGGGGTGGAAGGTCAGGGAGATGTAGTCGCAGTCCGTCCCCTCCAGGCGGCTGCCGGCGTGGAGGGCGTTGGAGTTGCAGAAAAGCCCCTCCCCCTGCCGGAGCAGGTACCGGCTGTCGTTGACCCGGTACTCCATGGCCCCCTCCATCACCAGGGTGAGCTCCACCTCCCGGTGCCAGTGCCAGGGAAAGCCCCCGGTGGCGTAGGAGGAGATCCACTTCCTGTCGGCGTACACGGGGAAGCCATAGGTGCCGTGGCGCTTTTGTTCCTGTCCTTGTCCGTCGATGCGCAGTTCCATAGTATCCCTCAACATCCTGTATGTTGTTGCCGCTCGCCTGTAAAGTTACTTGGCTTTTTCCTCATTATAGGAACAGTCCCGCGAAAATGCAAGCCCCCGGTTTTTCTTTACTTTCCCCGGGGGCTGTGGTAGAATTGTGATAAAGAGGTGACGCGCCGTGAAACGCCTGTGTTCTCTGCTTCTGAGCCTTGTGCTGCTGAGCCTGTGCCTTACCGGGTGCGTGTCCCAGCAGCGCCAGCTGGAGGAGTCCCAGTCCTATCTTGCCGCCCACCGGGAGCTGCTGGAAGACCTGGCCGCCCAGTGCCAGGAGGAGGGCCGCCTCCCCGCCGATCTCCCCGGGGAGCTGGAAGACGCCGCCCTGTACTACGACTACGCCACCGGCATGGTCCAGATCCAGGTGGGAGCCTGGGGCCTGGCCCCATCCTCCACCCACTGGGGGGTGTACTTCTCCCCAGAGGACACGCCCCTGCCCTACGACGGGGCCCAGGTGGCCCTCACCCCCCAGGGGCAGGGCTTTGCCTGGGAGCGGGAAGGCAACACCGGCTACACCCAGCGCCTGGAACAGGGCTGGTACTTCTTCACCGCCAGCTTTTGAGCAAACCAAGAACAGCCGCCGGGAACGTCCCTGGCGGCTGTTTTTTTACAGATCCCTGCGCCGCCGCACCCGGCGGAGCTTTCTCTGCTTTCTCCGGTAGAACACAATGAGGATCACATAGACGATAATCAGGGCTGCCACCACCGCCAGGATCACCAGGAACCAGGGGGAGGTGAGCAGCTCTTTCCCCTGCTGCCACCCGGCCACCAGTTCGCTTTTGGCCACGGACTCCGCCGCCACCAGGGGCACGGTGCACAGCACCTGGTCGGCGTAGCTCAACGTGGCAGTGCCCACTTTCTCCCCTTTGGCCACAGGGGCCTCCACGCTGTCTGGCACGTCGGTGGTGACGATGATGCTGCTCTCGTCCACGCTGTCCGGCAGCATGACGCTGGCGTTCTCCCCCGCCACAAGCTGCAGCTCGTCCTGCTGGAAGGCGTAGTCCAGCTTCACCGAGCTGAGCACGTCTCCCTGGGCGGCCACGGTCTTCCGCTCCAGGCTGGTCACAGCCCAGCGGAACAGGGAGCGCACGTCCAGCATCTCCGTGTGCAGAGCGGTGGAACCGTCGGCGTTGTACATGGGAGCGCCCATGGCCACCACCACGTAGGTGTAGCCGTAGGCCGTGGCCGAGGCGGTGATGCAGTAGCCGGACTCATCCAGAGAGCCGGTTTTGATGCCGGTGCAGGACTGGTAGTAGTAGTTCACCCCGTCGTTCTGCTCGTAGTTTAACAGCAGCCGGTTGGTGGTGCCGATGGTGGTCTCCTCGGAGAGGTTGGTCTCCGGCTTTATGTAGGCGGTGGTGCCGCAGATCTCCGTAAAGTAGGGCAGGGTCATGGCGTAGGTGGTGATGGCCGCCATGTCCCGGGCGGAGGCGTAGTGGTTGTCGTTGTGCAGGCCGTGGGGGTTGGTGAAGTGGGTGTTGGTGCAGCCCAGCTCCGCGGCCTTCTCGTTCATCTGCTGGATGAAGTAGCTGCCGGTGTAGTCCGTGGGGTCCTGTCCCCCGGTCTGGGAGAAGTCCCCCTCCCCATCGGAGCCGCCAGTTCCCTCCTGGCTGGTTCCCTCCCCGCCGGCCCCTTGGGAAGAGCTCTCCTCTTGAGAGCTTTCAATCTGAGAGCTCTCTTCCTGGGAACTTTCGCTCTGGGAGCCTTCCTCCTGAGTGTCCTCCTCCGGGGGGGCGCTCTCCTGGGGCTGGATGTTCCCCAGGGCGTACTGCTCGTCCACATACTTCATCAAAGTCAGGGCCGCGTCGTTGCCCGAGGGCACCATCATCAGATACAGCAGGGTGTGGGCGGTGAGTTCCTCCCCCACCTGCACCCCGGCCAGGGAGCTGCCGGTGCCCAGCAGTTCCGTCTCCACGCTCTGGGGCACGGTGATCACCGTGTTCTCCAAGTCGGGGATGTTCTCGTAAGCCACGATGTAGGTCATGATCTTCGTCATGGAGGCCATGGGCAGGGGCTCGTCCGGGTTGTGGGTGTACACCACCGTGTCCGTGTCCAGGTTCAGCATAAAGATCGACTTGCAGTGAGGGCCCTGGTTGGTGTCGCTGTCCCAGTTGAAGGCAAAGCCCTCCTCCGCCTGGGCGCAGAGCCCGCAGGACAGCAGCATCACCCCGGTGAGCACCGCCGCCGTCAGCTTTTTCCAAACGTTCATGGTCCACCGTCCTTTTCCCGCCGGGGCTGTACCTTTCCGGCGATCTATGGTACAATAGGTCTGTAGTCTTTTTCGAAAAGGGAAGGTCTCTTCCCGTACCCTTTTATTATACTATAGCCGGGGCCAAAAAGAAAAGGATAAAATTGTGAACGGCAGGGGAGAACCCCTGTCCTCTGGAATTCCGCTTGTTGGGAGGCAGCGCCCTATGCGATTTTTTCACACGTCAGACTGGCATTTGGGGCGGATGCTCCACGCCAAAAACCTGCTGGAGGACCAGCGCCACTTTCTCTTTTCCCAGTTTCTCCCCGCGGTGGAGCGGGAGCGCCCTGCCTGCGTGCTGCTGGCCGGGGACCTGTACGACCGGCAGATTCCCCCGCCGGAGGCCATCGCCCTGCTGGATGAGGTCCTCTCCCGCCTGGTGGAGCTGGAGGTGCCGGTGTGCGCCATCTCCGGCAACCACGACGGGGCCAGCCGCATCGCCATTTTGAAAAAGGCGCTGCGCCGGTCCCGGGTGTACCTGTCCACCACCCTGGAGGACGCCCTGGAGCCGGTGCTCCTGGAGCAAAACGGGGAGCGGGCCCAGATCTTTCTGCTGCCCTACTTCGACAACGCCCAGGCCAGGGCCTTTCTGGGGGACGACAGCCTGAAGGGGGAGGCCGCCTGCATGGAGGGGGTGCTCCAGCGGCTGCTGCCCCTGTTTGAGCCGGGGGCCCTTCACATTCTGGTGGCCCACTGTTTTGCCGCCGGGGGCCAGGTGAGCCAGTCGGAGAGCAGCCTGTTCGTGGGGGGCAGCGCCCAGGTGCCCACCTCCCTGTTCGACCCCTTCGACTACGTGGCCCTGGGCCACCTTCACGGCCCCCAGAAGGCCGGGGCCAAGGCCAGGTATTCCGGCTCCCCCTTAAAGTATTCCATCGACGAGGCACACCAGCAGAAGGGCTTTCTCTCCCTAACCTGGGACGGGGACGCCATGGCGGCGGAGCTCATCCCCACCAAACCCCTGCGGGACGTAAAGCGGCTGTCGGGGCTGTTTCAGGACCTGCTGGAACAGGGCAAGGCCCAGCCCCTGCAGGACTATGTGGAGCTCCATTTGGAGGACCAGGAGCCGGTGCTTCTGGCGGCGGAGCGGCTGCGGCCCTACTACCCCCAGCTGCTGCTGGTGTCCAGCCAGTGGGCCTGTGCCGCCGCCACCGGGGAGCGGGCCGCCAGGCTCCAGGGCCAGGACAAGGCCGCCGTCTTCTCCGCCTTTTTTAAGGAAGTCCTGGGAGAGGAACCCCAGCCGGAAGACGTAGCCCTCTTTTCCCAGATCGCCAAGGAGGTGAGCCCATGAGGCCCCTGCGACTGTTTCTCCAGGCCTTCGGCCCCTATTTAGAGCCCACAGAGCTGGACTTCACCCAGTTTACCGACACAGGGCTGTTTCTCATCACCGGCCCCACCGGCGGGGGGAAGACCTCCCTGCTGGACGCCATGTGCTTTGCCCTGTACTGCCGGGCCACCGGGGGCCGCAGGACCTTCTCCTCCATGCGCTGTATGAGCGCCGGCCAGGATCAGCCCACGGTGGTGGAGTTCGACTTCTCCCTCCAGGGGGAGGAGTACCGCTTCCGCCGGTCCATCTTCCTGCGGGTCAACCGGAACACCAAGCTGCCCCAGCCCCGGGACAGCCACCAGTGCTTCCGCCGGGAACAGGGGGAGTTCGTCCTGCTGGAGAGCGGCAGCGAAAGCGCCGTCCGCCGCCGGGCGGAGGAGCTGCTCCACTTGAGCTGCGAACAGTTCTCCCAGGTCATCGTCCTGCCCCAGGGGGACTTCCTCCGGCTGCTCCGGGCCAGCTCCCAGGAGAAGGGCGACATGCTGCGCACCTTGTTCTCCGCCCAGGTGTGGACGGACATCAAAGATAAGTTCCAGCAGCGGGCCAAGGCCCTGGAGGAGGACAGCCGCAGGCTCCAGGCCATGAAGGAATCCCTGCTCACCCAGGAGGGGGCCGCCACCCCCCAGGAGCTCTCCCAGAGCGTGGAGGCCCTGGAGGCCTCCCTGGGCCAGCTGCAGAAAGAGGCCAAGGCCCTGGAGGGCCAGCGGGAGCAAAACCAGGTCCTTCTGGAGGCCGGGGAGCGTTGGGACCGGCTGGAGCAGGCCTTCGCCGCCGGGCAAGAGCGGCGGGAGGCCGCCCGCCAGCGCCAGGCCGCTTTAGAGGCCCAGCTCCCCGCCCTGGAAGAGAAACGGGAGCGGGCCAAGGTCCTGCGGCGGCAGTCGGTAGAGCTGGCCCAGCAGGCCGCCCAGCTGGAAGAAAAACAGCGCCAGGCGGAACAGGCCCAGGCTGCCCAGCACCAGGCCCAGGCCACCCGCCTGGCCCAGGAGCGGGAAAGCAACTCCCTGGACGCCCTGGTCCTCCAGGGCCAGAAGCTGGACGCCCAGATGGAAAAGGGCCGGCAGTTCGTGGCCCAGAGCCAAGAGGCCGCCCAGGTCCTCCCCGGGCTTTTAGAGCGCTGCCAGGAGCTGCAGCGCCAGAAAGAGGCCTGGGACCAGGAAGCAAAGCTGCAAGCCGCCTGGGAGCAGGCCAAAGCCGCCTTGGAACAGGCTTTGATGCGGGAAACCCAGGAGCAAGTGGCCTGGGACACCCTGGCCCGCCGGCTGGAGGACCAGGAGGCCCAGCTCCGGGGCAACGCCGCCCTGGACCTGGCCCAAACCCTGCGCCCCGGGGAGCCCTGCCCCGTGTGCGGCAGCACTCACCACCCCGCCCCCGCCCAGGGCAGCGAGGCCCTCTTGGACCCCGCCGCCCTGGAGGCCCTGCGCCAGGGGGAGCGGGCCGCCCGGGAGCGGTCCCTGGGGGCCCAGGCCAGAAAAGAGGCGGCCCGCCAGACCCTGGACCAGGCCGCCCAGGCCTTAGAGGCCCAGCGGTCCCTGTGCCAGGCTTTCCCCCTCTCCCGGGAGGAGGCCGTCGCCGGCCTGGAGGAAGCCGCCCGCCAAGCTGCCGCCGCCCGCCGGGACGCCCAGCGGCTGGACGCCGCCCAGGCGAAGCTGGCCGCCCTGGCCCAGGACCGGGAGACCTGTTCCCAGCAGCAGGCCGCCGCCAAAGAGCGGATCTCCGCCCTGGGGGCCCAGGCCATGGAGTTGGAACGCCAGGCCCAAGAGGCCCGGGAGCTTCTGGGCCCGGCGGACCCCCAGGCCCTGGCCCGGGAGGCCGGGGAAAAGCGGGCCGCCCTGGAGCGGGGGGAGCAGGAGGCGGCGAAGCTCACCGGGGAGGCCCAGCAGGCCGCCGCCGCCCTGGAGCGGGCCCAGGAGGCCAGCCGCCTGGCGGAGGAAGCCCTGTCCCAGGCCCTTGCGGAGCGCCAGAGCTTCCAGGCCCCCTGGGAGACCCCGCCCCAGGTGGAGGCCCTGCGTCAGGAGGCATCCCGGCTCCAGCAGCGCTCCCTGGACCTGTCCCAGGCCCTGGGGCAAAGCGCCGCCACTCTCCGGGGCAGGAAAGCCGCCCTGGGCTCGGTGCTGTCCCTGGAGGAAAAGCTCACCGCCCTGCAGGGGGAATTCGGCCGGGTGGCCCGGCTCTCCGACGCCCTGTCGGGGAAGAACCCCCTGCGCATGCCCATCCTCCAGTACGTGCTCAGCATCACCTTGGACCAGGTGCTGGTCAGCGCCAACCAGTTCTTCGCCACCCTCAGCCGGGGGCGGTACGCCCTGCGGCTCATGGAGGCCCCCAAGGGGGGCCACGGCTACGGCGGCCTGGACCTGGAAGTGCTGGACGGCGCCTCCATGCTCCCCCGCTCCATCGAGACCCTCTCCGGGGGGGAGCAGTTCTTAGCTTCCCTGTCCCTGGCCTTCGGCCTGTCGGACGTGGTGCAGCAGAGCTCCGGGGCGGTGGGGCTGGATTCCATCTTCATCGACGAGGGCTTCGGCTCTTTGGACGGGGAGACGCTGGACACGGCCATGGAGGCCCTGGGCATGCTGCGCCAGGGCGGCCGGCTCATCGGGGTGATCTCCCACGTCTCCGAGCTGAAAAGCCGCATCCCCAGCCGGGTGGAAGTCACCCGGGACGCCCAGGGCTTCTCCCAGGCCCGGATCCGTCTGTGACCAACTAGAAAGGAAGGCATCCCTATGAAAGTCACCTTTATTATCCACAGCTGCTATTTTGTAGAGCTGACCCACTGCTGCCTGCTCTTCGACTACTACCAGGGAGACATCCCCCAGACGGACAAGCCCCTGTACGTCTTCCACAGCCACCACCACGACGACCACTTCTCCCCCCAGGTCTTCCAGCTGGCCCGCCCCGGGCAGGAGGTCCACTACCTGCTCTCCGACGACATCTTCCGCCACCGGGTGCCGGAAAAAGCCCTGGAGAACACCTTGTTCGTCTCCCCCAGAAAACTCTATGAGGTGGGGGCGGTGCGGGTGGCCACCCTGCGCTCCACCGATTTGGGGGTGGCCTTCCTCATCGAGTGCGAGGGGAAGCTGTTCTACCACGCGGGAGACCTGAACTGCTGGGTGTGGGACGGCGCCCCCCGGTACCAGAACGACTACATGACAAAGCTCTACACCGACGAGCTTACGCTCCTCTCCGGCAAGAACATCGACGTGGCCTTCGTCCCCTTAGACCCCCGGCAGGAGGCGGACTTCGACCTGGGGATGAAGTACTTCTTCCAGGCAGCGGGGGCCAAGCACGTGTTCCCCATGCACATGTGGGGGGACTACTCCGTGGTGCCCCTGTTCAAGTCCACCCCCACGTATAAGGAGTTCGCTTCCAAAGTCATGGATGTGAAAGAGCCAGGCCAGCAGTTCGAGCTGTAAAGGGGAGCGGCCACCCCTGGCCCCCCCTGCAGGGAGACCTCCCCCAAAGTCATGGACGTGAAGGAGCCCGGCCAGCAGTTCGCGCTGTAAAAGGGAGCGCCCACCCCTGCCCCGCCTGCAGGGAGACCGCCCCCAAAGTCACAGACGCGAAAGAGCCGGGCCAGCAGTTCGAGCTGTAAAGGGGAGCGGTCACCCCTGGCCCGCCTGCAGGGAGGCCGCCCCCAAAGTCACAGACGTGAAAGAGCCGGGCCAACAGTTCGTGCTGTAAAGAGGAGCGGCCACCCCCTGGCCCGCCTGCAGGGAGACCGGCCCCAGAGTCACAGACGTGAAAGAGCCGGGCCAGCAGTTCGAGCTGTAAGGGGGAGCGGCCCCCCGCCCCGCCTGCAGGGAGACCGCCCCCAAAGTCACAGACGCGAAAGAGCCCGGCCAGCAGTTCGTGCTGTGACGAGACAAAAAGGAGCTGCCGCTTCTCGCGGCAGCTCCCTCTTGTTTTTCTGCTTTATGGCTCCGGGCAGGGCCGGGGGCCTGGGTCCACATGGGTCTCCAGCACCTGGCGCAGGGCCGAGATGGAACTGGAATGGCACCAAGCGATGGGGATATCCCGCCCCCGGGTGGAGCGCCCCACCGACTCCAGCATTTTGTGGGACATGGTGCCGGTAAACAGCACCAGCAGGTCCGGGCTGCCCAGGTCCTGGGCTCCCCGGCTGAACTTGGGGTAGACCTTGGCCTTGCAGTTGTACTTCCGGCACAAGTCGCAGTACCGCCGGGTCATGCACTCGTTGCCCCCCAAAATGACGATGCTCATCTGTCCATCTCCTTTCTTTCCTGGCTTCTTCCCTCTTACCGCCGGGAGAACAGCCCTCGTTTCTCGCACGTTTCTTCCCGGGCGGAGAGCACCTGGTACCCGGCGGCCTCCACGGTCCCCTTCAGCCGTTCCAGGTCCAAAGGCTCCTCCGCCAGGATCACCGTCTCTCCCTTTTTGCGGGAGGAGCTCACTTTCCCCACCGGGAACTCCCGGCGGATGGCGTCGTTGACGTGGGCCTCGCACATGCCGCACATCATGCCGTCGACCTGTAAGGTGATCTTGATCACAGCCGCTGTCCCTCCTGTTCCGCCCGCAGCTGGAACCGCCGCAGGCTCTCTTCGGGCAGCTCCAGCAGCAGGGCGCACACCGGCCCTTCCAGGTCCCCGCTGTGGGGGAACTCCCCCTGAATCCACCGGGCCACCGCCTGGTAGTACCGGCAGTAGCGCCCGGCCAGGTCCCGGCCCGCCGGGGTGAGGAAGGCGGCGCCGTAGGCGTCCTTGTCCACCAGGCCCAGGGCCCGCAGGTTTCCCAGCATCCGGCAGACGCTGGGCTTTTTCAGGCCCAGGGCCCGGGCCATGGCCACGCTGCGCACCCCCTGCTGTCCCTCCAGCCGGTACAGGGCCAGCAGGTACCGGAGGTTCCCCGAGGTCATGGTCCCGGGCAGGTCCGGGGCCTTCACCTTTTGTGGCAGGAACCATGCATGGGGCAGCCGGCGCAGCCCCCGCCGCAGGAGGATTTCCCCTGCTTTCTCTCCCGCCACAGGTACCAGAGAATGCCGCTCACCAGGGCCGCAAGGCCCAGGCAGATGAGGAGGGTGGGCCACCAGGCCCCCAGCCACTCCAGCATAGGACCAGCTCCTTTCTCGTTGTATCGGTCAGACCTTCACCCGGGTGGTCAGCCGGGTGGACTCCTGATAGGGCCGCACCAGCAGGTAAATCATGATCGCCAGCAGGGCCAGGGCGGCAATGAGGCCGATGATATTCACACTGCCGGTGAAGATGGACCCGATCTGGAAGATGATCAGGGACACCACGTAGGCGAAGCCGCACTGGTACCCAATGGCGAACCAGGTCCACTTGGCGTTGTTCATCTCCCGCTTGATGGCCCCGATGGCCGCGAAGCAGGGGGCGCACAGCAGGTTGAAGGCAAGGAAAGAGTACCCGGCCAGGGGGGTGAACACGCTGGCGATGTTGGCGTAGACAGACTCCCCGCCGCCGTAGAGCACACCCATGGTGCCCACAATGTTCTCCTTGGCGATCAGGCCGGTGATGGAAGCCACGGCGGCCTGCCAGTTCCCCCAGCCCAGGGGGGCGAAGATCCAGGCGATGGCGCTGCCCACCACAGCCAGCAGGGACAGGCTGATCTCCTCCTCGCCCAGCATGCGGAAGCCGGTGTCGGTAAAGCCGAAGCTGCTGAGGAACCAGATGAGGATGGTGGAGAGCAAGATCACCGTGCCCGCCTTCTTGATGAAGGACCAGCCACGCTCCCACATGGACCGGAGCACGTTGCCCACGGTGGGCAGGTGGTAGGCGGGCAGCTCCATCACAAAGGGAGCGGGCTCCCCGGCGAAGGGCTTTGTCTTCTTCAGCATAATGCCGGAGATAACGATGCAGGCCATGCCCAGGAAGTAGGCGGAAGTGGCCACCAGGGCCGAGCCCCCGAAGATGGCCCCGGCCACCATGGAGATAAAGGGCATTTTGGCGCTGCAGGGGATGAAGGTGGTGGTCATGATGGTCATCCGGCGGTCCCGCTCGTTCTCAATGGTCCGGGAGGCCATGATGCCGGGCACGCCGCAGCCGGTGCCCACCAGGATCGGGATAAAGGACTTGCCGGAGAGGCCGAACTTTCTGAAGATCCGGTCCAGCACAAAGGCGATGCGGGCCATGTAGCCGCAGGACTCCAAAATGGCCAGCAGCAGGAACAGCACCAGCATCTGGGGCACAAAGCCCAGCACGGCCCCAACGCCTGCCACAATGCCGTCCAAAATCAGGCTGTTGAGCCAGTCCGGGGTGTGGGCGGCGGCCAGGCCCTGCTCCACCAGGGCGGGGATGCCAGGCACCCACACGCCGTAGGCGGCGGGGTCGGGCTCCGCGAAGCCGTAGCTCTCCAGCACGGGCACGGCGGCGGCCAGGTCTTCCCCGGTGTAGGTCACGTCCTCCACCGCCAGGGTCTCCTCGTCCTCAATGCCGATGACAGCCGTGTCCTCCGGGCCGTACTGAGCGGCGTACTCCGTCAGGGCGGCGGAGGCGGCTGCCGTGTCGAAGCTCTCAGACTCCGTGTCCAGGGCGGCGGCGGTGTCCTCCGCCCCCGTGCCGCCCAGGGCCAGGAAGGCGTCCACGGCGTTCTGGGCCTCGCCGTACTCCTCGGCGGCGGCTTCCGCCTCGCTGGTGCCCATGCCGAACAGGTGGTACCCGTCGCCGAAGAGGCCGTCGTTGGCCCAGTCGGTGGCGGCCACTCCCACGCCGATCATGGAGATCCAGTACACCAGGAACATGACCACCGCGAAAATGGGCAGGCCCAGCCAGCGGTTGGTCACCACTTTGTCAATCTTGTCCGAGGCGGACAGGGCCCCCTTGTTCCGCTTTTTGTAGCAGGCCTTCAGCAGAGAGGCGATGTACACGTACCGCTCGTTGGTGATGAGGCTCTCCCCGTCGTCGTCCAGTTCCTTCTCCACCGCCTGGATGTCCGCCTGGATGTGGGCGAGGACCTGGGGGTCCAGATGGAGCTGCTCCAGCACCTTGTCGTCCCCCTCAAAGAGCTTCACCGCGTACCAGCGCTGCTGTTCCTCCGGCAGGTCGTGGACCACCGCCTCCTCGATGTGGGCAATGGCGTGCTCCACCGGTCCGGAGAAGGGGTGGGCGGGCACGGCCTTCCCGGCCCGGGCGGCTTCCAGAGCGGTCTGGGCGGCCTCCTGCACCCCGGTGCCCTTCAGGGCGGAGATCTCCACAATGGGGCAGCCCAGCTGCCGGGAGAGCTCTCTCGTGTTGATGTCGTCCCCGTTTTTCCGCACCACGTCCATCATGTTGATGGCGATGACCATGGGGATGCCCAGCTCCATGAGCTGGGTGGTCAGGTACAGGTTGCGCTCCAGGTTGGTGCCGTCCACGATGTTCAAAATCACGTCGGGGCGCTCTCCCACCAGGTAGTTCCGGGCCACCACTTCCTCCAAGGTGTAGGGGGACAGGGAATAGATCCCCGGCAGGTCGGTGACCACCACCCCGCTGTGCTTTTTCAGTTTGCCCTCTTTCTTCTCCACTGTGACACCAGGCCAGTTCCCCACAAACTGGTTCGAGCCCGTCAGGGCGTTGAACAGCGTGGTCTTGCCGCTGTTGGGGTTCCCGGCCAATGCGATCCTCAGATCCATGGTCTCTTCCTTCCTCTCTGCAATTAGTTTAAACTAACCCGCCGGCCCAAAAAAGCCGGCTCACTCCACCTCTACCAGTTCCGCGTCCCCCTTGCGGATGGACAGCTGGTAGCCGCGCACGGTCACTTCCAGGGGGTCCCCCAGGGGGGCCACTTTCCGCACCTGTACCTCCACCCCTTTGGTGATCCCCATGTCCATGATCCGGCGCTTTACCGCGCCTTCCCCGTGGAGCTTCACCACCTTGGCGGAGCTGCCCACCGGCACTTCCCGCAGCGTTTTCATGTCGTTCCCTCCTTCTGTTTCAGATCATGATCTTCCTGGCCATCTCTTCGCTGATGGCCACTCGGGCCTCTTTCACGTTGACGATGATGTTGCCCTGAAAGGCCGCCACCACCGTGACGCTGCCCCCCGCAACAAAGCCCAGGTTCTCCAGGTGCTTTTTCACCTGGGGGCTGCCCCCCACCTTGCGGATGACAGCGGTCTCTCCAGGATTTGCCAAAGCCAAGGGCATCATAGCGCGCCTCCTTTTGCGTCTCCCGATCGATTAGTTCCTCCTAACCCACCGAGAAAAGAAATTGGTTAGCTCTTACTAACCTCTCACAGGATACACCCTCCCCCGCCGTTTGTCAAGGCCTTTTCCAAAAAACTTCCAAAGCCGCCCTCCCTAAGCGGAGGAAAATCCCCTAAATCTGGGATGTCACTCCCCGTTGCTTGCGGCAACGGCCCCTTTCCCGTACAATAAAGGCGACCGAAACGGAAAGGAGCTGCATCCTATGCTCAGCGAAAACATCAAGACCAGGCGGAAGGCCAAAGGCCTTTCTCAAGAGGAGCTGGCCCTCCGGCTCCACGTGGTGCGCCAGACCATCTCCAAGTGGGAGCAGGGCTTGTCCGTCCCCGACGCCGACCTGCTGCTGGCCCTGTCCCAGGCCCTGGACACCCCCGTCAGCGACTTGCTGGGGGAGACACTTCCCCAGCCGGAAGCCCCAGACCTGCAGGAGCTCAGCCAGCGGCTGGAGGCCATCAACCTGCAGCTGGCCCGGGGGAAGGCTTCCAGAAGGAAGGGGGCGCACCTGGCCTTTCTCATTCTGTGTTTCCTTTTCCTGCTGGGGTTCGTCCTCCTGGCTGCCCTGGGCGGCAACCCGGCCCTCAGCTGGGACTACAGCGACCCGGAGACCGCCGTGGCGGGGACCATCCTCCATGGGGTGCAGTGGGTGTATGTCCGGGCCTTCCCCTTCCTCTTCGCCGCCTCCGCCTTGG
>DXDU01000075.1 GCA_019115285.1 Candidatus Acutalibacter pullistercoris
GATTTTCACCTTGATTGAATTTGCCATTATCCTTGTCTATGCCCTCATTCTTATAAAAACTCTGCCGAAAAACCGGGTGTCATAGAAGCAAGCAGATAGCTGATAACCAATAAAATAGCAAAGCCAGCCGAGCCAGTCAACGGTCAAGATAAACGGTGCATACGCGCCGCCGTTGACAGCCCCGTCAGCCTTTGCTGGTAGGCAATCAAGGGGCGACAGCAAGGGGCGGAAGAGGGGAAAAATCCCTTGAGAACCTGGCGGGACTCAGGTATACTAGAGGCAGGAAAAGGGAAGGAGGGAGTGCCGGTGAAACGCCTGGGAAAGAGACTGTTCCGGGGCGCCGCCGCCCTGCTGCTGGGGCTGCTCCTCCCCTGGGGAGCCAGGGCCGCCTGGGTCTCCCCCTTTGTGGACGTGACCGGGGAGGACTGGTTCTACCCGGCGGTGGAGTACGTGGTGGAGGCGGGGCTGTTTCAGGGCACCGCCCCGGACCGGTTCTCCCCTGCCGCCCCCATGACCAGGGGGATGTTCGTCACCGTGCTGGGCAGGGCCGTCCAGGCGGAAGGGGAGGAGGCCGGGCCCTCTCCCTTTGAGGACGTGGCGGAGGACGCCTACTACGCCCCCTACGTGGCCTGGGCCGCCGGGGCAGGGGTGGTCAACGGCACCAGCCCCACCACCTTCTCCCCGGAGGAACAGGTCACCCGGGAGCAGATGGCCGTGATGCTCTACCAGTACGGGCAGGCCTACGATTTGGACGTGAGCTTTGAGGAGGAAGCCCTGGACAGTTTCCCCGACGGGGAACAGGTCTCTCCCTACGCCAGGGAGGCCATGGCCTGGGCGGTGACCCACGGGGTGCTCCAGGGCAGCGACGGCGTTCTGGACCCCCAGGGGGCCGCCACCCGGGCCCAGACCGCCCAGATCTTCCGCAACGCCCGTGACCTGCTGGCCGCCCCGGGAGAGGACCAGGAACCTCCCGCAGAGGAAGAACCTCCTGCAGAGGAAGAGCCTCCCGCAGAGGAAGAACCCCCGGTGGAGGAAGATCCCCCTGTGAAGGAGGAACCCCCGGTGGAGGAAGAGCCTCCTATAGAGGAAGAACCTCCCGTGGACCTGGGGCCCCAGCCCGCCTGGCTGGAGGCCCAGAGGGCAGAGCTGGAGGGCGGCACCCGCACCCTGGCGGACCTGGGAGTGACCAGGGCCGCGGTGGTAGGGGAGCTGGCAGCCCACCTGGGGGACCGCTACTACCTGGGCACCCCCTACCTGGGCGGGGACTACCAATCCCCCAACGGGGACGCGGCCTACAACGGCAGGCCCGCCATGAACTGCGGGGGCTTCGTCTCCTACGTGCTGCGAAAGGCGGGGCTTCGGGCTCAGGAGGCCATGAGGCTGATCAAGCTGGTGCCGGGGGAGTCGTTCCTGTTCGGCTCTGGAAGGCCCTACGACCTGCTGGCCGGTGCCAGCAATTACCGGAACCTGGTGAAAAACGGGGACCTGGAGGCCTACGTCTACGGCAGCGCCGCGGCCCTGCTGGCGTCTGGCCAGGCGGAGCGGGGAGACGTGATCTTCGTGGACAAGGGCCCGGACGCCCGGCCCGGCGGGGACACCCACCTGGGCTTTTACTGGGGGCCGGAGGCCGGCAAGGCCATGTGGCACAGCGGCGGGGACGGCAACGTCCTGGGGCCTGTGACCGCCCTGAACACCGACCCGATTTTCGTCCTCATCAAGACCCAGTAGGGGAGAGGGACAATTGGCCCTTGAGAGACAGGGCGGTTTCTGCTATAATACAAGGATGCGGGGCGCTGCCCCAGGATAGAGAAGGAGAGGGATCGATCTATGAAATTGGGCATCGTGGGGCTTCCCAACGTGGGGAAGAGCACCTTGTTTAACGCCATCACCAACGCGGGGGCCCAGTCGGCCAACTACCCGTTTTGCACCATAGAGCCCAACGTGGGCATGGTGGCCGTGCCGGACAAGCGCCTGGACAAGCTGGCGGAGATGTACCAGCCGGAGAAGTACACCCCGGCCACCATCGAGTTCGTGGACATCGCGGGCCTGGTGAAGGGGGCCTCCAAGGGAGAGGGCCTGGGGAACAAGTTCCTCTCCAACATCCGGGAGGTGGACGCCATCGTCCACGTGGTGCGCTGCTTCGAGAACGACGACATCGTCCACGTGGAGGGGAGCATCGACCCCAGCCGGGACATTGAGACCATCGACCTGGAGCTGATCCTCTCCGACCTGGAGGTGCTGGACCGGCGCATCGACAAGACTAAGAAGATGCTGAAGGCAGACAAGAAGTTCCAGGGGGAGCTGGACTTTCTGGAGCGGGTCCACCAAGCCCTGGAGGAGGGCAACTCCGCCCGGAGCGTGGAGTGCACGGAGGAGGAGGCGGAAATCCTCTCCACCGTGGCCCTGCTCACCAACAAGCCCATTATCTTCGCCGCCAACATGAGCGAGGACGACTTTAAAAACGGGGTGGAGCAGAACCCCTATTACCAGCAGGTGAAGGACTTCGCCCAGAAGGAGCACGCCGCGGTGCTGCCCATCTGCGCCGAGATCGAGGCGGAGATTGCCGGGCTGGAGCCGGAGGAGAAGGCGCTGTTCCTCAGCGACATGGGGCTGGAGGAGTCCGGACTGGACCGGCTGATCCAGGCCTGCTACAGCCTGTTAGGGCTCATTTCCTACCTCACCGCCGGCAAGCCCGAGGTCCGGGCCTGGACCATCACAAAGGGCACCAAGGCCCCCCAGGCCGCCGGGAAGATCCACTCCGACTTCGAGCGGGGCTTTATCCGGGCGGAGGTCATCGGCTTTGACGAGCTGATGGAGTGCGGCTCTATGACCGTGGCCAAAGAGCGCGGCCTGGTGCGCAGCGAGGGCAAGGACTACGTCATGCAGGACGGGGACATCGTCCTGTTCCGCTTCAACGTCTGATCCGCAGTCCGCTGGCGGGGCGCGTTGAGCGGTGCCCACCCCCTGCCCCCTCCCATGCTCTTACCAAGCAAAGGAGGATAGCCTACCGGCATGGGAGGGGGAGATAGATATATAGTTTAATTCCAAAGGGGGGAGCATCCGCTCCCCCCTTTGATAACCCCTTGGAGGGCGCCCCCTCCGTCATCGCTTCTAGCGATGACACCTCCCCCACAGGGGGAGGCGAGTCTCGGCTCCCCCTATGGGGGAGCTGTCGCCGCAGGCGACTGAGGGGGTGCCTCTAAAAAAGGGGGGCATCAAAGGGGGCCGCCAGGCCCCTTTTGAAATGCGATTATAGAGTAACGTCCCCCTCCCGCACTGGCGAGGGGACAGGGGGTGGGTCTAATACAGCTTCCCCATTGGTGGGGGTAACTTGCCTCCCCCTAGGGGGCACAGGTGCCCGGCTGGCACCAGGACTCCCTTGGCCCCCACCGCAGGTAGTGGCTTTTGAGGTAGCAAGCAATAGAACGTGGGGGGTTCACAAAGGGGGCCGTCAGGCCCCCTTTGGAATGAGATTATAGAATGGAATCCTCCTCCCGTACCGATAAGCTGACGATTACCGCTCAGTACATTTACGGGAGGGGGGTAGGGGGTGGGCACCGGAGAGGTCGCGCACTGGCAGGCGAGACCAGGGGGTG
>DXDU01000076.1 GCA_019115285.1 Candidatus Acutalibacter pullistercoris
GGTGAACACAGGGGTGCCCGTCACCAGCACCACCATCACCTGGCCGGTGGAAAAGCCCCGCTTTACCAGCACATGGCGCAAAAAGCCCCGGCCGGTGTTCTCGTCGTAGGCCTGGAGCTTGAAATCCTTTAACAGGCCGCGCACGGAGACGATGATGCGGTCGGCGGTTTCGTCCTCGGTCTGGCAGGAGTCCACGGGCACAATGCGGTGGGTGCTGGACTGGTACACCCCGCTGATGATCCTCCCCCGGCGCTTGTCATAGGCAAAGGCCGCCTGCACCTTGTTGCGGTAGTGATAGGGGCACTCCATGCCCAAAATGGGGGAGACTTTCCCAAACCTGCCCAGCAGCTTTTGGCAGCGGTCCTGCTTCCAAACAAGCTGGCGGGGATACTCTAAATTTTGCAGCTGGCAGCCCCCGCACTTCCGGTAGACGGGGCAGGGGGTGTAGGTGGTTGGCATAGTGGCCGCTCCTCTCTGGAAAAGGTGAAAAAAGGCTCGCCGGAAAAAGGCGGGCCTTTTGTTCTGTCAATATTTGCGGAACCGCTGGTAGCGCTGCTCCAGCAGCTCTTCCACCGGCAGCTGGCCCAGCTGGGACAGGGCCGCTTCCAGCTCCTCTTGAAGCTTGGCGTAGGTCAGGGAGAACTCCTTCTCCTCGGGGATAACCTGCTCCACCACGCCCAGCTCCAGCATGTCCTGGGCTGTCAGGCGCAGGGATTCGGCGGCGTCCTTCACCTTTTTGGAGTCCTTCCACAAGATGCTGGCGCAGCCCTCGGGGGAGATGACGGAGTACACGGCGTTCTCCAAAATCCACACCCTATCGGACAAAGCCAGCGCCAAGGCGCCGCCGCTGCCGCCCTCGCCGATGATCACGGAGATGATGGGTGTTTTCAGGCCGGCCATGGTGGTCAGGTTCTCGGCGATGGCCTGGCCTTGGCCCCGCTCCTCGGCGCCCATGCCGCAAAAGGCCCCGGAGGTATCCACAAAGCACACCACCGGCCGGTGGAATTTCTCCGCCTGCTCCATCAGGCGCAGGGCCTTGCGGTAGCCCTCGGGGTTGGGGGCGCCAAAGTTGCGGCGCACGCGCTCCCGCATGTCCTTGCCCTTCTCCATGGCGATGACGGTGACGGGCCGGCCGTGCAGCGTGGCGATGCCCCCCACAATGGCCGGGTCGTCGGCAAAGCGCCTGTCGCCGTGGAGCTCGATAAAGTCCTCAAAGATATTCTCAATGTAGGAGATTCCCGTGGGCCTATCCTTGGCCCGGGCCAGCAGGACCTTTTCATAGGCGCTCATTGTGCCGCCCCCTTTCTATGGAGCTTTAAAAGCTTGGCAATGGTCTCCCGCTGCTGGGTGCGGGGGACGATGATGTCCACAAAGCCGTGCTCCAGCAGGAACTCCGCCTTTTGGAACCCCGCGGGCAGCTTTTTGCGGATGGTCTGCTCGATGACGCGGGCCCCGGCAAAGCCGATGGTGGCCCCGGGCTCGGCCATGATGACGTCCCCGTCCATGGCAAAGCTGGCGGTAACGCCCCCTGTGGTGGGGTCGGTGAGCACCGTCAGGTAGAAGTTGCCAGCGTCGGAGTGCCGGCGCACCGCGGCGCTGGTCTTGGCCATCTGCATCAACGAGAGGATGCCCTCCTGCATGCGGGCGCCGCCGGAGACGGTAAAGCCCACCACCGGCAGGCTGTGCTCCGTGGCATGCTCAAACAGGCGGGTGATTTTCTCGCCCACCACGGTGCCCATGCTGCCAATCATAAAGTTGGGGTCCATAAAGAACAGGGCGCAGGGCTGCCCGTCAATCTGGGCGGTGCCGCACACCACGCCCTCCTTCTCCCGGGCGGCCAGCTTGGCGTTGCGCAGCTTTTGGTCGTAGCCCGGAAAGCCCAAAATGTCCCGGCTTTTCAGGTCGCCGTCCAGCTCCTGGAAGCTCTCCTCGTCCACCAGGTAGACAATCCTGTCCCGGGGGCCCATTCGAAAATGGTACCCGCAGGCGGTGCACACCTGAAGGTTATCCTGCAAATCGTTTAAGGGCAGCTGCACCCCGCAGTGGGGGCAGGTGGTGCGGATGCCGGCGTCCTCTTCCGGCACCGGCTTGCCGCCCTTTTCCAGCTCGTTCTGGGGCGAGCGGAACAGGCCCATCAAATTCATAGCTTGCCATCACCCTTCTTTTTTGGCCTGGGGGCGCGGTTTCTCACTGCCCCGGCCTTTGGAAATGCTTCATGAAATCGGTGTAGTAGTCGCCCTTTTTAAAGCGCTCGTCCCGGATAATATCGATCTGGTCCTCAATGTTGTTCAGCGTGCCGCCAATGACCAGCTCGCTTAAAGCGGCGGTCATCTTGCGGATGGCCTCCTCCCGGGTGGAGGAGTAGACGATCATCTTGCCCAGCATACTGTCGTAATAGGGGGGGATCTCATACCCCTGGTAGAGGAAGGTATCGAACCGCACCCAGGGGCCGCCCGGGGTGTGGAAGAAGCCCACCTTGCCGGGGCCCTTGGCGTTGATGCGGCACTCGATGGCCGCGCCCTGCACGTGGATGTCCTCCTGGGTAAAGTCCAGGGGCACGCCGGCGGCGATGCGGATCTGCCACTTCACAATGTCGATGCCCGTCACCAGCTCGGAGACGGGATGCTCCACCTGCAGGCGGGTGTTCATCTCCATAAAGTAGAAGTTCTTGTCCTTGTCCATCAAAAACTCCACCGTGCCGGCGTTGACATAGCCGGAGGCCTTGGCGGCCCGGGCGGCGGTGGCCATAAGCTCCCGGCGGATTTCCGGGCTCACCCCCGGGGAGGGGGATTCCTCGATGAGCTTCTGGTTGTTCCGCTGGATGGAGCATTCCCGCTCTCCCAGGCAGACGATGTTCCCCTCCTCGTCGGCCAGCAGCTGCACCTCGATGTGCTTGACCGGGTCCAGGTACTTCTCCATGTACATGCGGCCGTCGCCAAAGGCTTTCTGGGCCTCGCTGGAGGCCGTCTCAAAGGCGCGCTCCATGTCCTCTTCCCGCTCAATCAGGCGGATGCCCTTGCCGCCGCCGCCGGCGCTGGCCTTAATCAGCACGGGATAGCCGATGTTGGCAGCGGCCTCCTTGGCCTCCTGGGCGTTCCGCAGGATGTCGGTGCCCGGGGTGGTGGGGACGTTGTTCTGCTTCATCAGGCGGCGGGCGGCGTCCTTGTCGCCCATGTTGGAGATGACTTCCGCCGGCGGGCCGATGAACACCACGCCGTGCTCCTTGCACAGGGCGGCGAACCCGGCGTTTTCCGAGAGGAAGCCATAGCCCGGGTGGATGGCCTGGGCGTGGGTGGCCAAAGCCGCGCTGACAATGCGCTCTCCGTTTAAGTAGCTGTCGTCCGCCCGGGGGCCGCCGATGCAGATGGCCTCGTCGGCCAGGGCCACGTGGAGGGATTCCCGGTCGGCCTCGGAGTAGACCGCCACGGTGGAAATGCCCATCTCCTTACAGGCCCGGATAATCCGGATGGCGATTTCCCCCCGGTTGGCGATTAAAATTTTTGTGAACACATGCTTTCATCCTTTCCGCAAAGGGGCCAGGCGCCCCTTTATTCGGATTTGACCAGGGCGAAGGAGAACTCCGCGCTGACGCAGACCTTGCCGTTGACCGAGCCCTTGCCCTTGGCAAAGTAGAAGTTGCCCCGCTGCCGGGTGATTTCGCACTCTGTCTCCAAGGTGTCACCGGGCTTCACCTGGCCGCGGAACTTCACCTTGTCCAGCGAGGTGAACATGGGGGTGCAGCCCTCGGCGGCGCCGCTGGCCAGCAGCACGCAGGCGCTTTGGGCCATCATCTCGCACTGGATGACGCCGGGCACCACGGGGTTGCCGGGAAAGTGCCCCTGGAGGAAGTACTCGTCCCCCCGGATGTGGCACTTGCCGTGGGCTTTGCCGTCGATGAGCTCCACCTCGTCCACCAGGAGCATGGGCTCCCGGTGGGGCAGGATCTTCTTGATCTCTTCTTTGTTCATTCTGCAGATTCCTCCTATGGGAGTGAAAATAGGGTGCTGCCCTTGCTTCCTTTTTCGGAATACGGGAAGGCGGTGGCTTCGCCCCCGCACCCCTTTCGGGCCGTGGGACGCTGTCCCACACCCTGCAAGCTTTTTGAAAAAAGCTTGACCAAAAAATTTTATTTTTGCTCTACCGCCCCTTACACGATTCGGAACAGCGGCTGGTTATACTCCACCACCTGGCCGTTGCCTACGCAGATCTCCGCCACCGTGCCGTCCACCTCGGCGGGGATCTCGTTCATCAGCTTCATGGCCTCGATGATGCACAGGGTGTCCCCCTTCTTCACCTGGTCGCCCACTTCCACAAAGGGCTTGCTGTCCGGGCTGGCGGCGGCGTAGAACACCCCCACCGTGGGGGACAGCACCAGCGTCCCCTCCTGGGCGGCGGCCGCCGGGGCAGCCGGCGCGGCCGGGGCGGGAGCGGGCACGCCCAGGGCCTGGGCCCCCGTGGCGGCGGGAGCTTCCGCCAGGGCGATGCCGCCCATGGGCAGGCGCTCCAGCTTTAAGCTGGTCTCCCCCTCCGAGAGCTTCAGGGAGGTCAGGCCGGTCTCTTTCATCAGCCTTGCCAGGCTTTCAATGGTCTTTACATCCATATCACACACTCCTTGCCCTCCCTTCCCTGGCACCCAGGGGAGAAAGGCGCGCTAGTTCTCTTATTCCGCCACAGGCCGGAAGGCCAGGTAGGCGTTGTGGCCGCCGAATCCCAGGGACGCGGACAGGGCCAGGTCGATCTGGGCGTTCCGGGCGGTGTTGGGCACGTAGTCCAAATCGCACTCCGGGTCGGGCTCCTGGTAGCCGATGGTGGGGGGCACCACGCCCTCCTTCACCGCCAGGGCGCAGGCGATGGCCTCCACCGCCCCCGCGGCGCCCAGCATGTGGCCGGTCATGGACTTGGTGGAGCTCACCATGCACTTTCTGGCGTTCTCCTCCCCCAAAGCCAGCTTGATGGCCTTGGTCTCGCAGGCGTCGTTTAAGGGCGTGCTGGTGCCGTGGGCGTTGATGTACAGCTTGCTGTAATCCTCGCAGCCGCCGGCCTCCTCCAGGGCCATTTTCAGGGCCCCGGCGCCGCCGATGCCTTCCGGATGGGGGGCGGTGATGTGGTGGGCGTCGCAGGTGACGCCGTAGCCGCACAGCTCCGCGTAGATCTTGGCCCCCCGGGCCTTGGCGTGCTCGTACTCCTCCAGCACCAGGGCGCCGGCGCCCTCGCCCATGACGAAGCCGCTTCTTCTGGCGTCGAAGGGGGTGCAGGCGACGGCCGGGTCCTCCTGGTTGGAGAGGGCCTTCATATTGCTGAAGCCCGCCACCCCGATGGGGATGATGGCGGCTTCCGCGCCGCCGGCCACCACCGCGTCCAGATACCCGTGCTTAATGGCCCGGTAGGCTTCGCCGATGGCGTTGTTGCCTGTGGCGCAGGCGGTGACAATGGGGATGGAAGCCCCCTGGAAGTTGTACTTGATGGCGATAAGCCCCCCCGCCATGTTGATGATCATGCCGGGGACGAAGAAGGGGGACACCCGCCGGGGGCCCTTCTCCATCAGCAGGTTCTGCTCGTTGGCGAAGGTTGCCATGCCGCCGATGCCGGAGCCCATGTAGGTGCCCACACGCTCTGGGGGCAGGGTGTTCTGGATGCCGCTCTCCTCCACCGCCTGGGTGGCGGCGGCCAGGGCGAACTGGCAGAACAGGTCGTATTTTCTCAGCTCGGACTTGCCCATGTACTGCAGGGGGTCGAAGTCCTTCACCTCCGCCGCCACCTTGCACTTGTAGTCCTGGGTGTCGAAGTGGGTGATGGGCCCGATGCCGCACTTGCCCGCCTTCAGGCTGGTCCAAAAGCTCTCCACGTCATTGCCGATGGGGGTCACGGCCCCCAGGCCGGTGATGACCACGCGTTTTTCCATAGGTCAGCTCCTCCCCTCAGATAGCCAGGCCGCCATCCACCCGGATGGTCTCGCCGGTGATGTAGTCCGATTCGGGAGAGGCCAGAAACAGGGCCACGTTGGCCACGTCCTCGGGCTTGCCCATCTTCCGCATGGGCACCTGCTGCAGCAGGGGGTTGTCCTCTTTGATGTCCTTGGTCATGGCGGTCTCGATAAACCCGGGGGCGATGCAGTTGCAGCACACGTTCCGGCTGCCCAGCTCTTTGGCCACGGACTTGGAAAGGCCGATGAGCCCCGCCTTGCTGGCGGCGTAATTCACCTGGCCCACGTTGCCCACCAGCCCCGCGATAGAGCTGATGTTGATGATCTTGCCAGAGCGCTTGCGCATAAAGTCCCGGTAGCAGGCCCGGATCATGTGGAACGCGCCCTTTAAGTTGATGTCCAGCACCATGTCGTAGTCGGCGTCCTTCATGGTCACCATCAGGCCGTCCCGGGTGACACCGGCGTTGTTCACCAGGATGTCCACCTTGCCCAGGTCCCGCTTTACCGCGGCCACGGTTTCCTCCACGGCCTGCTCGTCCCGCACGTCGCAGGGGTAGCACACCGCTTTGCGGCCCAGGGCCTCAATCTCCCTCTGGGTCTCCAGGGCGGGCTCTTCCGGCCCCACGTAGATCACGGCGATGTCGGCGCCGTTTTCCGCCAGCTTCAGGGCGATGGCCTTGCCCAGGCCCTGGGACGCCCCGGTGATCAGGGCGATCTTTCCTTCCAGCTTCATACTCGTTTTTCCTCCTGGCCTCCCGGCAGCCCGGGGGCGTTCTCGTTTGTAGGGTGCTGCCCCGGCCTTACCGGCCCAGGGCTTCCAGGGCGGCGGAGAGGCTCTCCCCGTCCTGCACGTTCAGGACAGTGGCGTCCTTGACGGTCTTGCGGATGAGCCCGGACAGGGTCTTCCCCGGCCCGCACTCGATAAAGGTATCCACCCCCAGGGCGGACAGGGCCTCCACGGTCTCCTGCCAGCGCACGGGGTTTTTCACCTGCTGCACCAAAAGTTCCTTGGCGCTGCCCAGGGTGTAGGGCTTGGCGTGGAAGTTGGCGTACACCGGCACCTTCGGCTCCCGGAGCTCCTCTCCTTCCAGCACCTCCCGGAGGGCGTCGGAGGCGCTCTCCATAAAGGGGGAGTGGAACCCGCCGCTGACCGCCAGCTTCTTGGCCCGGCCTCCGGCCTCTCCCACCTTCTGGCAGAATGCGTCGATCTGGGCGGTCTCCCCGGCGCACACCAGCTGTCCGGGGCAGTTGTAGTTCACCGGCCAGACCTTTTCAAAGCCCTGGCACAGCTCCTCCACCTGCTGGTTTGTGAGCTTGAGCACCGCGGCCATGGCCCCGGGGTTCTCCTCCCCGGCTTTCTGCATGGCCTCTCCCCGCTTGCACACAAAGCCGAAGCCCTGCCGGTCCTCAAAGATCCCGGCGAAGGTCAGGGCGGCGATCTCTCCCAAAGAGAAGCCCGCCACGTAGTCGGGCCTTACCCCGGCCTCTTCCAGGGCCCTGGCGGCAGCCAGGTCCACGCAGTACAGGCAGGGCTGGGTGTTCTTCGTGATGGACAGCTCCTCCACGGGGGCGGCGAAGCACTGCTCCCTGGTGCCGGGGCGCAGGCTGTCCGCCGTGTCGAACACGGCCTGGGCGGCGGGGCTTTTCTCGCACAGCTCTTTCCCCATGCCGCTGTACTGGGCCCCCTGGCCCGCGAACACAAAGGCTACTTTACCCATTTTCCCGCTCCTTTCAGCACCTGCTCCGCCTCTTCGAACATCTCCCGAATGATCTCTGCGGCGGGCTGCTCTTTATTCACCATGCCGGCGATCTGCCCGGCCAAAAAGTCCCCGGTCTTCTCGTCCCCCAGCACGGCGGCCCGGTACAGGGCGCCGGAGCCCAGCTTCTCCAGCTCCTCGTCGGAGATCTGGCTGTACTCGGCCTTCTGGTACTCCCGGGCGAACTGGTTCTTGATCTGCCGCACCGGATGGCCCAGGCGCTTGCCGGTGACCATGGTGGCGATGTCGTTTGCCTTGAGCACTTTCTTTTTATAGTTCTCGTGGACCCCGCACTCCTCCGCCACCAGGAACCGGGTGCCCACCTGCACCCCTAAAGCCCCCAGCATAAAGGCGGCGGCAATGCCCCGGCCGTCCCCGATGCCGCCGGCGGCCAGCACCGGCAGATGGGTGGCGTCCACCACCTGGGGCACCAGCACCATGGTGGTCAGATCCCCCACGTGGCCGCCGGACTCCCCGCCCTCGGCGATGATGGCGGCGGCCCCGGCCTTGGTCACCAGGCGGGCCATGGCAACGCTTGCCACCACGGGGATGACCTTCACCCCGGCCTCCAGCCACAGGGGCATGTAGCGGGAGGGGTTCCCGGCCCCGGTGGTCACCACGGGGACTTTCTCCCGGGCGATCAGCTCCGCCACCTCCCCGGCGTGGGGAGACATGAGCATGACGTTGACCCCGAAGGGCTTGTCCGTCAGGCTGCGGCACAGGTCGATCTGCTCTTTCAGATACGCGGCGTTCAGGTTCATGGCGGAGATAATGCCCAGCCCCCCGCCGTTGGAGACGGCGGCGGCCAGCTTCCCGTCGGAGATCCAGGCCATCCCCCCCTGGAAGATGGGGTATTCAATGCCTAAAAGGTCACAGATAGGCGTTCTGATCATAGGACTTCAATCCTTTCTACTCGCTGAATGGTTCTTCTATCTCAAAGCGGGGAGGCCCCGCTTGCTGCGCGTGGCCGCACAGAGCTGACGAAGTGGGGCGATGTTCGGCGGTCCCGCCGATGCTCTTCCGGCAGGATACCTGCGCTTCACGCCGCCAAGCCAAACTCGCAGTGCGGTCAGAGGGTAATTCTTACCATCTGATCACACAGGCCGCCGTGGACAGTCCCCCGCCGAAAGCGGTGAGCACCACGTAGTCCCCCCGCTGGAGCAGTCCCTGGCGGTTCGCCTCGTCCAGAAGGATGGGCTCGCTGGCGGAGGAGGTGTTGCCGTAGCGGTCGATGTTCATCAAAAACTTCTCGGGAGCGATCTCGGGAATGCGCCGCCGGGCCTCGTTGATAATCCGGTAGTTGGCCTGGTGGGGAATCACCGCCTTCACCTGCTCCCCGGTAATTCCGGCCTGGTCCATCACCAGCCGCACGTCCCGCACCATGGAGGTGACGGCGAACTTGTAGGTCTCCTGGCCGGCCATAAAGACGCAGTTTTTCGGGAGCTCCTTCTCATAGAAGGGGGAGTTGTTCCACCAGGTGGGGATGGAGATCACGTCGTCCCCGCCCAGGGTGCTCAGGGTGGAGGACAGGTAGCCATCCCCCTCGCCCAGCACGGCGGCCCCGGCGCCGTCGCCAAAGATGACGCAGGTGCTCCGGTCGGCCCAGTCGATCAGGCCGCTCATGCGCTCGGAGCTGACCACCAGCACCTTCTTCACCCGGCCCCGGGCAAAAAAGCCGTCGGCCACATCCAGGGCATAGAGAAAGCCCGGGCAGGCCACGTTGATGTCAAAACAGGGGCAGCTGCCGGCGCCCAGGCGGTTCTGCACCATGCCCGCCAGGCCGGGGGAGATGGTGTCCGCGCTGATGGTGGCTGCGATGATCATATCCAGCTCCTCGGGCTTGACGCCGCTGTTCTCCAGGGCGCGCTGAGCCGCCTCCACGCCCATGTCGGTGGCGGTCTCTGTGGTGCAGACATGGCGCTGCTTCACGCCCACCCGTTTTGTGATCCACTCGTCCGAGGTCTCCACCATGTGGGACAGGTCCTCATTGGTGACCACCCGCTGGGGGACAAAGCTGCCGGTGCCCAAAATGCAGAAGCTCATTTGACGCTCCTCCTTGCTCGCGTTTTTTCCCGCCAGGGCCTGTCTCTCCCCTGGGGAGGCCGGCCGCTGGTATCCTTTCTATTCTACCAAAAAACAGAGGGCTTTGTCAAATGACAAAGCCCCCGTTCACCCCTAAAGTCTGCCCGGTGATAAAGGGGTTCTCCACCAGGGAGAGCACCGCCTGGGCCACCTCTTCCGGGCTGCCCACCCGCTCTAAGGGAGTCTCCTCCCGCAGGGCGTCCAGGTCCTCCTGGGACAGCGCCCCGTTCATGGGGGTGTCGATGACCCCCGGGGCCACGCAGTTGACCCGGATCCCCGAAGGGCCCTCCTCCCGGGCCAGGGCCTGGGTCAGGCCGATGAGGGCCGCCTTGGAGGCGGAGTAGGCCGCCTCGCAGGAGGCCCCCTGCTGCCCCCACATGGAGCTGATGTTCACAATGCAGCCCCGCTTCTGCCGGATCATCTCGGGCAAGGCCTCCCGGCAGCAGAGAAAGGCGCCGGTGACGTTGACGGCGAAGACCCGCTCCCACTGAGAAAGGGTCATGTCCGTCAAAAGCCCCCGCCAGGAGATGCCGGCGTTATTCACCAAAACCTCCAGAAAGCCCAGGTCTTCCCTGGCCTGGGCGAACATGGCCCCCACCTGGTCCTCCCGGGACACGTCCGCCTGGTAGCAGAAGGCCCTGGCCCCCTGGCGGCGCAGTTCCTCCGTCAGGGCCCGGGCGGCCTCCTCCCCCCGGTGGCAGTGGATGCCCACGCCCCAGCCCTTCTGGGCGAAGGCCCGGGCCAGGGCCTGTCCGATGCCCCCCGAGGCCCCGGTGATCAGCACAGACGCGCTCACAGCTCCATGTCTCCTTTCTCGTAAAAAATCGCGGACAGGGCCGCCAAGGGGGCGGTCTCCGTCCGGAGAATCCGCCGCCCCAGGGAGAGGAGCTTCCCGCCCAAAGCCTGGGCCAGCTCCGCCTCCTCCGGGGCAAAGCCCCCCTCCGGCCCCACGAACAAGAACACCCGCTCCCCGCACTGGGCCAGGGCCTCTTTCAGGCTGCCCGTTCCCTTTTCGTAGCAGAAGAGGATCTCCCCCTGGGCCGCGGCGGCCCGCAGGGCCTCTTCCAGGGAGGCGGGGGCCAGCACCTGGGGGACCCTCCCCCGGCCGCTTTGCTGGGCGGCCTCCTTGGCGATCTTCTGCAGCCTGGCGGCCTTTTTCCCCGCTGCCTGGGGGTCGGGCCGGGCCACGCACCGGCTGCTGAACAGGGGCCAGATCTCCGCCGCCCCCAGCTCCACCGCCTTCTGGGTGACGGTTTCCAGCTTGTCCCCCTTGGGCCAGCACTGGCACACGGTCACCTGGGTCCTGGGCTCTCCCAGGCTGGGATGGGCCTCCTGCACGTCCAGCCACAGGCCCTCCCGCTGGACCTCCTCCACCAGGCACAGGTAGTCCTGGCCGCAGCCGTCGCACAGGGTGACTTCCTCCCCAGGCCGCAGCCGCAGGGCCTTGGCCCCGTGGCGCCCCTCTTCTCCCCCCAGGAAAACCCTGCCCTGGGGCTTTGCTTCCACAAAAAATCTGGGCATCCCCGGCCCTCCTCTCGTTTCTGGGCACATTCTACCCCCCTGGGGGCCCTTTGTCAACGGTCTTCCCCTTTCCCCACTATTTTCCCAATGTTCATGACTTTTTCCCAAAACTGTGGTATACTGGTAGAAAACTGCGAAGAAAGGGGGCGGGTCTATGGGACGCCGCCTGCTCCGGACGGGGCTGGGGCTGCTTTTGTGCCTGTGCCTGTCCGGCTGTTCCTTCTCCATGCTGGACGCCCAGAACCTGATGGCCCCGCCCAAGGCCAACGCCGACCAGCAGAGCATCCACCAGCTCCTTCAGGGGGACCGGACGGAGATGACCCTGGTCTACCCCAAAAACGGGGAGTACCGCTCCGCCATCATCACCAAGGACTTCACCGGGGACGGGAGCAAGGACGCCCTGGGATTCTACGCCCTGGAGGACAGGAGCGTGGCGGTGCAGTTCCTGCTCAAGGACGGGGACGCCTGGCGCACCGCCGCCACCTTCCAGAACACCGCCACCCAGGTGGACCGGGTGTGCTTCGCCGATTTAAACGGCGACGGCCGCCAGGACGTGCTCATCGGCTGGGGCAGCACCGCCGGCACCACCGGCCGCACCGCCGCCGTGTCCGCCTACCTGTTCTCAGAGGGGGAGATCACCGAGTACCCCCTGGGCACCTACGGGGAGATGGCCGTCACCGACTTTGACGGCGACGGCGTTGACGAGGTGTTCACCATCGACAAGTACCTGCCCCCCGAAGGGGAGGAGGGGGAGGCCTCCCCGGCCATGGCCCGGGTCTACCGCTTTGTGGACGGCCAGGTCCGGGCGGTGGCCTCTGTGGAAGCGGACAACTCCATCACCAACTACACCGCCCTGTCCTTCGGCAAGCTCTCCGCCCAGCTCCCCGGGGTGGCGGTGGACGGCGCCAAGGCCGACGGCAGCATGACCACCCAGCTGTTCTTCTTCGACGGGCAGGGCAGCCTGCAGAACCTGCCGGAGGGGGTCAACGGGGAGAACTACCAGAACCCCTTCTCCCGGCCCTCCACCACCTCCTTCACCTGCCGGGACATCAACGAGGACGGGATCTTGGAGTTCCCCGCCGTGTCCCTGCTGCCGGGGATCTCCTCCGACGTGACCCCCGACTCCACCAGCTACCTGGTGGAGTGGCGCACCCTGGACAAGAACGGGGACTTCCGGGCGGTGCTCTACGCCATGATGAACCCCCGGGAGAACTACTGGTTCCAGGTGCCCATGTGGCTGCGGCAGCAGCTCTCCGCCTCCAACAACACCTCCACCCGCACCGTCACCTACACCCAGGTGGTGGACCAGGAGGAGGGGGACCAGCCCCTTTTGGGGTCGCCCCTGTTCTCCATCCGGGTGTTCACCCGCTCGGCCTGGGAGAGCCGGGGCCAGAGCAGCGGGTACCAGCAGCTGGCCGCCCAGGGGGACCTGGTCTACGGCATCCAATCCCTCACCCAGGACGACAGCGGCCAGCGCGTGATCGATGAGGTGCGGGAAAACTTCCGGCTCCTCTCCGAATCGTAACCTCCAGCTCCCTATGAGAAAGGTGTGTGCGCACAGTGAGAAAGATCTTAGTGGCAGAAGACGAGCAAAACATCCGGGAATTCGTGGTCATCAACCTCCAGCGGGCAGGCTACCGCACCGTGGAGGCTGAGACCGGCGACCAGGCCCTGGTGCTCTACGACCGGGAGGGCGGGGACTTCGACGTGGCGGTGCTGGACATCATGATGCCCGGCTCTCACGACGGCCTGGCGGTGTGCAAAGAGCTGCGCCGGCGCAACAGCTCCATCGGCATCATCATGCTCTCCGCCAAGACCCAGGAGATGGACAAAGTCAGCGGCCTGATGATGGGCGCCGACGACTATGTGACAAAGCCCTTCTCCCCCTCGGAGCTGGTGGCCCGGGTGGACGCGGTATACCGCCGGGTGGCCCTGGCCACCGACAAGGGAGAGAGCGGCGTCCGGGACGAGCTGGTCTCCGGGGAGTTCTCCCTGAACCTGCGCAACCGCTCCTTCCTAAAGGGCTCCCGGCCCATCGACCTGACCCAGGTGGAGTTCCAGATTATGGAGTACTTCTTCTCCCACCCGGGGGTGGCCCTGAACCGGGGGGACATCTTAAAGCACGTGTGGGGCCCCAGCTACGTGGGGGAGGAAAAGATCGTGGACGTGAACATCCGCCGGCTGCGGATGAAGGTGGAGGACGAGCCCTCCAGCCCCAAGCACATCGTCACCGTGTGGGGCCTGGGCTACCGCTGGGACGTGTGAGCCTTACCGGAAAGTTTTAGAAAGGAGGTCTGGCCGTGTTTGTCAAAGGCATTGCCCGCCGGTGGTTCGTCAACACCATCGGCATCGTCTTCGTCATCCTTGTCATCTTCATCGCCAGCCTCTCCATCACGGTGCAGAGCTCTGTGTACAGCGGCATAGAGACCTCCATCACCGGCCGGGTGGACGAACTGCTCAACTGGCTGTCCGTCAGCTCCGGGGGCTACGTCACCTCCGAGTTCAACGCCATCACCCGGGACTACATCGAGAACTACTTCCAGGATAAGGATAAAATGGAGATCATGGCCCTGAGCCGCACCGGCCAGGTGCTCATCACCTCCACCGGCTTCGAGCCGGACCAGCAGCCCATGCCAGACTACGATCTGGCCCTGCAGAGCGAAGACGGCACCGGCAACTGGATCGGCCAGCTGAACACCGGGGAGAAGGTCATGGCCATCACCCGGGCGGTGCGGGATGAGGACGGCGCCCTGGTGGGGTCCATCCGCTACGTGGTCTCTCTGGAGCGGGCGGACCAGCAGATGGCCTTTGTGGTCATCATCCTGGTGCTGGCGGGGCTGTTCATCCTGCTGCTGCTCACCTTCAGCGGGGTGTACTTTATCCGCTCCATCCTGGTGCCCGTCAAGCGCATCAGCGCCAGCGCCAAGCAGATCGCCCAAGGGGACTTTGACGTGCGGGTGGAGAAATCCAAAGACGACGAGCTGGGCCAGCTGTGCGACGCGGTCAACGACATGGCCGGGGAGCTGGGCGCCGCCGAGCGGATGAAAAACGACTTCATCTCCTCTGTCTCCCACGAGCTGCGCACCCCCCTCACCGCCATCAAGGGCTGGGCGGAGACCCTGCGCCTGGGGGCGGACCAGGAGACCGCCGAAAAGGGCATGACCGTCATCATCCGGGAGTCCGCCAGGCTCTCCGGCCTGGTGGAGGAGCTGCTGGACTTCTCCCGGCTGCAAAGCGGCCGCATGCGCTTGAGCGCCGCCCGGCTGGACATCTTAGCCGAGCTGGACGAGGCGGTGTACCTGTTCACCGACCGGGCCCGCACCGAGCGCAAAGAGCTCACCTACGAGGAGAACACCTCCCTCTCCCCGGTCTACGGGGACCGGGACAGGCTGCGCCAGGTGTTCGTCAACATCATCGACAACGCCCTGAAGTACACCCAGGCCGGAGGCGTCATCACCGTCTCCTCCCGAGAGGCCATGGGCTATGTGGAGGTCACCGTCAGCGACACGGGCTGCGGCATCCCCGCCCAGCACCTGCCCAACGTGAAAAAGAAATTCTACAAGGCAAACCAGCTGGTCCGGGGCTCGGGCATCGGGCTGGCGGTGGCCGACGAGATCGTCTCCCTCCACGGAGGGACCCTGGGGATAGAGAGCCAGGAGGGCGTGGGCACGGTGGTCACCATCCGGCTGCCCAACTGCGCCTGGGCCCAGGCCCACCCGGACCTGCCCCTCTCCCCAGAGATACAGAAATTGATCCAGGAAAGGAACCAGAACGCCCATGAGTAAAAAGATCACCACCATCGGGGGCCAGGCCCTGATGGAAGGCATTATGATGGTAGGCCCCAAAAAGACGGTGGCCGCCTTCTGCAGCCAGACGGGAGAGATCTCCACCGAGGAGATCACAAGCCCCCGGCTCACCCAGAAATACCCCATCCTGGGCAAGCCCTTCATCCGGGGGATCTTCTCCCTCATCGACTCCTTCCGCCTGGGGTACAAGGCCCTGTCCCTCTCCGCGGACAAGATCACCGAGGACACGGGAGAGGAGGAGGAGCTGAGCAAGTTCGACCAGTGGCTCATGGACCACCTGGGGGAGAAGATCACCGGGGTCATCATGGGGGTGGCCTCGGTGCTGGGGGTGGCCTTGGCCATCCTCCTGTTCTTCCTGCTGCCCACAGTGCTCTTCAACCTCTTGGAGGGCGCGGTCCCCGGGGACGTCTCCGGCTGGCGCTCCGTGTTCGAGGGGCTTTTGCGCATCGCCATTTTCCTGGGCTATGTGATCCTGGTCTCCCAGATCCCGGACATCAAGCGGACCTTCCAGTACCACGGCGCCGAGCACAAGACCATCTTCTGCTACGAGAACGACCTTCCCCTTACCGTGGAGAACGTCCGGCCCCAAAAGCGCTTCCACCCCCGGTGCGGCACCAGCTTCCTCACGCTCATGCTGCTTCTGGGCATTGTGGTGGGGTTCTTCATCCCCTTCTCCAACCCCTTCCTGCGTACCGCCGCCAAGCTGCTGTGCATCCCCATTATCATGAACGTGGGCTACGAGCTGCAAAAGGCCTGCGCCCGCCACGACGGCCTGCTCACCAAGATCATCACCGCCCCGGGCCTGTGGATGCAGCGCATCACCGTCAAGGAGCCGGACGACAAGATGATCGAGGCCGCCATCGCCGCCATGGAGGCGGTGATCCCGGAAAACGGGGAGGACCTGCTCCAGTGACCCCCCGGCAGCTGTACCTTCAGGCGAAAAAAACATTACACGCGGCGGGGATTGACTCCCCCGGAGAAGAGGCGGCCCTGCTGTGCCGCCATTTTCTCGGCCTCACCCGGGCGGGCCTGGCCCTTGTTGGGGACCAGCCAGCGGACCCCGGCCAGGCCGCCGCCTTCCTCCAGGGGGTGGAGGAGCGGAAAGGCCGCCGGCCCCTCCAGTACATTTTAGGGGAGTGGGACTTCCTGGGCCTGCCCCTGCGGGTGGGAGAGGGGGTGCTCTGTCCTAGGGAGGACACCGCCGTAGTGGTAGAGGCCTTGGCCCAGCTGCTAAAAGGCGTGCCCGCTCCCCAGGGCCTGGACTTGTGCGCCGGCACCGGGGCAGTGGGCCTGGGACTGCTCACCCTGTGCCCCCAGGCCCAGGTCCAGTGCGTAGAGCTCTCCCCCCAGGCCCTGCCCTATCTGCGGGAAAACGTGGAGCGCTTCGGGCAGGGGCAGGTAAGCTGCCTCCAGGGGGACGTGCTCTCCCCGGCGTTCGCCGCCCAGTTCGGCGACGGGAGCCTGGACTTCCTGGCCTCCAACCCGCCCTACATCCCCACCGGGGAGCTGCCCACCCTCCAGGAGGAGGTGCGGAGAGAGCCCGCCCTGGCCCTGGACGGCGGCGGGGACGGCCTGGTGTTTTACCGAGCCATTTTGCAGCTGTGGCTGCCCAAGGTAAAGCCCGGGGGCGTTCTTGCCGTGGAGATCGGTGAGGACCAGGGCCAGGCCGTGGCCGGGCTGTTCCAGGCCGCGGGGCTGGAACACGTCGCCGTAAAGAAAGACCTGGCCGCCCTGGACCGCGCCGTCACCGGCACGGCGGCTGCCGCCGCGGGGCAGTAAAATCCCTCTGGGCTTCGCCCGCCGGGATTTTGATGGCGGGTTTGCCGAACCTGGGGCGGTAGAGACAAGTAAAAGTTTCGTCCACCTTTTCAAAGGTGGCAGGGGTGTGGGGACAGAGTCCCCACGACCTTAAGAGCGGCGTAGCCGCGAAAGAAGCGAGTCAGGGGCGGCGGCCGCACGCGCCCGCAGGGCGATAGGCCACCGCCCCGACCGGGTGCGCACCTGGATAGCAAGCTTTATGCAAGCCCACCCCCTTGTCTCGCCTGCCGCTTTGCTCGGGATGAGAGGTGCCCACCCCCGTCTCGCCTGCCGGGTGGGTAAGCTATGTGCTGCCCACCCCCTGCCCCCTCCCGTAAACCTACCAAGCGATAGTTGTTAGCCTTTCTGTACGGGAGGGGGATGTTACTCTATAATCTCATTCCAAAGGGGGGAGCTACCGCTCCCCCCTTTGTGAACCCCCCACGTTTTGTGACTTTCTGCCTCAGAAGCAGCTATCGCCCGTGGGGGTACAAGGGGGCTTTGCCCCCTTGAAAATCCTATTAAAATTTAAAAAGAGAATCCCCCCTCCCGCGCCTGAGAGGTTAGATATACCTCCATGGTATAGGCGCGGGAGGGGGGGAGGGGGGTGGGATGCACATAGCTTCTCCCACCAGCTGGCGAGACGGGGGTGGGCAGCACTCATGCCGAGCAGGGCGGCGGTGGCGCTTCGTCGGCTCAGCCGATTATTATCCTCTCCACCTCCACCCCGCCCTCTTCTGGCAAGGGCGGCTCCTCAGTGCCGCCGGGCTGTTCCACTTCCACGCCGCCTTCTTCCGGCAGGGGAGGTTCCTCACCACCCTCGGCCTGCTCCGCCTCGAAGCCCCCTTCCACAGCCTCCTCCGGCCGGGACTGCTCCTGGGTGTCCCCGGCCTCATAGGCGTCCTGTGCGGCCTGGGAATAGCGCTCAAACTCCTGGTCCCACTGGGACTGGGCTTCCTCCAGCTGAGAGGCCACGTCCTCTCCGGCCTCCCGCTCCTCCTCCAGGCGGTCGATCTCCTCCTGGGCGGTCTGCATCTTGTCGAAGGCGTCCTGCTGCTCTGCCTCGGCCTTCTCAATCTTCTCCTGGACCACACTGTCCTGGAAGGGATCGCTCCCGAAGTAGGCGCTGATCTGTCCCGCGTCCTGCTGGTCCAGCCGGAGGGAGGCAATCTTTCCGCCCTCCTCCTGGACGCTCACCAGGATGGAGATGTCCTGGGGCTCTTTCTCCGGGCAGTCCATGCGGATCTGGGCCACCCACTGCCAGGTGTCTTTCGTCTGCTCCTCCCCGTTGGGGATGAGGTCTGTCAGCTCCATGGTCCCCTCCCCCACCGCCAGGTGGTACATGGCCCCCTGCAGCACGGTGGAACGGAAGCTCGCGTAGCCTGTGTCCGTAAAGTACTCCCGGGGGAACAGTTCCTCAAACCGGGCGTAGAGCTCTTCCTCCTGGGCGTCCATCTCCTCCTGGGTCGGGGCGCCGTCGGGCAGGGCCAGGTCCCGCAAGGTCTCGTCCGGCTGGGTGAGCCAGGCCTGCAGGATCTCTTCCGTATGGGCTTCCAGCTTACTGGCCCCCGGGTTCACCGAGCAGGCCGCCGCCAGGAGCACCACCGCCGCCGCGGCCGCGGCGGTCACCCATGTTTTTGCTTTGTGGAACTTCATCACGTTCCTCACCCTTTCTTTCACGCCCGTCTCCCCAAAGCCCAGGGGATCGGGAAAGGCGAACCGGCGGTTCATGCCGATGGACAGCAGGGACAGGCTGTAGTCCCGGCGGACTTCCTCTCCCAGCTGGGAGAGGACCTTCTCGTCGCAGCTCATCTCCATGTCCCGGCTCATCAGGTGGAAGGACAGCCACACCAGGGGGTTGAACCAGTGCAGGGCCAGCACCAAAAACCCCAGGGGTTTGATCAGGTAGTCTTTCCGGCGGATGTGGACGGTCTCGTGGCAGAGGACGTACTCCCGCTGCCGGGGCGCCAGCCCAAAGGGCAGGTAGATCCTGGGCTTGACAAGGCCCAGCACAAAGGGGGAGCGGATCCTGTCGCTCTCGTACACGTGGTAGTAGAGCTTCACCGCCGTAGACACCTGCCGCAGGGTGAGCAGGGCGGACACCGCCGCCAGCAGGAGCATCACCCCCACCCCCAGGGCCCATGTAAGCCCCAGGATCTCCCACAGGGAGAGGGCCGGGGCGCCCTGGGCCAGGGCCTCTCCCCCTGCCGGAGAGACAGGGGCGGCGGGAGCCGTTGTGTCAGCGGGCAGGTAGCTCACCTGGGTGAGGGGCCCCCCTTGGGAGACGGTCTTTCCCGGCAGCAGGGAAAACAAACTGAACACCGCCGGGATGGACACGGGGCACAGCAGCCGGAAGGCCCCCACGGCCCACAGCCAGTAGGAGAACTTCTTGGGCGCGCCCCGCAACGCCAGCCGGGCCAAGAGAATCACCGCCAGAACAGGGACGGCGGTCAGGCTCATGGTCAGCACCTGCCGGAACAGGGAAGTGAGAAAGCTCAGGGCAGTCATAGCGCTCCCTCCTCACTGGCCGGAATACCGGTCGATCAGTTCCTTGATTTCTTGGGCCTCCTGCTCCGTCAGGGCCCGGCCTCCCAAAAAGGAGGCCAGAAACTGGGGCAGGGACCCGTCGAACACCCGGTCCACGAAATGCTCGCTCTGGTACACCTGCACCTGCTCCTTGGGCACCAGGGCGGTGACCACCGCGTCCTTATTTTCCAAAAATCCCCGCTGGCACAGTTTTCGCAGCACCGTGTAGGTGGTGGACTTCTTCCACCCCAGCTTGTCCCAGCACAGCTTCACCAGCTCTCCCGAGGCCACCGGGGCGTGGTCCCACACCACGCAGAGGAACCGGTAATCGCTTTCGCACAGTTTCAGGTCTTCCATAGGGCGTGCCTCCTTTCAAGGGGTTGGTTTATTGTTATAAACCACCTTCTGGCTTTAGTATACAGGGAGAGGAAAGACTTGTCAAGGAGGGGAAAGGGATTTCTTTGTCGGGATATTCACCAAAATAACTTGCATGTCACGCGAAAAAATGTTATAATAATCTCTAAAACAAAAATAGGGCCAGGCCGCCGTCCTCTCTGGAGGGGACAGTTCCACCTGGGACACAGGACGGTATTTTTGGGGTCTGGCGGGTATGAGAAAGGAGAACGTCACGATGAGCGCAGTCCACCGCAACAGAAAGCAGGTCGCGTCCACGGTTGATCCGGAGCTATGGGAAAAGTTCCGGGATTTCTCCCGCAAGAGCAGGATCCCCGCCTCTCGTCTGTTGGACGAGGCGGTAGAGGACCTGCTGCTCAAGTACAAAGTCATCCCCAAAAAAGAGAAGACCCCCTAAGGCCCGGCCCACAGCCGGACGGGGCGTGAAAATTCCTTTGGGCTTCGCCCGCCGGGGCGCGTGCCCGCGCGAGGCAGGAAGATCCCTCCGCGCTGCGCGCTCCGGGGCGCGTGCCCGCGCGGGGCAGGAAAATCCCTCGGGGCTCCGCCCGCCGGGATTTTAGGGGCCTTGCGCCTTTTGATGGCATAACATAGCGGTCAGTCGGGCTGGCAAAAAAACCTGGCCAGTCCCGCCCTGGTTTTTGCGCCCTTTTCGCCCCCACAGCGCCCCCGAAAGGGCAGCTTGCCGCTGCCCCGTTCCCTCGCGCCTGGGGGTGGTTTGCGGGGCCCTACCGTCTCGCCTGCTGGGTGGGCGGGATTTGCGGTACCCACCCCCTGCCCCCTCCCGCGCCAGCGAGGCTGAATATATCTCCAATGTATGGGCGTGGGAGGGGGTGAGCGAGCGCCGGTGGCGCTCTGCCGCGAACCGGTCTCAGCTCCCGCTTCGGTCGGTCCTGGACGCGCCCCACCGGGGCGCAGGACCCGAGCCGGCAGGCGAGA
>DXDU01000077.1 GCA_019115285.1 Candidatus Acutalibacter pullistercoris
ACCCCGGAGCCGGAGCCCACGCCCACCCCAGAGCCTGAGCCCGATCCCACGCCTACGCCGGAACCCACGGTGCGCCCCGGGGACGTGACCTTGTACAGCCAGCTGGACCCCTCCTCCCTGCCCTACGCCGGCAGCGGCACCACCGAGGACCCCTACGTGTTCCTCTGCGACGAGGACTGCGTCATGACCTCCGAGTTCCTCACCCTCCTCTTCGGCCTGGAGACGGAGGAGCCCATTGAGACGGGCCTTGCTTCCCCCTTCGCCGCGGTGTTCGAGGTGCGGGAGGGCAACTCCAACTACGGGGACGTGCTCTCCTCCTTCCAGCTAGACGGCACCAAACTCTCCGCCACCTTCGAGAACGACTCCCTCTTCGACGGAACCAACTCTTTGGAGACCATCGAGGAGACCTTCGCCGCCTCCCGCAGCTCCACCAGAAAGCAGGACGACGACGATGACGACGACGAGGACAGCGGCAAGTCGGAACACGACTACGACGACAAGGGCTACACCTCCTCCCAGCTCAAAGAGCTCATCGCCGAGAAGCGGGCGGAGATCAAGGAGCACCAGTTCCAGCTCAAACAGGAGAAGCTGGACCTGGAGAAAGCCCAGCTGGCCCTGGACAACTCCACCGTCACCGCCACGGTAGACGGGGTGGTCCGCACCCTGCTGGACCTGGAGACCGCCGCCCAGAGCGGCCAGCCCTTCCTGGTGGTGTCCGGGGAGGAGCAGTACTTCGTCACCGGCAGCCTGAGCGAGAACATGCTGGGCAGCGTCAGCGCCGGGGACACCATCACCGCCACCTCCTGGGAGACGGGGATGACCTACAACGCCCAGATCCTGTCCATCTCCGACTACCCCATGGACGGGGACGGCTACTACCACGGCACCGGCAACCCCAACAGCTCCAACTACGAGTTCACCGCCGCCATCACCCCGGACATGACAGACGGCCTGCGAGCCGGCCTGTACGTGGACCTGACCCTGTACGTCCAGGAGGGCGGGGAGGATGAAGCCCAGGCCATGTACCTGGACAAGGCCTACCTGCGGGAGGACGAGGGCGGCTCTTACGTGATGAAGGTCTCCCGGGAGAACCGGCTGGAGAAGACCTACGTCACCACGGGCAAGACCATTTACAACGGCAGCTACCTGGAGATCAAGTCCGGGCTGACCATGGAGGACTACATCGCCTTCCCCTACGGCCCGGACGTGAAGGACGGCACCAGGGCCATCCTCCAGGACACCGGGGAGGTGCCCTACCCTGAGGACCAGCCCGGCTACACCGTAGGCGATGGAGAGACCTCTGAGGAGGCCCAGGAAGACGCCGGCACGGAAAGCGCGGTGACCGAGGACGCCGGCGGCGCCGCCGTGGCAGATGGCCCCACCGTCTACTACAGCTTTTAAGGGAGGTTGATATCACATGATTGAAAATATCCGCCTCTCGTTTCAAGGCATCTGGGCCCACAAGATGCGGTCTTTCCTCACCATGCTGGGCATCATCATCGGCATCGCCTCCATCATCTCCATCGTGTCCACCATCAAGGGCACCAACGAGCAGATCAAGCAAAACCTCATCGGCTCGGGGAACAACGTGGTGAAGATCCAGCTGTACCACACCGACTACGACTACTTCTACGACCTGGCGAACGAGGGCCTGCCCGACGGGGTGCCCACCGTCTCCGAGGACAGCTACAAGGAGATCTTGGACCTGCCCAACGTGGAGGCCGCCGCGGTGTACAACCACCGCACCAACTACAACAACTCCTTTTACTTCGGCTCCAACGAGCTCTCCGGCTGCGAGATCTACGGCATCGACGACGCCTACTTCTCCACCGCCGGGTATGTGATCAAGCAGGGGCGGGGCTTTGTGCCCAAGGACTACACCGACTTCCGGCCGGTGGCCATCATCGACAGCGCCACCGCCGACTCCCTCTTCCAGGGGGAGGACCCCATCGGCCAGACCATCGAGTACGACTCGATGGCCCTGGTGGTGGTGGGGGTGGTGGAGGAGAGCACCCAGTTCCAGCCGGTGATCAACTCTATCGAGGACTACTATATGTACATGGGCTCCGGCTCGGCGGGGAAAATCTTCCTGCCCGACGCCATCTGGCCCTCTCTCTACGCCTACGACGAGCCCCAGGAGGTGGCGGTGCGCTGCACCCACACCGAGGCCATGTCCACCGTGGGCAAGGCGGTGGCGGACCTGCTCAACGAGAACGTGACAAACGAGACCGTGAAGTACCAGGGGGAAGACGTGCTGCAGCAGGCCAAAGAGCTGCAGGACCTGTCTAACGCCACCAACCAGCAGCTCATCTGGATTGCCAGCATCTCCCTGCTGGTGGGGGGCATCGGCGTGATGAACATCATGCTGGTGTCCGTCACCGAGCGGACTAGGGAGATCGGCCTGAAAAAGGCCATCGGCGCCAGAAAGAGCCGGATTTTGTGGCAGTTCCTCACCGAGGCGGCGGTGCTCACCAGCCTGGGGGGCCTCATCGGCGTGGGGGCCGGCATCGGCCTGGCGGAGCTCATCTCCCGCCTGACCCAAGCCCCCGTGGCCATCAGCCTTCCCTTTATCTTCCTGGCGGTGCTGTTCTCCATGGCCATCGGCATCCTCTTCGGCCTACTGCCCTCGGTAAAGGCGGCCAATCTCAACCCCATCGACGCCCTGCGGCACGAGTGAGCAGCGTGACGCTGCACCCAAGTCGCGTACGCGCCTAATGGGCGCGAAAGCCTGGTGAGATAGACACACGGGGCGGCACGCGTTTGGGGTGCGATAAGAACACCCCCTCCGGCCCTGGCTGCGCCAAGGCCGCCTCCCCCAGAGGGGGAGGCCAGGGGCTGGGTGTTGTAAAAGTCACAAGAAAAAAGCACTCCGTTTGGGGTGCTTTTTCTGCAAGGAGGCCAGCGATGTACCTCAACGCCATAGAACGCCTGGAGGGAGACTTTACAGGCGAGGACGAATATCTGGGCCGCATTCCCGCCATTGCCGGGCT
>DXDU01000078.1 GCA_019115285.1 Candidatus Acutalibacter pullistercoris
CCCTTTGGAATGAGATTATAGATTTATCTCCCCCTCCCATGCCGGAAAGCTGTCTCCCTCAGGAGATGTTGGCGCATGGGAGGGGGCAGGGGGTGGGCTTGCATAAAGCCGGCTCTCCGGCAGGCGAGACCAGGGGGTCCCGAGCAGTGGAGGTAAAAAGGAATAGTGAAAAGTGAAGAGGGAAGAAGTAAAAATCGGCAGACACCTTGCGGTGTCTGCCGATTTTTGGTGGGCGCTAACGGACTTGAACCGCTGACCCCCTGCACGTCAAGCAGGTGCTCTAGCCAGCTGAGCTAAGCGCCCGATTTTTTTGTTGCTCGATTATTTTACACGATTCTTCGGGAAAATGCAAGCCCTATTTTTAAAATCACCAAAACTTTTCTTTTTGGGGGGCGGGGGTTAATAAATTCGTAAGAAAAATATCAAGTTGTCCTTTCGCGATTCACAATATACTTGCAGTATGGTATAATAAGCCCGAACGGGAGGGGCGGCCCTTCCCGGTCAGGTGCCGCTTCGGCAGGGCTGGGCCCTGCCGGGGTGATCTTTCGCTGAAAGCCTTTTGGAAAAGGAAGACAGGTGGAATCATGCGGACCTTATCTTACTTGAATTTCGTGCTGGCGGCGGTGTTTGCCGCCTGTTACTGTTACCAAGCGGTGTTCGCCCTGGTGCGGCTGCTGGGAAAGCGCCGGCATTACCAGGCCCGGAAACTGTGCCGCTACGGGGTGCTCATCGCCGCCAGGAACGAGGAGGCGGTGATCGGCCAGCTCATCGAGAGCATCTGGGGGCAGGATTACCCCCGGGACCTGGTGGACGTGTACGTGGTGGCGGACAACTGCACCGACAACACCGCCCAGGTGGCCCGGGCCCACGGTGCCACCGTGTTCCAGCGGCAGAATAAAGAACTGGTGGGAAAGGGCTACGCCCTGCGCTTTCTGCTGGAGCGGATCCAGGAGACGGGGGCCTGTTACGACGGGTATTTCGTCTTCGACGCCGACAACCTGCTGGACCCTCAGTACATCTCCCAGATGAACAAGGTGTTCTCCTCTGGGGCCCGGGCGGTGACCAGCTACCGGAACTCCAAAAACTTCGGGGACAACTGGATCACCGCCGGGTACGGGCTGTGGTTTTTGCGGGAGTCTGAGTACCTGAACCGGCCCAGGGACGCCCTGGGCACCAGCTGCGCCGTGTCCGGCACCGGGTTTCTGTTCTCCCAGCAGCTTCTGGAGGAGCTGGGGGGCTGGAACTACTTCCTGCTCACCGAGGACCTGGAGTTTACCGCGGACCTGGTGGCCCGGGGAGAGCGGATCGCCTACTGCCCCGACGCGGTGCTCTACGACGAGCAGCCCAGAAGCTTTGCCCAGTCCATCCGGCAGCGGTCCCGGTGGCAGCGGGGGTACTTACAGGTCATCGCCAAGCGTGGCTGGTCTATGGTAAAGACCATGATTAACTCTGGCAGCTTCGCCTGCTACGACATGCTCATGAGCACCATTCCCGCCGTGGTGGTGACGGTGCTGAGCATCCTTTTGAACACGGTGATGTTCGTGGTGGGCATCACCTCCGCCCGGCAGGAGATGGGGCTGTTCTTCGCCTCGGTGATTACGGGGGCTGTGAACTCCTACTTTGTCATGTTCCTCATGGGGGCCATGGCCATGGCCACCGAGCGCCGTCGCATCCACTGCTCCAAGGGCAAGAAGGCCCTGTACACCTTCACCTTCCCCTTCTTCGTCTTCAGCTTCGGCCTGGCCATGCTGGTGGCCCTGTTCGGGGACGTGACCTGGAAGCCCATCCACCACTCGGTGGCCCTGTCCATCGGGGACTTAGGCGGCGCCTCCTCCCAGGAGCTGCCCAAGAACAGGAAGCTGTGAGCTTCCCCCAGGGAAAATTGTGAGGAAAAGCGGAAAATTAAGACTTTATAAAAACGGCCCCGTATGCTACAATAAGGTAGCGTATGGGGCCTTGCGTTTGGCGGGGCGCCTGTTTCTCTGGGCGGGAGGCTCCCCGCCTGCTAGGGGGAAAAGAGATCTCTGAAAGCCGATCGGACAGATCGCTTTGCCAGCTCTTGGCTGGAGAAAGGAAGACGTATGGTCACACGGGTATTTGTGGAAAAGAAGAAGGGGTTCAACATCGAGGCCCAGCAGATGCTGGCGGACCTGAAGGGCAACCTGGGGATCGGGGGCCTGCAGGAGGTGCGCATCCTCAACCGGTACGACGTGTCCGGGCTCTCCAAAGAGCAGTTTGACGCGGCGGCCCGCACGGTGCTCTCCGAGCCGCCTATGGACGCGGTGTACGGGGAGGACTTCCGGCTGCCCGGGGAGTACCGGGTCTTCGCCATGGAGTACCTGCCCGGCCAGTACGACCAGCGGGCGGACTCCGCCGCCCAGTGCGTGCAGCTCCTCACCCAGGGGGAGCGGCCCGCGGTGCTCACCGCCAAGGTCATCGGCTTAAAGGGCCAGGTGTCCGACGGGGAGTTCGAGAAGGTGAAGCACTACCTGATTAACCCCGTGGAGAGCCGGGAGGCCTCCATGGAAAAGCCGGAGAGCCTGGAGCTTCAGGCGGAAGTCCCAGCCGACGTGGCCCGGGTCACAGGCTTTACCCAGTGGGACGACGGGGAGATGGAGAAGTATTTCAACTCCATGGGCTTCGCCATGACCCTCTCTGACCTGCAATTCTGCCGGGACTACTTCAGGGACCAGGAGCACCGGGACCCCACCGTCACCGAGCTGCGGGTCATCGACACCTATTGGAGCGACCACTGCCGCCACACCACCTTCCTCACCAGGCTCAATTCCATCCAGGTGGAGGAAGGCCCCCTGCGGGAGGCGGTGGAGAAGGCCCTGGCGGATTACTTCGCCCTGCGGGAGGAGCTGTACCAGGGGAAGGACAAGCCTGTCTCCCTGATGGACATGGCCACCATCGGCGGGAAGTACCTGCGGAGGAAAGGCCTGGTGCCCGACCTGGACGAGAGCGAGGAGATCAACGCCTGCTCCATCGAGGCCCCTGTCACCATCGACGGCAAGACCGAGACCTGGCTCATCCAGTTTAAGAACGAGACCCACAACCACCCCACGGAGATCGAGCCCTTCGGCGGGGCGGCCACCTGTCTGGGCGGCGCCATTCGGGACCCCCTGTCCGGCCGGTCCTACGTGTACCAGGCCATGCGGGTCACCGGCAGCGGCGACCCCACCGTGCCCTTTGAGAAGACCCTCCACGGCAAGCTGCCCTCCCGGAAGATCACCACCGGGGCGGCTGCCGGGTACTCCTCCTACGGCAACCAGATCGGCCTGGCCACCGGCCAGGTCACCGAGCTGTACGACCCCGGGTACGTTGCCAAGCGCCTGGAGATCGGCGCGGTGGTGGGGGCCTCTCCCAAGGCCAACGTCCGCCGGGAAGCCCCTGTGCCAGGGGACGTGATTGTGCTGTTAGGCGGCGCCACCGGCCGGGACGGCATCGGCGGGGCCACGGGCTCCAGCAAGGCCCACACGGAGAAGAGCGTGGAGGTCTGCGGGGCCGAGGTGCAGAAGGGCAATCCCCCCACCGAGCGGAAGCTCCAGCGGCTGTTTAGGGACCCCAGTGTGTCCACCCTCATCAAGCGGTGCAACGACTTCGGCGCCGGCGGCGTGTGCGTGGCCATCGGCGAGCTGGCCCCGGGCCTTACCATCGATCTGAACAAAGTCCCCAAGAAGTACGAGGGCTTGGACGGCACCGAGCTTGCCATCTCCGAATCTCAGGAGCGCATGGCCGTGGTGCTCTCTCCCGAAGATGTGGAGACCTTCCAGAAGAAGGCCCGGGAGGAGAACCTGGACGCCACCGTGGTGGCCATCGTCACGGAGGAGCCCCGGCTGAGAATGGAGTGGCGGGGCGACGAGATTGTGAACATCACCCGGGCGTTTCTCGACACCAACGGCGTCACCCAGAACGCCGAGGCGGAAATTGCCGCGCCCCAGGGCCAGCGCTACCGGAAGGCCGTGCCCGCCTGCCTGGCGGACCAGGAGGGGGTGCAGGCCCTGAAAGAGAACATGGCCCGGCTGGGGGTCTGCTGCCAGAAGGGCCTTTCCGAGCGGTTTGACAGCTCCATCGGGGCGGCCACGGTGCTCATGCCCTTTGCCGGCAAGTACCAGCTCACCCCCGAAGAGGCCATGGTGGCCAAGATCCCCCTGCTCCACGGGGAGACCGACGACGCCACCGCCATGAGCTACGGCTACATCCCCGGGGTGGCCCGGTACTCCCCCTTTGAGGGGGCGGCCTACGCCGTGGTGGAGAGCCTTTCCAAACTGGCGGCTGTGGGGGCCGATCCCCTGAAGGCCCGGCTCACCTTCCAGGAGTACTTCGAGCGGCTCCACGACGTGCCCACCCGCTGGGGCAAGCCCGCCGCCGCCCTGCTGGGGGCCCTGTCCGCCCAGATCGGCATGGGGCTGCCCTCCATCGGCGGCAAGGACAGCATGTCCGGCTCCTTCGAGCAGCTGGACGTGCCCCCCACCCTGGTGAGCTTCGCCCTGTCCATGACCAAGGCCAGCCGGACCCTCTCCGCCCTGGTGAAGGAGGCGGGCCGCACCCTGTGCCTGCTGCCCATCCCCGAGGACCAGGACGGCATGCCCGCCTGGGACAAGCTGAAGGACTACTACCGGTCTGTGCTGCTGCACATGGAGTGCGGGGATATCACCGCCGCCAGCGTGGTGCGGGAGGGCGGCGCCGCCGCCGCCGTGCTGCGCATGTGCTTCGGCGAGAAGCTGGGCTTCCACTTTGGGGAGGGGCTTTCCAAAGAGACTCTGTTCGCTCCCCAGGAGGGCGCCCTGGTGGTGGCCCTCTCCGAGGAGGCGGACCTTGCCTCCGACCCGGCCCTGACGGTGCTGCCCCTGGGCCACACCTGCGCCAAAGCCCACGTGAAGTTCCAGGGCGAGGTTATGGACCTGGAGGAGCTGGAGGCCGCCTGGATGGGCACCCTGGAGAAGATCTTCCCCAACGGGGCCCAGGCCGTGCCTGTGGCCAAGGACGTGCCCCTGTGGGGGGAGCGGAACCGGAAGGCGCCCGCCATCAAGACGGCCAAGCCCCGGGTGTTCATCCCCGCCTTCCCCGGCACCAACTGCGAGGTGGACACCGCCCGGGCCTTTGAAAAGGCCGGGGCTATCCCTGAGATCCTGGTGGTGAAGAACCTGTCCGTTTCCGACATCGAGGAGACCATCGACCGGATGGAGAAGGCCATTCGAAATGCCCAGATCGTCATGCTGCCCGGGGGCTTCTCCGGCGGCGACGAGCCCGAGGGCTCCGGCAAGTTTATCGCCACCACCTTCCGCAATCCCAAGATCGCCCAGGCGGTCACCGACCTGCTGGAAACTCGGGACGGCCTGATGCTGGGCATCTGCAACGGCTTCCAGGCCCTGATCAAGCTGGGCCTGGTGCCCTACGGCAAGATCACCGAGCCCAAGGAGGACGACCCCACCCTGACCTTCAACACCCTGGGCCGCCACGTCTCCCGGATGGTGTACACCCGGGTCACCAGCGTCAAGTCCCCCTGGCTGGCGGGGGCCAACCCCGGGGACATCCACGCCGTGCCCGTCTCCCACGGGGAGGGCCGGTTCGTGGCGGACGACGCCCACCTGAAGGCCCTCCTTGAAAACGGCCAGATCGCCTTCCAGTACGTGGATCCGGAAGGGCAGGTCAGCGGGGACATCCAGTGGAACCCCAACGGCTCTGTGTGCGCCATCGAGGGCATTATGAGCCCCGACGGCCGGGTGCTGGGCAAGATGGGCCACTCCGAGCGCAAGGGGACGGACCTGTACAAGAATGTTCCCGGCCACAAGGACCAGAAGCTCTTCGAGAGCGGCGTGAAGTATTTCCAGTAAAAGACAGCAGGCAGGAACGGGGCTGGGGGCCCGCCCCGCCGCCCCTTCGGGGCGGCGCCTCCGCCGGCAGGCGGAGGCCCGCGGCGCAGCCGCGGGCGGGCGGGCCCCCAGCCCCGGGTCGGGACAGCGCCAAAGCCCCGGCCCCGCCAGAAGATCACAAGACAAAGGACACAAGGTTATGAAAGAGCTACTTAGAAGGACCTGGGCGGAGATCGACCTGGACGCCCTGGCCCAGAATTTCCGGGAGGTGCGCAAAGCCGCGGACCCCAAAGCCATGGTGTGCTGCGTGGTAAAGGCCGACGCCTACGGCCACGGGGCCGTGCGGGTGGCCAGGGAGTTCGCCTCCCTGGGCGCCGATTGGTTTGCCGTGTCCAACCTGGAGGAGGCGCTGCAGCTGCGCCGGGCGGGGATCGAGACCCCGGTGCTGGTGCTGGGCTACACCCCGGCGGACAAGGCCGGGACCCTGAGCCGGGAGAATATCTCCCAGTGCGTTTACAGCCTGGAGTACGCCAGGGACCTGTCCCGCTTCGCCCGGGAGGTGGGGGTTAAGGTAAACATCCACCTGAAGATTGACACAGGCATGAGCCGCCTGGGCTTTTACTACCAGGACATCAGCCGGGACGAGGCCGCGGTGGAAGAGGTGAAAGAGGCCTGCTCCCTGCCGGGGCTTATCCCCCAGGGGATCTTCACCCACTTCGCTGTGTCCGACGAGGGCCAGGCAGGGGACGCCTTTACCATGCGGCAGTTCGGCTGCCTGAAAGAGATGATCGAGTCCCTGGCCCGGGCTGGGGTGAACTTCCCCGTGCGGCACTGCGCCAACTCCGCCGGTGTGTTCGACTACCCCCTGTCCCACCTGGACATGGTCCGGGCAGGGATCGTGCTCTACGGCCTGTACCCCTCCGGGGAGCTGCGCAGCCGGCCTGCTTTAAAGCCCGCCCTGGCGTTGAAGTCGGTGGTCTCTCACGTAAAGACCCTGCTGCCCGGGGCCACGGTGAGCTACGGCAGGAAATTCACCGCCCAACATGAGATGCGGGTGGCCACCGTGCCGGTGGGCTACGCCGACGGCTACCCCAGGCTTCTGTCCCCCGGGGGAGCGGAAGTGCTCATCAGGGGGAAGCGCTGCCCTATTCTGGGCCGGATCTGCATGGACCAGCTGATGGCCGACGTCACCGCCCTGGACCAGGTTCGGGTGGGGGACACGGTGACCCTCATCGGCCGGGACGGGGAAGAGGAGATCACCGCCGACGAGCTGGCGGAAAAAGAGGGGACCATCAACTACGAGGTGGTCTGCGCCCTGTCTAAGCGGGTGCCCCGGGTGTACGTGAAGAACGGGAAAGTGGACAGCATCTACGACGCCCTGCTGGGGGCAGAGGACCAGCTGTGACCGCCCTGCTGGCCAGCCGGTCCGCGGCCCATTTCGCCGTGGACCTGGCCTGCGGCTTTGTGTGCCTGGGGGTGTTCGTCCCCGGGGCGGCCAGCCTGGAGGAGGCCGCGCTGGGGGTGTTCCTCTACAACCTGCTGGCCTTTGCTACCCAGCCGTTGCTGGGGGCGGTGTGCGACCGGTTCCCCCGGAGGCCCTGGGCGGCCCTGGGCTGCCTGACGGTGGCGGCGGGGGCATTGCTGGGGTGGCTCTCCCTGGGCTGGGGGGCGGTGGTCCTCTGCGGGCTGGGCAACGCCCTGTTCCACCCGGGCGGCGGCCGGGACGCCCTGGTCTCTTCCCCCGGCACCTTGTGGGAGGGAGGCGTGTTCGTCTCCACGGGGGCGCTGGGGGTGGCCCTGGGCATGTTCTGGGGCACCGCCTTCCCCTGGCCCTGGATGGCGGCGGCCCTGGCCGCCCTGCTGGGTTTGTGCGCCCTGTTCTGCTGGAAGACGCCCCTCTCCCGGCCAGAGCGGAGGGCGGCGGTTTCCGGGGCTTCCTCCCTGCCCTTCTGGTGGGTGGTGGGGCTGGCTCTGGGGTCGGTGGCGCTCCGGGCCTTCGTAGGGGGAGCGGTCCCCCTGCCCTGGAAGACCGGGCTGTGGGCCCTGGCCGCGGCGGCAGCGGCCTTTTTGGGCAAGGCCGCCGGGGGCTTTCTGGCGGACAGAGTAAGCCCCAGGCTGGCCGGGGTGGGGGCTTTGCTCCTGTCCCTGCCCCTGTTGTGCCTGGGCTGGGCCCACCCCCTGCCCAGTTTGCTGGGGCTTTTGTGCTTCAACATGACCATGCCCGTGACCCTGGGGGCCGTGACGGACAAGCTGCCCAACGCCCCGGGGCTGGCCTTCGGGCTGACGGCCCAGTTCCTCTTTGTGGGGACTTTGCCCCTCCAGGGGCTGGCCCTGGGACAGGGGCAGGCTCTGGCCCTGTCGGCGGCGGGGATCGCGCTCTCCGCGGTGTGCGTGGGCCTGTCCAGCCGGGGCCGGAAGGAATCGCAGCGGTGAAACCCCGCCCCGTGGCGGCGGAAGCGACCGGCCTGTGAGAGGATCGCGGTAAGGAGGAGTCGGTATGAAATTCTTTCAAACGTTGGACGCGGTGGCCTCTCCGGTGCTGGAGGGTGTCCACCAGTACCCCTGGCTGGTGGTGGCCGCGGTGGCCTTGGTCCTGGTGGCGGCGATATTGATTTACCGGGCCAGGAAAAAGAAGTAGCCGCCCCTGCGGCTGGAAAACAGCCGGCTGCGGCGACGCCGGCTCTTCGGGGCCGGAAGCAAATCCAAATCCTTCCAGGCAGAAGGCAAGGAGGAAAAGCCATGAGTTTCTTTCACTTGTTAGACGAGGTGGCCTCTCCGGGCGCGGTCTCCCCGGAGCAATTCCCCTGGGTGGCCGTGGGGGCCGCAGTGCTGGTCCTGGTGGCCGCGGTGCTGATCTATCGGGCCAGGAAAAAGAAATAGCCGCCCCTGCGGCTGGGAAACAGCCGGCTCCGGCGGGAAGGCCGGGGGCCGGCGAGAGACGGGAGGAGAGAGTATGAATCTGCTGGATGTGGTATTTGCCCCGGAGCCGGCCTGGTACCAGTCGCCCCTGGTGTGGGCGCTGGTGACGGTGTTGGTGGCGGCGGCGGTGACGCTGATCCTCCGGGCGCGGCGGAACAAGTGAGGGAGGGCTTTCTGGCCCTGGCGGGGGCCTTCTTCCTCACCGTGGTTCTGGAGGGCGGGGCGGTGTTCCTGCTCACCAGAAAAGGGCGGCCGGTGTACGTGAGCTTCCTGTGCAACCTGCTGACCAACCCCGCCGCCAACGCCCTGGTGGCGGGGGCGGTGCTGTGGCTGGGGGAGGGGGCCTACTTCCCCTGCCTGCTGGCGGTGGAGCTGGCGGTGGTGGGGGCGGAGGCCTGGGTCTGGCGGCTGCTGCTGGGGTTCCCCTGGAACAGGGCCCTGGGCTGGTCCGCGGGGCTCAACGCCTTTTCCTGCCTTGCGGGCCTTGTAATCTTCTAGCGCTTGCGGTACAATAGACAATAACACGAGGAAAGGATGATCTATCCATGAAAAAGATCGGCAGCGGCAAAGTCCGGGAGATCTACGAGGTCTCTGACAAGGAGCTTGTCATCTACACCACCGACCGTGTCTCCGCCTTCGACGTGGTGCTTCCCACGCCTGTGCCCCAGAAGGGCATGGTGCTCAATAAGCTCTCCCAGTTCTGGTTCCAGCTGACAGAGGACATCGTGCCCAACCACGTGGTCTCCTTCGACGTGAAGGACATGCCCGAGGAGTTCTCCAAGGAGCAGTACAAGGACCGGGTGGTGCTGGTGAAGAAGCTGAAGATGCTCCCCTACGAGTTCATCATCCGGGGGTACATGTTCGGTTCTATGTGGAAGGCCTACCAGAAGAAAGAGCCCTTCTGCGGCCAGGTGATCACCGGGGAGTACGAGCTGGCCCAGAAGCTGGAGAAGCCCATGCTCACCCCCTCCACCAAGGCCACCGAGGGCCACGACGAGTACTCCGTCACCCACGAGGGGCTGGTGAAAGACCTGGGCGCCGACCTGGCAAATCAGCTGGAGACCGCCTGCCTGAAGCTCTTTGAGACCTGCTACGACTACGCCTATGAGCGGGGGATCATCATCGCCGACACCAAGCTGGAGTTCGGCCTGGACGAGGCGGGCAAGCTGGTGCTGGCCGACGAGGTCTTCACCCCCGACTCCAGCCGGTTCTGGAACCGGGAGGAGTACAAGGTGGGCACCTCCCCCCTGAGCTACGACAAGCAGTACCTGCGGGACTGGCTGACGGACAACAAGCTGGCGGGGGTCACCCCGGCCCCGGACCTGCCGGACGAGGTGGTGGCCAAGACCCAGGAGAAGTACCTGGAGTGCCTGGACCGCCTGGTGCCCAAGGCCTGAGAGAACTGAGCGGAAAGAAAAGAGAAAAGCGCCGGAGGGCCCTCCCTGGGCCCG
>DXDU01000079.1 GCA_019115285.1 Candidatus Acutalibacter pullistercoris
AGGAAGTGGGCTCTCAGGCCATTTCCTACACCACCGGCGTGCCCGCCATGGTGGGGGCCATGATGCTGCTCACCGGCAAGTGGAACAAGCCCGGCGTCTACACCGTGGAGGAGTTCGACCCGGACCCCTACATGGACGCCCTGAACCAGTGGGGCCTGCCCTGGCAGATCGACGAGAACCCCGTCCTGGTGGACTGACATGGCGCAGCTGAACACCCCCTATTTTCTCATGGACGAGGGGCTGCTAAAGAAAAACCTGGAACTTCTCCGCCAGGTGCAGGACGAGGCGGGCTGCAAGATCCTGCTGGCGCAAAAGGCCTTCTCCACCTTTGCCTGCTACCCTCTCCTCAGCCGGTACCTCTGCGGCACCACCGCCTCCGGTTTGTACGAGGCCCGGCTGGGGAAGGAGGAGTTCCCCGGAGAGGTGCACGTGTTCTCCCCCGCCTACCGGGAGGAGGAATTTCAGGAGCTGCTGGGTCTGGCGGATCACCTCGTGTTCAACTCTCCCAGCCAGCTGAGACGCTATGGACAGCGGGCCAAGGAGGCGGGCAAGCAGGTGGGTCTGCGCATCAACCCGGAGTGCTCCACCCAGGAGGGCCACGCCATCTACGATCCCTGCGCTCCTGGCTCCCGGCTGGGGACCACCCTGGCAAACTTTGACGAGAGCCTGCTGCCCTTGCTGGATGGTCTGCACTTTCACACTCTGTGCGAGCAAAACTCCGACGACTTGGAGACCACCGCCCACGCCTTTGAGGAGAAGTTTGGCAAGTACCTGCCCCAGATGAAATGGCTGAACCTGGGGGGCGGCCACCACATCACCCGGGCGGACTACGACGTCCCCCGGCTGGTACGGGTGGTGAAGCATTTCCGGGAGAAATACGGCCTGGAAGTTTATCTGGAGCCGGGAGAGGCCGTGGTCTTGAACGCGGGCTTTTTAGTTTCCACCGTGTTGGAGATTGTCCACAACGGCATGGACATCGCCATTTTGGACACCTCCGCCGCCTGCCACATGCCCGATGTGCTGGAGATGCCCTACCGCCCGCCGGTGAAGGATTCCGGCAAGGCGGGGGAGAAGCCCTACACCTACCGCCTGGCGGGGCCCACCTGCCTGGCCGGGGACGTGATTGGGGACTACTCCTTCGACCAGCCCTTGGAGGAGGGGGACGAGATCATATTAGAAGATATGGCGCTGTATACCATGGTCAAGACAAACACCTTCAACGGCATGCCCCTGCCCGCCATCGCCCTGCGCCATGAGGACGGCTCGGTGGAGGTCGTGAAGGAATTTGGGTATGAGGACTTTAAGGGCAGGTTGGGCTGACAGAACCCCACAAATGTGATATACTAGCACTGAGAGAAAAATAAACCGAAAGGGGATATCCCCTTTTCTGTTGTGTTCCACAACAGAAAGACCCCTGCCGGCCGAGGAAAAAGGAGAATGGATCATGAGCGGGAAAGGAAACTTTTCTGGATGGAAGCAGGGGGCGGGGGCGTTTTTTCGTGAGCACCGGGGCGCCCTGGTGGTGCTGGGCCTGCTGCTGGTGGTGCGGCTGATGACATTGTATAGCCTGGGATTTGGCTACACCCTGAACAGCGACGATGCCTCCTATATCAACAGCGGCATCACCTTTGCCAGGACGGGGACCATCACCATGCACAACCAGTACCCCAGCGCCCAGATTATGCCTGGGATGACGGTGCTCATCGGGCTGTTCGTGCTGGTGTTTGGGGAGGGGAAGCTGTTGTGGCTTTCCCTCAAGCTGCTGTGGATCCTGATGGATCTGGGAACCGCCTGGTTTCTTTACCGCAGCGTGTCCCTGTTCACCCCCAAGTGGTGCGGCTGGCTGGGGATGCTCCCCCTGTTCCGGGCGGACTTCCTTTGGATGAACACCATCATTCTCACGGAGACGCCCTTCCTGCTGGCGTTGACGGGCATGGTCTATTACACCTTGCGCATGGGCAAACAGCCAGGGTACCGGAACTTCTGGCCCTGCGCCTGGTGGTACATGTTCGGCCTGATGATGAAGGCCAATATCGCGCCCTATCCCGTATTTGCCCTGGTGTACCTGCTGGTGTGCCGGTACGACAGAAAACTGCTCCTGAAGCAGTGCGGGGTATTGGCGGCGGTGGTGCTTTGCTTCATCATCCCCTGGACCATCCGGAACTACATGCAGTTCCACGCCTTTGTGCCCCTCACCTACGGCGCGGGCAACCCCACTCTGCTGGGCACGTACCAGGGCGTGGGCTACCCGGCGGATGAGGATCTGGACTACGTGACCAACGTGGAGGAGCCCGCCCGGGAAAAGTACGCCGACTACTACGACGAAAACGGGGAGGTGCTCCCCCAGTACGCCAGGTACGTGGCTCTGCAGACCGACGGCATCAAGGCGGCCTACCGGCAGCAGGTGTGGTGGGACACGGACTGGAAGCAGATGGTCTACTCCTACGGGGTGATGAAGCCCCAGAGGATGATTGAGTCGGTGTTCTACTGGGACCAGGCCCTGGACCAGACCCTGGAATCTGTGCAGGACCTGCAGCGGCTGGACCTGTACTTGTGTATCGGCGTGATCGCGGCCTCTCTGGCTCTGAAAAAATACCGGAAGCCTGTGCTCTTTGCCACGGCGGTGTATTTGGGGAATATTTACATCTACGCCATGACCTACTCCTTCAGCAGATATAACGCCTCTCTGATGAGCATGCGCTTTCTCCTGATCGGTCTGGGGGGAGCCCTGCTGATGGAGCTCCTTCGCCGGGGCATGGACTCTCTCCGCCCCCAGCCGCAAAGGCTGGACCCTTGAGGGGGGCGCGCCTTGGGCAGAAAACTCCTCTTGTGCGCGAAATGAGCGATATTTTAAAATATGTCTTATTATTCTCTTAACAAAGACAGAAAGAGGGCGTAGTATGACAATTAGGAGAATAGGGCCTTGGGGCGGGCGGTGACTGCCTGGCTGCCGGAAAGGATGGGAAGACAAGGCGGCCCCTGGGGAACTGTTCCAAACAAGAGATTGAGCGCGGGAAGCCTCCGGCGTCCGGCACTCAAACGATAAAGGCAAAGCAGCCGAAAGGCTGTGACGCAAAGCTATAGGGCCTAAGCCCGGTCTAGGTATGGCAGCCAGTTACCGAAAGGAGTCGCTGTTTATGAAACGGACGATGAGACTCTCCGCGCTGTTTTGCGCCCTTTTGCTGGGGGCATGGCTGGTGTGTTCCGGCACGGCGGCCTGGGCGGCCAGCCCTGTGCTGGACACCTCCACCGCCTGTGAGGGGTACTTTACGGTGCGCTACGAGGGGGACCGGCATGGAAAGATGAAGGTGGCCGTCACCAAGGACGGCCAGACCGAGTACTACACCTACCATCCCGGGGAGGAGTGGGCCTACGCCCTGACCCAGGGGGACGGGGACTACACCATCCGCCTGTATAAAAACCTCTCCGGCACCAAGTACCGGTCGGTGGCCAAGGCCACCGTCGCCGTGGAGATCACCTTCTCCCAGGAGGACCAGGTGGGGCAGACGGCCCAGGCCCTGTGCCAAGGGCTCTAGGACGACGGGGACAAGGCCCTGGCCCTCTACCGGTATGTGGCGGGGAACTTCACCTACGACAAGGCATTGGGGGAGCAGGCCGCCCAGGGGACTTTGGTCAACTACGTGCCGGACACCGCCCAGACGCTGGCCAGCAAAACTGGCATCTGCTATGACTTTTCCGCCCTCTACGCCGCCTTGTGCCGCAGCCAGGGCATCCCCTGCGCCATTGTGAAGGGAGACCGCCAGGGCAGCTACCACGCCTGAAACATGGTGTATGTGGACGGCCAGTGGAGCCCGGTGGACCTGACCAAGGCCATTGCCAACCGGGATGTAAATGTGACGGATTTTAGCCAATGTGTCCTGACCCAGGAAGGCTACATAGCTGCCGCCTTCTGAGGGTAGGTTTTTCCTTCCAACACCTTTTGGGAAAACGGGACGGTTCCTTGCGGGGGAGCGTCTCGTTTTTGTGCAATCCTGAAGAAAATCGTTGGAAGAGATGTTTGTGTGAATTTTTGGTAAATTTTCCAAGGGGCCCGGGCTTGCCTCCCTGGGTAAAAATGGTAAACTATATACTTAAGAATATGTCCTATTATTGCGACCCGCACCCCAACCGGCCTGGGTCTCTGTTTTTGTCCGGCAGTGGAAAAAGGCAGGGCTTTGCCGGTGGGGAAGGGGGAGTGCACAGGAGGTATACGATGACCCATTGGAAGACTTGGAAAAGGAAATTCGCCAGCGCCGGGCTGGCGGCAGTCCTGCTGGCGGGAATGTTCCCCCTTCCCACGGCGGCCCAGGGAGAAGGGCTCTCCCTGTGGTGGACTGGGGCCCAGGGAGCGACCAGCGAGGAGGCTGAGGTCACCCTGCGGGCAGATTTACGATGGGGAGGGAGCGTCCCTTTCCTTCCAGCTGAACACCACCCCCGTGACCCTGAAACGGGTCCAGGCGGAGTACACCCCCGGGGAGGCTGTTCCCAAGACCCAGGTGGTCACCTGGGTGGACAACAACAATGAAGCCGGCCTGCGTCCCGCGTACGGCTGGGGAGAGGGGCAGTTCCACCCCGAGGTGACCTTCTCGGTGAAAACCCAGGGCGGCCAGGTGGTCAAGTCCGGCGCTTTGAACGACCAGACCCTGAAAGAGCTGGGCCTGGAGCAGTGGCCTGCGATCACGGGGACCAGCGAGGGATTTTCCATCTCCCTGCCGGAGACGCTGCAGGGGCCGGTGGACTCTTACGGCAATCAGCAGCAGTACACCGTAACCTGGAGCTTTAAGGCCCCGGAGGTGGACGGCTACCAGCTGGAGGAAACCGATTCTGGGTGGACTTACACCCGGGTGGAAGATTTCACCTTCACCCTGGCGCTGCGCCGGGGCGGGGTTTTTGAAGAGCTTACCTCGGAGCAGGCGGAGAAGCTGCTGGGGCAGTTCTCCCTGCAGGGGCAGACCAACCGCACCCAGGAGGACAGCGTCCCCCTGGAGAGCCAGGCCTTTGCCGAGCTGGAATGGACCATGGCAGCCGGCTCGAATGACAGCTATACCATCACTATTCCCAACCTGCCCTGCTATAACGAAAAGGGCCACCCCCTGACCTACTGGGTGGCTGAGACAGACCAGGAGGGCCAGGGCGCCGGGGAAGTCACCTTTGAAGAACTGGAGAGTGATACCAGCCTGCTCCCCGAGGGGGAGGACGGGGACTCCTTCGCCATCTCCTACGACAACGCCGGAGTGGACGACGCCGGTTCCAGCGTCACCCAGACGTACAGCGGCGGCCAGCTGGCCCTGACCCTCACCGGCACTACGCGCTATCAGGCCACCAAGATCTGGCTGGACAACGGCGACGCCAGCGGCCGCCCCCAGGCGGAGTTTGCCCTGTGGCGGTACATTGTGGGAAGCCAGCCCAACCAGGCTTCTCAGGTGCGGCTCTCCGATGCGGTGGAGGGCGGGGACAACACCTTTGTGGAGATGACCCTCTCCACAAGTGAGCAGGCCCGGGAAGGGGAGGGCGATACCTTCTCGATCGTGTTTACCGACCAGGGTTGCCAGGCTTTGGCGCTGCCCAAGTACAACCCCGACGGCGCCCGGTATCTTTACGGGGCCAGAGAGTACCTGACCGGCGGCAGCCACTACGAGCAGGTCTTCGGCCAGGTGGGGGAGGACGGCTCCGTCACCGGCGACAAAGTGCCCGCCTATGAGGACGGCCAGCTGGTGGAGGGCGTTCGCCAGGACGGGGACGACCTGGTGTACACCGGGGGCACCCTGTCCAACCGGCGCACCAACACTGCCACCGCCCAGGTGACCAAGATCTGGCAGGCCGCGGCCTACCAGGCGGACTTTGAGGACGTGGCGGTGGAGTTCATCCTGTACCAGCAGGCCAAGGGGGAGGAAGAATACACTCCCAGCGACAGCGCCCAGCCTGTCATGGGAGAGGACGGGGAGCCGGTTACCTACGTGCTTCACGACTTCTCCGCCGAGCACCTCACCGATTCCGGGGCGGTGTCCGGCCTGCCTTTGTACGACGCCCAGGGCCAGGTGCTGGAGTACTTCTGGAAGGAGACGGCGGTCTACCAGGGGGTGGACGTTCCCACCACCGCCAGCCAGGAGACGGTGAAGGCATCTCTCAAGAACGCGGAAAAGCACGAAGTGGGAAACGGCCAGTTCACCCTGACCCAGGCCCAGGCTGTGGGGAAGGAGGAGACAGAGGTCGCCTACCACGCCGAAGTGGAGTACAAAAGCGGCTCCACCGTGGTGACCAACAAGATCCAGGACCAGGTGGAGTTTGCCATCAAGAAGTACTGGAAGGATGGGAACGGCGAGACGGTCGAACCCCAGGATGACGTGACCTTCCACATCTACCAGACCCTGGCGGGGAACGACTTCGACTTTAAAACTCCCTATGTGACGGTGACTATTCCCAAAGATGAGGGTCAAAATCCCTTCTTGGCGGAAGGCGTGCCGGAGGGCGTGAGCCTCACCAGCGAGAGCGGGCACATCGCAGCTTTTAACGGGAGAAACAAGCCCAGCAATACAGAGTGGGACTGCATTGTGCAGAATCTTCCCAAGTTCGACGAGACGGGGCACCTGTACAGCTACTTCCTGCTGGAAGCGGAGGACGAACACGGAAAGGGCTACGTGCCCAGCTACGTCAACGACTACTACCCGGAAAGTGGGGATTACTCCAGCGTCATCACCAACGCCCCGGGGGACCCCACGGTCATCATGGTCCAGAAGAACTGGATCGACGACGGCGACGCCCTCCACCGGGACCCTGTGACGGTGGGGGTGTACTACAGCGAAAACGGCACCCTGCGGCCGTTGGAAAAAGACGGGGAGCCCGTCACCAAGACTATGGACGGCTCTTCTGGCAGCTGGACGGAGTTTATCAGTTTTGATCTGCCTGAGAACGTGGCGCTTACCGATCTTTACGTGGTGGAGCTTGAGGTGGGCGGCAGCACCGTAGACCACGGCCACAGCGGGGAAGAGAGCAACCTCCCCACTGAGGCGGAGTGGAAAGCTGGCCTGAGCCAGGGCGGGGAGATCTTCTCCGTCTCCACAGACCACCACCGCTACCAGGTGACTTACGAGACCCAGAAAAATCCCGACCCCGCCGTCCCCGTCAACGTGGACGCCCTGTACACGGTGACCAACCGCCGGCTGGGGGCCATCGACGTGCAAGTGAACAAGACCTGGCTCAGCGGCGGCCAGGGGGAGGAGGAGAACCAGGGCATCGCCCAGCTGGTGGAAGCCATGCAGCCAGCGAAGGTGGAACCCAATATGCCCTGGCCTTCCAGCTGGACTTTGCCAATGGGCAGAGAGATTGGAACATCACCAACAACGGCGGGAACGACACCGTGACCGTGGGCTCTGAGGCGGTTCCCATCACCGGGGAAGACAGGGAAAACGGCGCTGCCTCCCTCCAGGTCATTCTGGGGCCGGAGAATTACCAGCCTGCGTCTGAGTTCTGTTTCTACAGCCTGCCCAAGTACGACAAGGACGGGGCTGTGGTCTCCTACCAGGTGCGGGAAGTGTGGGTCACAAAGAGCGCCGACGGCACGGCCTGGCAAGTTATCGAAAACAATGAGCTCCCCAAGGAGATTCAGGAGGTCTGGGGGCAGTACACCGCCTCCTATCAAACCCAGTACGTGGTGGGCACCGACGAGGACACAGCATCCGGCGACGCCCTCTTGCGGGACCGGGACACCCAGACCGTCTCTGTCACCAACCGCCGGGGGGACGTGAAGAATGTCACCTGGTACAAGGAGTGGCGGGACCATTTCGCCGACGGCAACGGCAACCGCCCCGACCTGTACTTGGACATTTACAGCGTGGTCCACGATGAAAGCGGCAGCGAGCAGATCCAGCTGGTGAAGAAGGACTACCGCTGGAAGGTGGTGGAGCCGGGCCAGTCCCAGACGGACCGCGAGACAGTGGAGGTCCCTGCCACCCAGGGGGTGCTGCCCCCTGCCGGCCTGTCGATGCTGGGGGAGACCACGGATTCCGTGGCGGTGGAGCTGCCGGTCACCGAGACGAACAACCAGGAGAACGACCTGTGGTCTGTGACCATTGAGGGCGTTCCCCAGTACGACGACTACGGCTACGAGATCCAGTATTTCGCCGTGGAGCGCGCCAAGGTCCACGTCAGCGACTTCGATTACCAGGCGGTGCAGTACGCCGCCGGGAATCCTGACGGCCCCGACTCTCAGATCTTCGGCAACCGGGACGGCGTGGGCTTTGGGGAAAAACAGGACAACGTCCTTGATCTGAAAGCGGGCGCTTGGAAAAATGAGAGTGACAAGCCCGGCGACATCGGGGAGTACGACACGAAGGACTCCACCGCCATCAAGTACCCCCGGTACGCCCTGCTGGAGGACGGCACCTTTATCAATACCCTGGCCAATAGTTTCTCCGTCACTGGGGTAAAGCTGTGGGCCGGCTTGCCCGCTGGGTATTGGAACAGCCCGCAGGCCCAGCTGCCCGGGGTGCGCTTTGACGTGTACCGCTCTACCCAGAACACCGAGGAGGCCTTCGCTTCTTTGTCTGATACCGATCCTGTAGCCTCCCTGACCATCAGGCCGGAGGACTGGGCAAAGATCCAGGACGGCACTGCCTACCGCTTCCGCATCGACTATATGGGAGAGAATGTGGTGACTGAGAATGGGGACTTCGCCGCTGCCCAGGAAGGCGCTGAGAAGCTCCCCCTGTACGACGAGAACGGCAACCGCTATTACTACCGGGTGCGGGAGACCATGAACCTGGGCAATGAGCTTCAAACTAACCAGGTGTACCAGATCCAGACGGACATGTCCTCCAACTTCACCTTTACCAACACCTACGCCCCGGAGACGGGAAAACTCCAGGTGAAGAAGATTCTCACCCTGCCCGCCGGTACCACGGCGGACAACGGCGGCTTCCCGGCCATCCAGTTCACCCTGACCAGAAGTTACCAGGTGAATGGAGAGCCAGTGAAAGAGACCGGCTTTGCCGTGACCAAGACCATCGATAGCGGCACCGTACAAGCAGCCTTTGAAGAAGCGAAAGAGGAGGACACCGACGGCCCTGTCACTTTCATGCTGGGGCTGGTGACCTTTGAAGACCTGCCCCTGTACGCGCCCAATGGCAGCAAATACCTTTACACCGTAGAGGAAACCGGCGGCCTGGGAGGCTACCTGACCTACGCCGCACAGGGAGACGTGGCTGTTGATGCGTCTGTTAGTATGACGGAAAGAACCAGCGTGGAGGACTTGACACCGGCGAAGGACGCCGGGGACGAGGCCGACGCCACCTTCTACAACAAGCGGCGGGACACCCAGGAGACCGTGACCCTGACGGGCACCAAGACCTGGCAGGACTACAACAATGCCATGGGCACCCGGCCGTCTCTGGAAGAGGGAACAGACCCCCTGGGCCTGACGGTGAGCCGCACCACCGACGGCAAAACGGAGACCTTGCCTCCCGAGCTTTACACGGTGGCATACACCGACGAAGGCAACACCTGGACCTTCACCATTACCGGGAAGGGGGAGGGTGAGCTGGAGCGCTACGCCACCAACGGCAAGGCCTGGACCTACACGGTGCGGGAAGATATGGACCAATGTCCCGGCTACAGCGCCACCAGCGGCGGCGCTTGGTCTTCCAATGGCAAGACGCCCGGGGAAGATGGCACTGTGGCATTGAGTTCTGTCACCAACTCCCTGTACATGACTGTTCCCTTTGAGAAGGTGTGGAAGGACGAAAACGGCAACGCCATCACCACAGGCTATATCGATCTGGACGTGACGGTGACCTTCCAGCTGCAGGTTTCTGACGAAACGGGAAGTTGGGAGGACGCCGGGACGTACTTCGGCGAACACTTGGCCGAGAGCGAACAGGCCGCCATTGCCGGCGCGGTCACTGGCGGGGACACAGATTCCCCCTTCACCAAAACGGTGACCGGCAAGATCTATAACACCGGCTGGTCCGGCAGCTTTGCAAACCTGCCCAGGGTGATTCGGTCCGATGGGGAGAGCAAGAACCTCACCTACCGGGTGGTGGAGACCCAGGTGGCCTATAACAATACCACCCAGACCCTCACCCTGGGGGAGGATGGGGAAACTTACCAGGTTAACGGTGGGAACCTGGTCACCGGGGCGGAGTTTACCGCCGATGGCAATGTGACCACCAACACCCTGGCGGCCATTTCCCTCACGGTGGAAAAAGCCTGGGAGGACGGGGACAACCAGTACGGCACCCGGCCCAACTCCCGGGGAGAAAGCGCCACCTGGGAGGCCTGGTTCGTCCTGCAGCGGCGAACCGGCGGCGGCAGCGACTGGGAGAACGTGCAGCTCATCAACCTGTACGGCGGGGACAAGGAAAGCTCCGGCGGCAAGTGGAGCGAGACCATCGTGGGCCTGCCCACAGTGGACTTCACCGGCCAGGGGACCTATGCCTACCGGGTGCGGGAACTGAAGCCCAAGCTGAACGGCGGGCAGATCACCGGCTATACCGGTTTGAACAGCGTGACAGACGATGACCTGGTGGAGCCCGGGGATACCTACGCCCAGACGGGCAACTTCGACTACAAGGCGGAGTACTCAACGGAGGACGGCATTGTGAACGGCGGCAATCGGGTCACCGTCACCAACACCCTGTACATGGACGCCGACCGCTACCAGGCCAGGAAGGTCTGGTACAACGAGGAAGGCGATAAAGAAGCCCCCGCGGACGCCAGCGTCACCGTGGTGCTGCAGTACAAGGCCGGCGAGAAGGACTGGAAAGATTACCAGACCGCCACCCTGAGCGAAAGCAACGACTGGACCTGCACCTGGAAAGACCTTCCCTCTCAGATGGAGGGGGAGAAAAACGTGGCCTACCGGGTGGAGGAACGGAGCCACACCCCAGAGGACTACCTTCTGATTGACGCCACTGTGACGGAGGAGACGGAGGGGGACACCACCACCGGGGTGTACACCTTCACCAATGTGGCGCCCACAGCACTTCACGTGGAAAAAACGTGGCTGGGCGGCGATGCTCCCGAAGGTGCAGCCGTGAAAGTGGGCCTGTACCGCACCACCGACGCAAGCACAGTCGGCTCCCTGGAAGGGGAAGCGGTCGGCTCCACCTTAGGGCTGACAGCAGACAACGACTGGCAGGCGGACTTTACCAGCCTGCCCAAGTACGACAAAGACGGCACGCCGTACCACTACTACGCCCTGGAGCTGGAAGGCACCGCCCCTGTGGGGGAGAACGGCTCCCTGGCATACGGCGGGCAGCAGTACCACGTAAACTACAACACAGAGGACGGAGTGACCCACATTGCCAACACCCTGGCCACCTCCCTCTCCGGGGAGAAGGTCTGGCTGGACAACGGCAACGCTTACGGTTCCCGGCCCGATTCCCAGAACTTCACGCTGACCTTGGAGCGCTCTGTTACCGGCACAGACTGGGAGCAGGTGGATCTGGAGGCTTCCGGCATTTCCTTTGCCTGGACTGAGAAGGAAAGCGGCACCTGGACCTACACCTTCACCAACCTGCCTGTGTGCGACGGGGAAGGAGCCCCCTACACCTACCGGGTGACGGAGCCCACGCTCAATGGCTATGCGGAGCTGCATGGGGGCCAGGGCGAGCCCGCGGAAGAAAAGGGCCCCACCTTCACTAACCTGCTGACGGACGAGATTGACATCTCCGGCAGCAAGAGCTGGGAGGACGGCGGCAGCGACGCAAGGCCGGAGACCATCCAGCTCACCCTGGAGCGCAAGGCGGAAGGGGAGGAGGCCTGGACCGCGGTGGGGGCCGCTCCCACTTGGAAGCAGGCCGATACCGACCTGTGGACTTACCGCTACACTGGCCTTGCTCGCTTCGACGGCCAGGGGGTGGCCTACACCTACCGGGTGCGGGAGCAGTCTATGGAAGGCTATGACGTGTACTACCAGAAGGGAGACGCCGCCGGTGTGGCGGTGGAGGGCCAGAATCTTACCAATGTGGCCCAGGGCAAGCTCACGGTGGAAAAGCGGGTCACAGGCAACTGGGGCAGCTACAGCCGGGAGTTCCCCTTCTCCGTGACCTTCACCCTGCCGGCGGGATACGCGGCGGGGAATGAGCTTCCGGTCATTTCCTTTGAGAAGTCTGACGGCGCCACCGGCACCGTGACATTCGAGGAGGGCCAGGACACCGCAGCCTGCACGTTCCAGCTGAGCCACGGCCAGTCCATCACCTTTGAGGGACTGCCCGGCCACACCGCCTACCAGGTGACCGAGACCGACACTTGCGGCCACCGGCTCACCGCCACGGGGGACAAGGGCGCCATCCTTCCCGGCGGGGAGAACCAGGCGGAGTTTGTGAACCACCGCAGCGGCTCCTACCCGGACGACCCTGATCCCGACGAGCCCGACCCCGATGACCCGGAAGACCCGGACATCGACATTCCCGATGACCCCACCCCTGGTGGGGACGTGGACCCGGATGACCCGGAGAATCCCGACGAGCCCGACGATCCGGACGTGGACATTCCTGACGATCCCACCCCTGGCGGGGACGTGGACCCGGACGATCCCGATGACCCGGAGAATCCCGAGGAGCCCGACGATCCGGACGTGGACAATCCTGACGATCCCACCCCTGGCGGGGACGTGGACCCGGAGAACCCGGGCAAGGACACTCCCACCTCCGGCAGCGGGGAGAAAGACGACAAACCCAAACTGCCCCAGACCGGGCAGCTGTGGTGGCCTGTGCTCCCCCTGGGGGCCGCGGGCGCTGGGCTGCTGGCTGTGGGCGCCGCCCGGCGGAAGGTCTACCATGGCAAACACTTCTAAGAGAAAGCGGGGCAGGGGGCTGATTCTGGCGGGGCTGCTGCTGTTGGCGGCGGCCCTGGGCCTGGTCCTGTTCAACTTGTGGGATGCCTGGCGGGCGGAGAGGTCTGTGGCCCAGGCGTTGGAGGCCCTCCGCCAGGAGACGGCCCTCTCCCAGGAGGAACCGTCGGGGGAGGCCCCGGCGGGGGAGCAGTCCCCCCAGAAAGACAGCCAGGAGCAGTCCATGGCCACCGTGGAAGCGGAGGGCCGGGAGTACCTGGGGGAGCTGAGCTTCCCCACCCTGGACCTGACCCTGCCGGTGCTCAGCCAGTGCAGTGAGGAGGATTTAAAAACCGCCCCCTGCCGGTACCAGGGCTCCCTCTCCGGGGGAGACCTGATTGTGGCGGGGCACAACTACCAAAGCCACTTCGGGCGGCTGGACCAGCTCTCTCCCGGGGACCCGGTGACCTTTGCCGGCCCTGACGGGGAAACCTGCGCTTATGAGGTCACAGAGACCCAAGAGCTGCCCGGCACCGCCCTGGAGGAGATGGAGGCGGGGGAGTGGGACCTGACCCTGTTCACCTGCACCCTGGACGGCAGAGGGCGAATCACCCTGCGCTGCCAGAGAACGGAATAAAAAAACATGGCGAAGGGGCCGGCAGTCAAACTGACTGCCGGCCCCTTTTCCGTTGGGCTCTGGGTCTGCCGGGCCCGGTCACTCTTCCTCAAACGTCCCGTCTTCCTTTCGGAAGGGGATCTTCACCGGCAGGCCGTTGAACTCCACCCCTTCCCCAGCGGGGATGAGCAGGTACTTCTGGCCGTCGATGACCCTGGTGTGCACCATGGGGGCGTAGTCAGGCTCCACGGTGACGGACACCTGGGGCGTTTTGATCTCCACCTTTTTGGTGTTGACCAGATTGTCCGTGAGCAGGGCGGCGCCCTCTCCAAACCGCTGGTCGCACAGGGAGACGAAGGAGCTCACCCGGTCCTGGGGGATGTCGCACTCCTCCAGAACCCGGGCCATCTCCCTGGCGGTGATGGTCAGGGGTTCCGGGTCGTGGGAGGCCTTGTGCTCCTCCATCCTGCCGGTGATCTGGCTGTAGACCTCCTGGGCCACCTCCAGGCTGTACTCCTCCCCCAGGGCCTCTGCCAGGGACTGCTGGAAGTTCTCCTTCTGCTCCTGGGCGGGCATGGGGATCTCCGTGTGGAAGACGCTGTCCAGAAAGGCCTGGGGCTGGCTGTCCGGCCGGCGGCAGTAGAACAGGGCGTTGTACAGGTTGGCGGCCCTGTCGTCGAAGGCGGGGAAGAGGAAGCCGTACTCCGGCGGGGCCACGGTCTGGGAGACGCAGCAGTGGAACTCGTTGTCCCCGGCAAAGTACCCCAGGCCGGGCTTGCCCTCCTTCACCGGGCAGACGGCGCACAGCAGGTAGGAGAACACCATGTCGCTGTCCAGCTCCAGGTCGTCCTTGCCCTTGACGGGGACATCGTAGGTGTCGTGTGCCAACAGCAGCAGGTAGTTGCCCTGGAGATCCAAAGTCTGGGCGGCCTTTTCGTAAAAGGCATGGCGGGCCTGTGCGTCCTGCAGGCCGGAGCTGCGCAGGGCCATGAGCAGCCGGTGCTCCTCGCTGTCCGCCACCTGCTGGGTGGAGAACACCAGGTCGATGAGGTTTTTCCCCAGCCTGCCGGAGAGGGTCTTCTTCAGCAGGGCGAAGTACTGCTCGGTCTCCTCTAGGGGGAGCATGCTCAGAGGCTCTTCCAGGTCGGCGAGAATGCCCCCGCTGGCGTTGAACAGGCACCCGTAAATCCGCTTGACGGCGTTTTTCTCCGGCCGCCACCGACGGCGAAGCTCCGCCACTTCTTTTGTATTCATAAAAGGGTCTCCCTTCTTTCCAAAAAGTCAGCGCCCTCTATTGTACCGGATCCCACCGGAAAATGCAATCCGCCGGGCGGTTGGCACCGCGGGCCCGGGCGATTGGCATCGCGGGCCAGGAAAATCCCTCCGCAAGCTCCGGGATTTTATTGGCGGCTTAACCCAGCCTGGGCGAATACTGCCCCTTTCGCCTGCTGTCCAGCGTGGGAAAGTTATCTGCGCCCCACCCCCTGGTCTCGCCTGACGCGTTGCTCTGGACGAGTGCGGCCCACCCCCTGCCCCCTCCCGTAAGGCTAGTTAGGATAGAATCTGTCCCCTTGCTGTACGGGAGGGGGAATTATTATTCTATAATCTCATTCCAAAGGGGGCCTGACGGCCCCCTTTGACAACCCCCCACGTTTTATAGCTCTCTGCCTCAGAGGCGGCTATCTATCATGGGGGTGCAAGGGGGTCCTGGTGCCCAGTGGGCACCGTCCAGCACCGACCGAACCGGCAGGTGAGACCGCAGCCCCCTTGAAAATTCAATAAGGTTTAAAAGCTTAATCCCCCTCCCGCGCCTGCGATGGTTTATATAACTCCTTGGTCTGGGCGCGGGAGGGGGTAGGGGGTGGGTAGCACAAATCTTGCCCACACGGCTGGCCAGACTAGGGGTGTGGTTAGAGCAGTGCAGCGAAAAGGGAAGAGTGAAGAGGGAAGAAGTAAAAATTGGCAGGCACTGTTCAGTTTCTCCGATCTTTAGCTTAGGGTAGCAATGATAGATACACACACCAAACGCGAACAAAACGTAAAAAAGCCCTTGCCCTTGTCCGCAAAAAGTTGGTAGTGCAGCGGAGGCGTGGCGACCGCGCTTGCAAGGGAGCAGCCGGAGCAAACGAGACTTTTTGCGGGGAGGAGGAGCAAGGGAGCGACGCGCCCGGCGTCTTTTTGTGCCGAAGGCAAAAAAAGACGTCGGAGCAAAGCGCACTTTGCTCCGACGTGGTGCGGGCGACAGGACTTGAACCTGCACGGTCACCCACCAGAACCTAAATCTGGCGCGTCTGCCAATTCCGCCACGCCCGCGGGTCCGCACTGGTTTACTATTATACGGTATTCACCGGCAATACGCAAGTGGAATCGTGAATTATCTTGCATTTTCTCCCAAAATCGTGTATCCTTCTCTGTGCTCCCCAGCTTTGGGGAGCGGTCAGTCGGAACATCCTGACCTTAAACAAAACTAAGGGCCGCTGCGGGTCCTGTTCTGCCCGGAGCGCGTCCTCTCCAGGAGGAATGAACCATGAGAACAACGAAAAACGTCCGCTTCCTGACCCAGGCCGCCATGATCGCCGCCCTGTACGCGGTGCTCACCTACGCGGCCGCCGCTGTGAACCTGGCCTACGGCGCCGTACAGTTCCGCTTTTCCGAGGCCCTGACCGTGCTGCCGGTGTTCACCCCCGCCGCCATTCCCGGCCTGGCGGTGGGCTGCTTTTTAGCCAACCTTGGCAGCCCCCTGGGCCTGGTGGATTGGATCTTCGGCACGGGAGCCACCCTGCTGGCCGCCGTGGGCACCTGGATGGCCAGGAAGATCCAGATTAAAGGCGTGCCGGTGCTGGCCCCTCTGCCGCCGGTGATCGCCAACGTGGTGCTGGTGGGCTTCGAGCTCTCCTGCCTCTCCAGCGCCGGGACCTTCGCCCTGGGGAACTTCACCTGGGCCGCCTTTGGGGCCTCCGCCCTGTCCGTGGGCATTGGGGAGCTGGTGATCTGCTACGCCCTGGGCCTGCCCCTTCTCTTGGCCCTGCGAAAGACCGGGGCCTCTCAGCGGCTGTTTTCCTGCTGAGAATTTCATCGCCTGAACTAAAAACGCCACCTGCCTGGATGCCGGGCAGATGGCGTTCTTTTTTGTCATCGGGCGTCACTTCACCGCCCGGATGGCGTAGGTGGGCCCCCACTGGTTTACGATCTCCACCCGGGAGAACCCCGCCGCCTGGAAGGCCTCCACCTCGTGGCCCACGGTGAGGGGGGTGTCGTAGTGGTAGAACTGATCGTCCCCCAGGCCCTGGGCCTTTTTCAGGGCCAGCAGGGTCTGCCGGTGGCGGCGCTCCTCCTCTTCCGACAGGGAGAAGTAATCGGTGAGCAGGAAGTACCCGCCCTCCTTTAAGGCCGCCCGCACCTTGGCGTAGAGCGGGATCTTCTCCTCCTTGGTAAAGTGGTGCAGGCTCTCCACGGAGACGGCGGCGTCAAAAACGTTTTCCCCAAAGGGCACATCGAAATAGGAGCCCTGGAGCAGGGTCAGGTCCTTTTCGGGGAACTTTTCCCTCAGCCGGGAGAGCATCCCCTGGGACAGGTCGATGCCGGTGACCTGGGCGGTGGGGCACAGGGGGAAGTAGAATTCCAGCTCCAGGCCGGTGCCGCAGCCCAAGTCCAGGAGCCGGCAGCCCTCTTTGGCGGGCAGGGCCTGGGCCGTGAAGGCGTACAGCTCTCTGGCGTTTGCCACGTCGCCAAGCATGTGGTGGTCGTACAGGTCCAGTCTGGCCTCGAAAAAGGTGCTCATCTCTTCTAAACGTTCTTCTCGTTCTTCCATAAGGTTTCCTTTCTGTATCTCGCGGAAAGCCCGGACCCCAGGAGACTGGGGTCCGGGCCCTTTTCACCGGTTTTTTGTCACTCCCGGGCGTTTACGTGGCGCTGTATGGCCCGGAAGCTCTCTTCGCTGATGACGTGCTCGATGCGGCAGGCGTCCTCCGAGGCCACCTCTTGGTCCACGCCCAGGGAGACCAGCCACTTGGTGAACAGCAGGTGCCGCTCGTAGACCCCCTCGGCGATCTGCCGCCCCTGGGGGGTCAGGGAGATGATGCCGTCCCCGTCCACGGTGACGCAGCCGCTCTCCCGCAGGTTCTTCATGGCCACGCTGACGCTGGGCTTGCTGAATTCCAGCTCCGCCGCGATGTCGATGGAGCGCACCGACCCGTTCCTCTCCTGGAGGATCAGGATGGTCTCCAGATAATTTTCCGCCGATTCTCGGATCTTTCTCAAGGCTGGCTCCTCCCATGGACTAGGATACGGGGCAAGGCCCCGTGGGGCTTTGTGCAGTGTTGCCATCATTATAGTCCATCGGGCGGAAGATTTCAAGCAGTTCTTGGAGGCGGCAGCCCTCCGGGCTTGCAAATCCCCGGGGAACATGGTAGTATCTCCACAAAGAAAGGAGTGAGAGCCATGGCTGCCACAGTGCTGCTGTATAACTTCACAGGGGAGCGGGGGAGGAAGATCGCCCTGTGCTGCCTGCCCTTGGGCGTACGCCCCAAACAGGTGGGGCAAGAGGACTACGGGGAGCCGGTGGGGGCCCTGGCCGGGCTTTTCCCCAGAACAGGGGCCCCGGCCCCGGCGGAGGGCTTTTCCCAGGAGATGCTGGTGATGGCGGGCTTTACCCAGTCTCAGCTGGACCAGTTCCTCCACAGCCTGCGAAAGAAAGGCGGCGGGCCGGTGGCTTTGAAGGCCGTCGTCACCCCCGCGAACCAGGGGTGGGACTCCATCACCCTGTTCCGGGAGATCCTTCAGGAACACCAGGCCTTTGAGGCCGGAAGACAGGCCAAAACTTAAAATACGGAAAGAAGCCCGCAAGAAATTCGCAAGAATTCCCTGGTATCCTGTGTGCAGAACAAGACAGGAGGAACAATCATGCGTTTGCTGCGCTGGCTGAGAAACATCGCCCTGTGCCTGTTGTGCGCCGGGGCCCTGGGAGCGGGATGGCTCACGTTAAAGGGCTGGGACCTGTACCAGCAGGTCCTGGACGAAAAGCCCCTGGAGCAGCGGGTGGAGGAAGTCCGGTCCCAGGAGGGCTTTACCCCCTTTGAGGAGCTGCCCCAGACTTACGTGGACGCCGTGGTGGCGGTGGAGGACCAGCGGTTCTTCTCCCACGGCGGGGTGGACTTCCTGGCTTTGGGCCGGGCCCTGCTCAACGACCTGCGCACCCTCTCCTTCCAGGAGGGGGGCAGCACCATCACCCAGCAGGTGGCCAAGAACCTGTGCCTGGGCCAGGAGAAGAGCCTGGAGCGGAAAGTGGCGGAGGTGTTCCTCGCCTGGGACCTGGAGGGGAAGTACAGCAAGGAGGAGATCTTCGAGCTGTACGGGAACGCCATCTACTTTGGCAGCGGGTGCTACTGTGTGGCCGACGCCAGCGAGACCTACTTCGGGGTGGAGCCCCAGGACATGACTCCCAGCCAGTGCACCCTGCTGGCGGGAATCCCCAACGCCCCCTCGGTGTACGATCTCAACGAGAACTCGGACCTGGCCGCCCAGCGCCAGCGGCAGGTTGTGGAGCGCATGGTGGAGGAAGAGTATCTCAGCGCCGGGGAAGCGGCGGCGCTGGTGGGAGCAG